>NZ_CP087112.1:1211519-1514398 GCF_025643255.1 Halomonas sp. 7T | reverse complement strand
TTGGTTAGCATAGTGAGTCATTTAGTTGTTATGTACTAACAGTTCGCCCGATTGATCGTCGAGTTGACGTCTACGGCCGGCGAGCAGCGCAAAGCCGCAGCAGACTGCAATCAATAAAATAAGTAGCCAGGCAATGTCAGCAATGTTGGCCCCTGCTTGGAGCATCAAACCCACGCCAAATGGCCCAAGGGCTGCAAGGGTGTAACCGCCACCTTGAACGAGGCCTGATAGCTGTCCGGCTAAACGGGAAGTAGCGGTTCTCAATACCAAAAGGCTAAGCGCTAAGCTGAAGCTGCCGCCTTGGCCTATACCCAGTAGTGCTGCGCCGGGCCACTTCCAGACCAGCGGTGCGATGAGCAGCATCCATAGGCCAAGTGCTGTGCTGAAAAGCACCAATAGCAGCGTGGGGCGTTGGTCCTTACCCAGGCGTGCTAGCCAAGGGGCGGCAAGGGCAGCACCTAACTGACACATAATGGAAATAGACATTGTCCAGCCCGCCGCCGCTTCACTATAGCCGCGGTATACCAATAAGGTGGGCAGCCAGCCGAACACGATATAGGCCATTGAGGACTGGATACCCATAAATAGCATAACGTGCCACGTCAGCGGTTTGCGTAGTAAATGTAAGAGCGGTGCGTTTGATGCGGTGGGTTGTTCTGAATGCTCGGCTTTGGGAGCTTTTACGATCCAAAGAAGAAGTGCTACAAGCGCCAACAGTGACCAGCTCATTAAACTCAACTGCCAGCTGCCTAGCCATTGCATAAGCGGAACGCTAAGGCCAGCCCCCAACGCACCTCCAAAGCAGAGCGCCATGGTGTAGAGACCCGTGAGTAAGTCGGCACTTTCGGGCAGCTCGCGTTTCACTAGGGCGGGCAGCAGCGTGCCACTAATGCCGATGGCGGCGCCAGCCATAGCCGAGCCTATAAACAAACTGCCCGGCAGCGGTAGGCCCCTCAGTATTAGTCCACTGGCTAATAATAATAGCGCACCGCTTAACGCGCGTTCACTGCCAAGCCGGTGGGCCAATAGCGGTGCAAGTGGGGCCGATAGGCCCAAAAAAAGCACCGGTAACGTGGTGAGGATGCCGGCCGCCACCGGTGTTAAACCGGCGGTTTCTTGTAAGCGGTTTAGCAGCGGGGCAACCGACGACATAGCAGGGCGTAAATTAAGCCCTACTACGAACATCAGTAAGATGAACGTTAGCGCACGACGAGAGACCATAGAGAGTGCTTATTGAAGGTGTGGACGTAAATCACCACGCACGGCATCAAGTAGAGTAATGAAGTGATAGTCCTGAGGAGTATCCAAACAATCTACCCGAACCTGGGTGCGCATTCCTTTATTGATATCTAATTTATCATAGATTTCGAGGGTGAGCTTGCGTGCCGGTTTATCGCCAGGAGCGATAATGCCTTCTTCAAGGGTAAACGTTTCAAGCAGGGTCACGCGCACTCGCGTGCTGTTGCCTTCGCTCAGTACACGCCGTACGAAGAGCCAGCCTTCGCAGGGTAGCGCGTCATTGCTGTCGCGCTCGCGTAAAAAAAGCGTGCGATAGCAGGCGCCTTCTATCGATGCCTTTTCAGCCATGCTGCGATAGGCTTGAAGCACTTGTCCCGAAGACGCACGCGCATCTTCCAGGCGCTGTGATATACCCTGATGTTCACGACTCAACTGCTCTTGATGCTGAAAGGCAAGCCACTGACGGTATTCATTAATTAGTTGCTTCGACGCCATAATCACTCCATGAATCAATTCAGCGGTAATGCCGGAATATGCAAGGCGCTAACCATCGCATATTCCTTCTCGGCAGGCTAGCGGCGGGCGCGACGGCGTTCGCCGCCTGACGGCGCAGAGTGACCTTCGGACTTACGCTTAGCGCGGGGTTGTCGCTGGCCACGGCGACCGTTTTCTATGGGTTCAGGTTTCGCATTGGGGTCAGGTTCGAAACCGGGCTCGATACGCTTGGGAAGTGTCTGCTTGATTAATCGTTCGATGCCGCTAAGCAAGCCATGCTCGTCAACACAGACCAATGATATGGCTTCACCATTGCTGCCAGCACGTCCCGTGCGACCAATGCGGTGCACGTAGTCTTCCGCTACATTTGGCAGGTCAAAGTTCACTACATGAGGAAGTTCATTGATATCCAGCCCGCGTGCGGCGATATCGGTAGCCACTAACACTTGCAGATCCCCGCTTTTGAAAGCGCCCAATGCCCGCGTCCTAGCGCCCTGGCTCTTATTACCATGGATGGCCATCGCAGGAATGTCTTGCTTTGAGAGCTGTTCTGCTAAGCGGTTCGCACCATGCTTGGTACGTGTAAACACCAACACCTGGAACCAGTTATGCTGTTGAATCAAATGGGCGAGCAGTTCACGCTTTTTATCGCGATCAACGCGGTAAATGGCTTGCTCTATTCTTTCGGCAGTGGTGTTGCGTGGTGCAACCTCAATTAGCGCGGGGTTGTCCAGTAGTTGCTGGGCGAGCGCTTGAATTTCATTAGAAAACGTCGCAGAAAACAGCAGATTTTGACGCTTCTTAGGCACTAAGCGCAGTATCCGTTTAATGTCATGAATAAAGCCCATGTCGAGCATACGATCGGCTTCATCGAGAACCAGGATTTCAACCGCCGACAAATCGACATGGCCTTGCTGATGAAGGTCCAGCAGTCTGCCGGGTGTGGCAACCAAAACATCCAAGCCCGCTTTCAAGGCATCTACTTGGGGCTGCTGACCGACGCCGCCAAAAATAATATGAGAGCGCAGCGCAAGGTGTTGGCCGTAAGCGGAAACGCTTTCACCTACCTGGGCGGCTAACTCTCGGGTGGGAGTGAGGACAAGAGCTCTTACTTGGCGCTTGGCAGGGCGTTTGCCGTTAGCCAGCCGCTGCAGCATAGGTAGCGTAAAACCAGCTGTCTTACCTGTGCCGGTTTGGGCGCTGGCGAGTAGGTCACGCCCCTCCAGCACAACGGGGATAGCCTTTAATTGAATAGGGGTTGGCTGGGTATAGCCTTGCGCGGTAACGGCGCGCAGTAAATCGTCGTGCAGACCAAGTTCAGAAAAGCTCATGCGTTCTCCGCAATCACCTAGCAAGTCACACCGATAGGCGGCGGTTTGCTAAGCGTAATGTTCAAAAAGCGAGGATGATACACCGTCGCGGCAGCGAAGTTTGCCAGATAAAGTGCGCAGCCGCGATGGACATTTATTAGCCGTAAAAGGCAAGCACGTATGACAAAGCCTTGTTCGGAAGTGACGGGGTAGTGCTGAAAAATAACGGTGATACACCGCTACAGTGTATCACGATTGCTAGCTGACGGTGCCTTTCAACGCGGTTATTGGTGGTTAACGTGTTGCGTATAAAGGCTGGTAACCCGCGCATGGCTGGCGGCAGGCAGTGGCAGCGAGGCTACTTCATCGGCGCTAAGCTCAAAGAGTTGGTTGGGGTGTGCTATGCCCGCGTCAAACAGCTGTGTCGCCGTGGCAGGCCCAATGCCGTCTAGTGTCATTAGTGGGCCGGTAAAGTTTTCGAGAATACGTGCTTGCTGCTGGGCAAAGCTGGGCGCGCTGTATATTTCAAGAGCCTGTTCAGCAATGAATCGTTCGATACGCTCCAGGACCTCGATGGTCTCAGTCGACACTCCTTGAGTAGCTAGCACGTCAGTGAGTGCCTCGTGGCTGTGTTGGGCTTTTTCTAGTAACGAGAGTGACAAGTCACCTCCAAGCCATGCCTCAAGAGAGTGCGTCATGTTGGCAAGATGGTTGCAAAGCGCCTCAACGTCAAAGGTGTTGTCGTCACTATTCATAACGCATCCTTGTTCGGGTCTTTTAAGTAGCCTGAGTCTCAGTTTAAGAACGTTTTTTAAAAAACCAAATAAAGGTTATGCATTTGCACATTTAAAGGACGTTTGGGACGCTATTCAAAATAGTTGCCTTGGAGAAGCTGGTTCGCAATCTGAGCGGCACTGTTGGCCCAGCTGGTGCTGAGCGCGCGAACGAGTGCTGGGTAGCCATCTTCATTGAGCTCTGTCTTAGCGGTAAAGCTCTTCAATGCCAGCAACTCATTGCTGGCGGTTCTGAGTTGCCACTGGCCACTGGCTACCGCAACACCATCGTACCTGCCTTGGAACTGGTCAATTTCCAGTTGCAACGTGAGAGCGTTGGATGCATTGCTCTCCTCTCGGACGACCTGGGTCGTGGGGAGTTCATGCGCCAAATGTGCCCGTAGAGTGCGCTCTAGCTGGCGGGCGAGGCTTTCTGCCCATTGATGCTCCCGCGCTTCATTAAGGGTAATGTCATCTAACTGCATCACAATACCGTCGACATCTAAATAATGCGCTAGCCGCAGCGAGCGTACGTGCAGTGTGCCTTGAGGCTGGGCAGGGGCGTCTACCGCCGGGCTGCTGGGTAGCATGTAACGTGCGGGTGGGGTAACGCTGCTTGCACAAGCCGAGAGCAAAAGGCTTAGGCTAAGCAACGGTAAAATGTTCGCTAGATAGCGCATGATAACTCCTTGTTAGCGTGGAGCACGGGGTATTGGGTCCTGGGTATCCAGGTTATCGAACAGCAACGCCCTTGGGTTTTCATTTAAGGTTCGGGTGAGTGGCTGTAAGTCACGCATTAAACGGTCTAAGCGTTGGATCGCGGTGGTTAGCTCTTGATAGGCGGGCGATGAGGGTGAAACGCCTTGTAGCGTGCTGCGTAGCTCATCAAGCGTAGCGTTAAGGTTGCCACCAATGGCTTGAGTATCTGGATCATTTAACAGTTGGTTCATGGACGCGCTAACCTCACGCACCTCGTTGAGCACGCTTTCGGAGGCTTGCAGGTTGCGATCCAGGCCAGCGAGTAACGGCTCTACCTCTAATCCATTAAGTTTATCCAGCAAATTGGTCACCTGGGCTTGGATTTGGGCAAACCCGCCTGCCACCGTAGGGAAAACAGTGCGCTCTGAGAAAGACTCTGCCAAATACTGGTTTGCTAAATCACGCTGGAAATTAAGATCCACAAAGAGAGCACCCGTCAGCAAATTGCCATTTTTTAATGAAGCGCGCAGACCCATGCCGAACATACGTTGAAAGCGTTCTTCCCACATTTCTAAATCGATATCTTCGTTTTCAATCCCTAGCCGTTGCGGTTCAATACGGATGAGTACGGGAATGGCAAATTGGGCTCTTGAATCGGGTTGTGGAGCAGTAAAATTCCAGGGAACTGCGGCAACGGTGCCCAAGCGAACTCCACGAAACTCCACAGGTGCTCCCTTAGAGAGACCACGTACCGTATCCTCAACCAGTAATACGTATTCAAGATAGCGGTTAAAGGTTCCTTCGCGGGCGCTGTCCTCATCCACATAGAGGCTAAAACTGGCATTGGCTTCTACAGGGCGGCCCATGGGGAGGTCTTCGGGAACGCCGAAGGTAACTCCACCCCCCAAGAGTGCTTCGAGGGACTCCACATTGACACGCACGCCGTCGGCATCTAATCGAAAATCAACGCCACTGGATGTCCAAAATCGGGTGCTGTCCGTTACAAGCTGCGCATAGGGCTCTTCTATGAAGACCTGATGATGCATGGTGCGAGATTCAGGCTCAAAGCGGGTGTCTTCAACACGACCTACGGTATAACCTTGGAAAGAGACTGGGTCGCCTACGCGCAGTGAATTGCCCAATTGGCTGACTAAGCGGATTTGCAGGCCCGCTTGGCCTGCAGGCGCGACCGGTGGAACGTCGCTGACCTGAAACTCCCGGCGTGGCTCTTCCGACCTGCCTGGCTCAAGTTGAATATAAGCACCCGAAAGCACGGTGCCAAGGCCACTGATGCCTTCTCGCCCGATGCGCGGTTTGACGACCCAAAAACGGCTATCTTCACGAAGCATCGCCTCGGCTTCAGGCTGAATACGAGCAGTCAGTACCGCGTGAGAAAGGTCGTCGGATAATCGCACACTCTGTACACGGCCTATTTCAACGTTACGGCTACGGATTAATGTGCTGCCCGCCTCAATGCCTTCGGCATTTTCCATATTGAGCGTGACCAGCGTGCCGCGGCTTGAGTAGTTGTCGTATACCAGCCACATGCCAATAATCACGGCGACAATGGGCACAATCCAGATAGGCGAAAGCCTGGTTTGAGGCGAAGACTTCGCTCTGTGCAGGTTATTCTCTTCTGAAGGTGTTGGTTTTTGTTGCGGAGTTGAATCATTAGCCATCAACAGGTTCCTTGGTGGCCGTTTTACGGCGATCAGAGCGTGGTGGTGGGGCGTCCCAGATCAGGCGTGGGTCAAAAGTTATGGCCGCTAACATGGTGAACACTACCACGGCTCCAAATGCTAATGCAGCTGGTCCGGGAGTAATCGACATTAATGAGCCTGCCCTTATGAGGGCAACTAAGATGGCGACGACAAACACATCGACCATTGACCAGCGGCCGATAAACTCGGTCAGCCTGTAAAGCCTGGTACGGCTTTGGGCGTTTAGTTCGTTGCTGCGCTTTATCACAAGGCAGAGCCACGCCAAGGCCACTAGCTTACCTACCGGCACAATGACGCTTGCAATAAAGATAACCGCGGCCACCGGCCAGGAGCCCATTTGTAGCAACTGCACCACCCCGCCAATAATGGTGGATGGCGTTGTGTGCCCTAGACTGGTGGTGGTCATGATGGGGTAGACGTTAGCGGGGATATACATAATGGTGGCGGCAAAAAGCAGTGCCCAGGTGCGCTGTAAGCTGTGAGGTAAGCGCTGATGGAGCTTCTCATGGCAGCGCATACAGCGGCTCTTGCTTGGCGAGGAAAGCCGATTGACTAAGCCACAGGTAGGGCACCCGGTGACGCCTTGACTTGCGCCAGTGGTGCCGGTTTTTGTTCCCTCAGGCGCAAGGGGTTCACCCTCCAGCGAGAACCACATCCAGTCGGCGTCAAGGGACTGTGACGTCTTGAGTAATAACACTGCAAAAATGCAGAACGACCAAAAAGAGATACCCAGCTCAATCTGCGCCATGCCCGCGATTTTAATAAGGCTCACTAGCGCGCCGATGATGAAGACATCAGCCATCATCCAAGGGGTTAAGTGGGTGAGAGAGCGCGCTATATCTCGGCTGAAGGGCATGGGCTTGGCGCGTAAAAGCCCATATTGAAGCCAAATGACACCCACCAAATAAATCGCTGGTAGCACGACAATCGTCATGATGACCGCAATGGCGACAACGGGTTGATGAAAGGTGATCAATGTCGTCGCGGTCTGTGAGAGTTCAATGCGATTGCCCACGCCTCCTAAGTTAAAGCTGACAAAAGGAAACGATATCGCGATGAGCAGGGCAATAAGTGAAGCGAGTGCTAATGCCATGCTGCGCTGGGCAGGATAACGGTTACGCTTCACCAGTACATGAGAGCAGCGCGGGCAAGTGGCTTTCTCGCCAGACTTAAGGGGTGGAAGGGCGGACACCCAGTCACACTCATGGCAGGCGCGCAATCGCCTACGCTGAACGCGTATTTCAGGCGGCGAACGGTCGACGAGCGGCGTATTAACCGGCAACGGGCGTCTTTTTAAAGGGCTGTGGGTCAACAGGAACTCTCAATGCATTAAGTAGTTAAAGCTAATACGATGGTGTGCCGGGCTGTCAAACAGATGAATAAACTCTACTTGACGGACGTGTAGCGTTGGACAAGGATGCATCCGCGATAGTGCCTAACATTACGACATTAAGGAACTGAAATGTTGCTTGCTTATCTAGCGGTGTTGGTGGGGTTGATCCTACTTATTTGGAGTGCCGAGAAATTTATTGATGGTGCCGCAGCCACATCACGCTGGCTTGGGCTTTCTCCACTGCTGATTGGCATGCTTGTGATCGGCTTTGGGACGTCTGCGCCTGAAATGACCGTGTCGGTGCTGGCCGCTTTGCAGGGAAACCCCGGTTTAGCGGTAGGTAATGCGTATGGCTCAAATATTGCCAATATCGGTCTAGTGTTGGGTTTTGTAGCGCTTATCGCGCCATTGGCAGTGCATTCAGACGTCATTCGTAAAGAGATGCCGTTATTAATTGCCGTCATGCTTTTAACCGGTGTCATGCTGTTTGATGGATGGATTTCACGCTGGGAGGCTCTGATATTGCTGGTCGCGCTAGCGCTCTTTATTGGCGTGAGTATCGTTCGCTCTCGCAGTCAAGTGGATGATCCACTGGTAAAAGAAGTTGCAGAGACGCTGGATAGTAAGCCTATGTCCCGTGGCAAAGCGCTCATGTGGACACTGGTGGGTTTAATTCTTTTGATTGTGAGTTCGCGCCTATTGGTATGGGGAGCGGTTGAGATCGCCGTGGGTTTTGGTGTCAGTGATTTGATTATCGGTTTGACGGTGGTTGCAATAGGCACTTCGTTGCCAGAGTTGGCATCTTCTATTAGTGCACTGCGTCGCAAAGAGCACGATATGGTGCTAGGTAACGTTGTAGGTTCCAATTTATTCAATAGCTTAGCAGTAGTGGGGCTAGCTGGGGTTATTCACCCCATCGAAGCGGGGCGTGAGGTGCTGGTTCGCGATTGGAGCGTTATGACGGGGATGACACTGTTGATGGTTATCTTTGCATTTTCCTGGCGCGGTCGCCCACGTCGGATTAACCGGTTAGAAGGCGGTTTTTTGCTGGCGCTATTTCTTGCATATACGGGCTATATGGTGAGTATCGTTGTCGCTAGCTGACGCGCTTTTATCTCTGCGTCAATGCGACACAGTTCAGCGGCAAACTTTCTCTGTATAGCTTTTGTCGAATCTGTAAGATAACCGGAATTAAAAGAATAAGCTTAGTGCTTATAACTAAAATGCAGTGCCACTTAGGCTCAACTAAGCTTGTGTGACCCCTTTGAGGGGATAATTGTTCAGGTCTTAGGAGAGTGTGATGGAACTCGACCCCCTGGTGTTATCGCGGATACAGTTCGCCTTTGTTGTATCGTTTCACGCTATATTCCCTGTGTTTACCATAGGCTTAGCCTCATATATTGCTCTACTGCACGGCCTCTATTTTAAAACCAAAAACCCAGCTTGGGACCGTTTGTCGCTGTTTTGGACAAAGGTCTTCGCTGTGGTGTTTGGCATGGGGGTGGTGTCGGGCATTGTGATGTCGTTCCAATTCGGTACGAACTGGAGCAACTTCTCCCAGGCCGCATCTAACTTTTTGGGGCCTGTACTCAGCTATGAAGTGGTTACGGCCTTCTTCTTAGAAGCGGCTTTCCTTGGGGTACTGCTGTTTGGTCGAGGAAAAGTGCCGCAGGGTGTGCATCTGTTTGCCGCAATTATGGTGGCCGTTGGCACGTTTATCTCATCATTCTGGATTCTCTCCGCCAACAGTTGGATGCACACACCGGCAGGGGTCGAACTGATTGATAACCGCTTCCATGTCGTGTCATGGATGGAAGCTATTTTTAATCCCTCCTTCCCCTACCGCTTTGCCCATATGGCCATGGCATCCTTCCTGACCGGCGGGTTTGTTGTCGCAGGGGTTAGCGCGTGGTTTTTATTGAGAAATCGCGATCCAGAGGCGAACCGCCGTGCACTCTCGATGTGCCTGTGGTTATTGCTATTCCTGGCGCCCGCGCAAGCTGTTGTGGGTGATTATCATGGTTTAAATACGCTTGAGCACCAGCCGACTAAAGTGGCGGCGATGGAGGGGAATTGGGAAACATCCACCAACGTACCGCTTCTGTTATTTGCTATCCCTGATCAAGAGGCGCAAACCAACCGCTTTGCCTTGGGAATCCCTAATTTGGCGAGCATTATTTTAACCCATTCGGCAGATGGCGAGGTGCCAGGTATTTCAGAGGCCGCACTTGATGAGCAGCCGCCGGTAGCCATCGTTTTTTGGGCTTTCCGAGTGATGGTGGGTATCGGCCTGTTAATGATTGCCGTGGCGTTCGCGGGCTTAATTTTACGTCGTAAAGGAGGTATTTATCATAATCCTGTCTTCCTGAAGGCGTTAACAGGCATGATTGCGATGCCTTTTGTCGCGGTGTTGGCCGGATGGGTGGTCACCGAGTCAGGCCGTTCGCCTTGGTTGGTGTATGGCATGATGACCCACGCCGAGGGGGTTACGCCGTCGCTAACAGGCGCGATGGCACTATTTACCCTGATTGGCTACGTATTGGTCTATGGCGTGGTGTTTTACGCGGGTATTTACTACCTCACGCGGGTTGTACGCAATGGCATGCTGCCGCAAGAAGAGCGTGAAACAGCAGGTGAAAATTTTCAACGGCCTATGCGCCCCATGTCTGCTTCTCATACACCCTTTGATGATGACGTTGATCCGGTTAGGAGCTAAACATGGAAATGTTTGATTTAACACTAATATGGGCGTTCATTATCGGCTTTGGCATCATGATGTACGTCTTAATGGATGGGTTTGATTTAGGGCTTGGAATACTCTATCCCTTCGCCCCAGACGAAGATGCCCGGGACGTTATGATGAACTCTGTGGCGCCGGTATGGGACGGCAACGAGACCTGGTTAGTATTAGGTGGAGCGGGGCTGCTAGGCGCATTTCCACTGGTGTATTCGGTGTTCTTGCCGGCACTTTACATTGGGGTTTTTCTGATGCTGGCAGGCCTGATTTTTCGCGGTGTAGCCTTCGAATTTCGTTTTAAGTCACGTCGTAACCGTCGCTGGTGGAATCGGGCCTTCTGCTGGGGATCCGCTGTTGCCGCTTTTGCCCAAGGGGCCGTGGTGGGGGCATATATTCAGGGATTTCGCGTTGAAAATTTCGCCTTTGTCGGCGGTGCCTTTGACTGGCTCACCCCGTTTTCGGTTGTAACGGGGTTGGGCTTGATGGCGGGCTATGCACTGCTGGGCGCCACGTGGTTGATCTTAAAGTCTGAAGGTCATATTCAGGAGTGGGCCTACAAGATTACTCCCTTGCTGCTAGCCCTTGTATTGGGCGTATTTGCGATTATTAGTTTATGGACCCCCTTCGTTGACCCAGCAGTTTGGGAGCGTTGGTTTGGCCATTTACAAATCATCTGGGTGTTCCCGGCACTTGCTCTGCTGTGTGCCTTTACAGTGTATCGGGCGGTTAAGCAGAGAAAAGAGAGTGTTCCGTTTATCGCCACAATAGGTATCTACGTATTTACTTACCTGGGTCTTATTGTTAGTAAATGGCCGGTTATTGTACCCCCAGATCTGACAATTTGGGATGCTGCCTCGGCGCCAGAGTCTCAGCTATTTCTGTTGGTAGGTGTCGTGTTTGTTATTCCCATTATTCTCACTTATACCGCGTGGACGTATTGGGTGTTCCGCGGCAAGGTAAGGGTTGGGGATGGGTACCATTAGCCCTATGCCTGATCAAAATGAAACGCGACATATTGCGCCCCGCTACTGGCTGAAAATACTCGCTCAACGAGAGCGCTACCGGCTAGCGGGGGCAGCAGTTTGCGGTGTCCTAGCCGGTATTCAAACCGTGGCGCTGGTAGTGGGGTTAGCCTGGTTTATTGATCAGCTAGTGATTCATCACCGTTCACTTACGGAGCTTTTGCCGCTATTTGGCGGGTTAGCCCTAGCGGTAGTGCTTCGCGCTCTTTTCCTGTGGGGGCAAGAAGCCTTAAGTGCTGAGGCCAGCCTTCGAATTCGTCAGTTTGCTAGAGCCGAACTGTTAGCGAAGATCGCGAAACTGGGGCCTGTTTGGTTAACGCAGCGGCAAAGTGGCGCGCTAGCTACTCAGGCTGTGGAGCATATTGATGCGTTAGATGGCTACTTCGCTCGCTTTTACCCTCAGCTGCGTATTGTGGTTGCCTTGCCGCTGCTAATAGCCTGCGTTGTGGGGTGGCTCGATTATTTAGTCGCTATTTTTCTGCTCCTTTCGGCGCCGCTTATCCCATTATTTATGGCTTTGGTAGGCATGGGGGCTGAGCGTTTGAATCGAGATCAGTTTGCGGCAGTTTCACGCTTATCCGCTCATTTTATTGATCGTGTGCGCGGCATGACGACGTTGCAGCTTTTTGGTCACACTCGCTCTGCTCAGCAAGCGGTGTGGTATGCCACCGATGAGTATCGCCGTTTAAGTATGCGCACTTTGCGACTGGCGTTTTTATCTTCTGCGGTGCTTGAGTTCTTTGCGTCTGTCGCGATTGCGGTCGTTGCTATGTATGTAGGCTTTGGTCTACTGGGTTATATCGATTACGGCCCTTCGCCATCGCTTACACTATTCAGTGGTTTAGCCGTGCTGCTCTTGGCGCCTGAATTCTTTCAACCTCTACGCACGCTTTCCCAGCACTATCATGATCGTGCGGCAGCATTAGGGGCGGCAGAAAGCATCGTTGCAATTTTTAATGAGCCACCATTGGTTCCTCATCATATATCGGCACCTCAGGCGCAATGCGTGGAGTGCGAGTTAGCCTGTGTGAGTGTGGGGTATGCCGAGCGGGAACCTTCTCTTCAAGGTGTAAATATGAGGGTTGTTGGCGGTGATGTTGTGGCCATCACGGGAGCGTCGGGAAGCGGTAAGTCGTCTTTGTTAGCGGTTTTGGCAGGATTTATGGTGCCAGTCAGTGGGGAGTATCGGCGCCGGTCATCAAAAGTGGCGTGGCTTGACCAAAACCCCTGCATTATTCAAGGCAGTATGGCGGACAACCTCCGATTAGCTAATCCAGAAGTGAGTGAGTCAGCGATGGTGGCGGCATTGCACAGGGCAGGATTGACTGCATTACTCGAGGCATTACCCGCCGGGCTCGAAAGCATGATTGGTGAGCGGGGGGTTGGCCTTTCGGGTGGGCAGGCTCAACGGCTTGCCCTTGCTCGTGTTTATTTAAGTACAGCGTCGTTAATAGTATTGGATGAGCCAACGGCAAATTTGGACGCATCGACGGAAGAGGTCGTTGTTCAAGCGCTGCTTGAATGGGCCAGAGAGGGGAGAACGCTGGTGATTGCAACTCATCATCCTGCCATCGTGAACGTGGCTAATCGTTACTTCATATGTGAAGCAGGTAAGCTCGATGAGGTGGTCGCATGAGGCCTATCTACCGTGAGTTCAAGCCTTGGCTGGCTCTCTTGTTGCGTCGCCGTCAACGCTTTTTGCTTGGCGCTCTGCTGGTCTGGATCACTCTGCTGGCGGGCCTTTCTCTTCTCGGTTTATCGGGGTGGTTTATCGCTTGCTGCGCCCTAGCGGGCATCGCATTAGCCGCAGGGCTGCCTTCTTCTTTAGATATTTATGTGCCCGGTGGCGGCATTCGTTTTTTTGCCTTGTTACGGACGGTTGCGCGTTACGTAGAGCGTCTTTATAACCACAATACGGTATTAACGCTGCTGGCGGATCTACGTTTTCGGGTGTTCGGATATTTGACGCACCTTGACGATGCCAGTTTACGTCGCCGTCGCGCTAGCGACTGGTTGAGCCGCTTAACGGCAGATATCGATACTCTGGATAATTTCTATCTTCGCCTCCTGATTCCGCCCCTTGTTGCGCTATTGTGCTTACTCGCCGTGTCAGCTTTTATCGCTATTTGGTTGCCGGGCGTTGCGCTGGTGGTTGCTGTCTCATTAGGTCTGCTATGGCTGATTATTACGTTGGGCTATGCCTGGTTTGGATTTTCCAACAGTTACCAGCAGGTAAGCGATCAAAGAGAGCTACGCCACTTGGTACTTGATCAAGTTCAAGCGTCTGCAGAGCTGATGAGTTACGGCACGAGTGCTTGGCATCAGCAGAAAATTTCCCGTCATGAAGCGTATGCTGCCGCTAACCACCGACGCTTAGCGCTTAAATCAGCGTTAGGTAATGCATTGGTCTCCCTTGTGACCGGCATGCTGTTATTGGCCGTATTGTGGCTTGCCAGCATTGCTTTGGTTGAAGGGCGTGTCAACGGACCAATTATGGTAATGGTTGTATTGATCATTTTGGGTATCAATGAAGCGTTTAACTTGTTGCCTGCTGCTTTTATTAAGCTAGGGGCAAGCTATGCGGCGGTTCAGCGGCTTAATATGTTATCGGCGAATACAGTTAGCCCGTCATCAGTCGTCTTTCCTACCGAGCACCAAGCCCATTCACTGTGCGTTAAAGACGTCTCGTATTGCTATCCCAGCATGCTTGAGCCTGCTTTGAGAGAGGTTTCATTGGAGCTTCCTACAGCGAAGCGAGCAGTGATCACAGGCATTTCTGGCGCTGGTAAATCAACACTTGCACAGCTGCTAATGGGGCGTGTATCGCCCTCTACGGGGAATGTCAGCTTTGCAGGCGTTGCTCCCTCTGAGCTGACAGAAGATAGCCGTGCAGCCCGTTTCGCCATGCTGTCTCAGCAGGTGGATCTTTTCGATGGCTCACTGGCAGACAATTTACGTATTGCTAATCCCAACGCAAGTGATGAGCAGCTATGGAATGCGTTGGATCAAGTAGCGTTAAGCGACTGGGCACAGCGCCAACCACGGAGGCTGGCAACTCCGGTAGGTGAAAAAGGGCAGCAGCTTTCCGGTGGACAAGCACGACGGGTGGCCTTGGCGCGCTTGTTTTTGCGTAGTCCAAGCGTCGTGTTGCTGGATGAACCTTTTGCTGGTGTGGATGCAGAAACGGCACGGCACATAGCGGGTGCTTTAGATCAGTGGCTTCGCCAAAAAACAGTGATTTATTTTATTCATCAAATAGACGATGCAGCGTTATTACCAGGAGTTGAATATTACTGGCGGCTTGATGAAGGTCAGCTAATTACTGATACTAGCATCAATAGCTCAGTGACTTAAGCGATCCACAAGGAGTTCGATATGCATGAATTTTTACGCCAGCTTCCAAAAGTAGAGCTACATCTGCATATTGAAGGCTCTCTTGAGCCTGAACTCATGTTTGAGCTTGCGCAGAGGAATAATATCAAGCTGCCTTATGCAACGGTTGAAGATGTCAAAGCTGCTTATCAGTTTGATGATCTACAGGGATTTTTAAATCTCTATTACCAGGGCATGGATGTACTGCGCAATAAGCAGGACTTTTATGATTTGGCGATGGATTACTTTAAACGAGCACGAGAAGAGGGCGTGGTGCATATCGATATGCACTTTGACCCACAAGCGCACTTGCAGCGCGGGGTTCCGCTTGAAGTTGTGATGGCAGGTCTGTTACAAGCGAAAGATGATGCTGAAAAGTCGCTAGATTTGTCTGTTGGCATGATCATGGCATTCCTTCGGGATCGTCCAGAGGATGAAGCGTTGCACGTTTTTGAGCAGGCTGCTCCCTATTGGAAGTTTCTTGACGCGATTGGCTTAGATAGTGCGGAGCGTGATAACCCACCCTCCAAGTTTCAAACACTGTTTGCGCGTGCGAAGGATGTCGGCTTAGTGCGTGTGGCTCATGCAGGTGAGGAGGGCCCAGCTGACTATATTGTTGAGGCGCTCGATATACTTGATGTGCAGCGTATTGATCATGGTGTGCGCTGTTTGGAGAGTGACGCTGTTATTCAACGCCTTCGAGAGCAGCAGACGGTACTAACCGTCTGCCCGCTCTCAAACGTTAGCCTGAAAGTGGTTGAGCAATTAAGCGACCACCCGCTCCCTAGGTTGCTATCGGAAGGATTAAAAGTGACGATCAGTTCAGATGATCCAGCGTATTTTGGAGGTGGTTTACTTACAAACCATTTAGCGTGTGCTGAAGCATTTGGCTGGGACGAAGATGTTTTTCGTACGCTAAATCGTCATGCGATCGAAGAAGCATTCACAACGGAAGCGCGCCGTGAATTACTGATGCAGCGTTTAATGAATGCATAAATTATATGCATGGAAGCCAACTGCCGGCGCAAGGCCGGCAGTTGTATAGTTCATTATCTTATCAGCACTAGGGTAGTGCAGGGATTTCGAAGTCAGGCATTTCGCCTGTGAGCGTATGCAAAAACGCAGTAATGTCGCTAATCGTGGCATCATCAAATTCGCGGCCTAGCATCTCTTCTCCCATGATGGCGACCGCTTGCTCTAGCGTTTCAGTAGCACCGTTATTCATATAGGGGTAGGTAACGGCGACGTTTCGAAGCGTAGGTGTTTTAAAACGGTATTTGTCGCTCTCTTCCCCTGTCACCACGTAGCGGCCTAGGTCTGTAGAGCCTGGCACCTGGATTGCGTGGAAACGGCTATCTGTTAGTGCTGGTCCACTGTGGCAAGCGATACACCCATTATTTACAAACGCTGCCATGCCATCCTTTGCTTGATCGCTAATGGCGTTTAGGTCACCGCGTAAGTAGCGGTCAAACGGCGAATTTGGTGTATTAAGTGTGCGCTGGAAGGAGGCAAGCGCTTTGGCTAGGTTATCGGCACTGATTGGATCTTCGTCGTCAGGGTAGGCTTCAGCAAATTTTTCCTGGTAGAGATCAAATTCCGTTAAGCGTTCCAGTGCCATTTCAAGATCCATCGCCATTTCGACATCGGCTTCGATAGGGCCAAGCGCTTGCCCTTCAAGATCTGGTTCACGACCATCCCAGAACTGTGCTTCAAAAAAACCACTGTTTAGAACGGTTGGGGTGTTGCGCTCTCCTACTTGTCCGTCATGGCCCACTGCACGAGGGATGCGGTCAGCCCAGCCTAGAGCTGGGTTATGGCAGGTAGCGCAGCTAATGACACCGCTAGAAGAAATTCGCGGCTCAAAAAACAGCATATTACCCAGCTCAACTTTTTCTTCGCTAAGTGAGTTGCTCGCTGGAATAGGCGGCAAATATGGCAGCGCCTCAAAACGGGCTCGATAATCCTCAAAGCCGTCTTCTGCAACGACGGCGCCAGTGGATATTAAAGCTGCGCTGGCAATAATGCCGGGCAGAATTTTTTGCGTCATTTTCATTGATGATCCCCCTGCTTGAGTAGCACTCATAAATAGCACTTATATTGGCTAGTCTTACTGCTTGCTAATCTACCCTTAATCAAAATAGGTGCTTTTAGTGCTTATTTTCAACCGAGTGTAATGGTCGGGTAATCGGGTGGCTTGCGCTGGGTCAATGTTTGTTGCAATTTTTATTAAAACTTAAGGTTTGTTCTAAGCTGCAGGGGGATAGGAGAGGAGGGTGTGAGATACCCTGATTGAAAATGTAATTTAGCTGCCTTAATGGCACGGAGGTAGTATGCCGCGTTATCGATATCCTGCTATTCCTGAATCAGAAGTAACGCCTAAGTCAGTTTTCGATAATCGTCGCCACTTCTTGCGCCAGAGCTTTGCTGCCGGAGCTGGTGCCTTGCTTTTCCCCAGTATGCTTCTCCCCAAAAATGCGCATGCTTGGGCTGATGTGCTCAAGCCTGCGCTTGAAAGTGATCTGCCGCGCCAGGAACTGGCGGGTGGTGAAGCGCTAACCGACTTTCGAGATGCCACCACATATAATAACTTCTACGAATTCGGCACAGGGAAGCGAGACCCGGAAGTGTATGCTCATAATTTGCCGGTTGATCCCTGGAGCGTCGTTTTAGAAGGTGAGCTAAATAACACAGGGGCTATACCTTTTGAGGATATTCTCAGGCGTCACTCTTTGGAGGAGCGTATTTACCGATTACGCTGTGTTGAAGCATGGTCGATGGTGATTCCTTGGATTGGAATACCTCTGGCGGCTCTGCTTAACCACCAAGGCCTAACGTCCCGGTCTAATTATGTTGAATTTGAGTCGTTGTATGATCCAGATAACCTAAGAGGGCAGCGTCGCTCCGTTATCGATTGGCCATATCGGGAGGCGCTGCGTATTGATGAGGCAATGCATCCCCTAACACTGCTAGCAGTGGGTATGTATGGAGAAAAAATGCCTAATCAAAACGGTGCGCCCCTTCGGTTAGTTGTGCCATGGAAGTACGGTTTTAAAAGCATTAAATCCATTACTAAAATACGTGTTCGGGAGGAGCAACCTACGACGTCCTGGCAAGCGCGTAATCCTGAAGAGTATGGTTTTTACGCCAATGTAAACCCTGAGGTTAATCACCCCCGTTGGTCGCAGGCAAGAGAGCGTAGAATTGGTGAGTCAGGCCGTCGGGAAACGTTGATATTCAATGGTTATGGTGAAGCAGTAGCTCATCTCTATGAAGGTATGGATCTTCAAAAACATTATTGATAAGCAGTGAGTAATTTATGGCAGTTAATGCACAGCCAATAGCGTTGTTCCGCCTTAGCGTGTTAGCAGCCGGTCTGTTACCGGGCTTGTGGCTAATATGGCAGTGGTACTTTGGGGACCTAGGCGCAAATCCAGCGGAAGCCGTGATCCACTTCACTGGAAAGGTTGGACTGTCGCTGCTATTAGTAACGATATCTTTTAGCCCAGCGTTTCGGCTGACACGCTGGCTGGGAATTATGAAGGCGCGCCGTCAAATTGGTCTGTGGTCTTTTTTTTGGCTAACCTTGCATATGCTCTCATGGATGGGGTTGTATCAGTACTGGGAGTGGCAGTGGATTTGGCATGAAATGATCGCTCTTGAATATATACGCTATGGCGCTGTAGCTCTGCTGCTACTTATACCATTGGCTTTAACCTCATTTCATTGGGTGCCTGCTAAGATAGGCTGGCAAGCTTGGCAAGCTTGGCACTGGTTGCATCGGTTGATCTATATCTCTGCAGGACTTGGGGTATATCACCTGTGGGTTCTCACTCGTGCAGATTATCTGCTGCCTACTTTATTTGCTTTATTATTAGCTGGATTGGTCTTTTTTCGGCTCGTTGATGCATGGGTTCATCGTCAGTAAAAACGAGTAATAAAAAACTGAGCTATGTGCTTGACCAGAGAAAAAAAACCGGTATTATATGCACAGATCGAACGGCAGCAGCCTTCGAAAGCTCTTTAACAATTTGATCAGGTAATTCATGTGGGCGCTTGCCGATGAGGGTGATAAATCACCAAATATCAAGGCAGGCGCACAAGAAAGATGTTCACATCTTTTGAATTCGTTTGAACCTTGAGCCAAGTTTGATGCGCTTCTGTTGCTTTCAAGTGACAGGTAAGCATCACAATGATTTTAAACTGAAGAGTTTGATCATGGCTCAGATTGAACGCTGGCGGCAGGCCTAACACATGCAAGTCGAGCGGTAACAGATCTAGCTTGCTAGATGCTGACGAGCGGCGGACGGGTGAGTAATGCATAGGAATCTGCCCGGTAGTGGGGGATAACCTGGGGAAACCCAGGCTAATACCGCATACGTCCTACGGGAGAAAGGGGGCTTCGGCTCCCGCTATTGGATGAGCCTATGTCGGATTAGCTAGTTGGTGAGGTAATGGCTCACCAAGGCAACGATCCGTAGCTGGTCTGAGAGGATGATCAGCCACATCGGGACTGAGACACGGCCCGAACTCCTACGGGAGGCAGCAGTGGGGAATATTGGACAATGGGGGCAACCCTGATCCAGCCATGCCGCGTGTGTGAAGAAGGCCCTCGGGTTGTAAAGCACTTTCAGCGAGGAAGAACGCCTAGGGGTTAATACCCCCTAGGAAAGACATCACTCGCAGAAGAAGCACCGGCTAACTCCGTGCCAGCAGCCGCGGTAATACGGAGGGTGCAAGCGTTAATCGGAATTACTGGGCGTAAAGCGCGCGTAGGTGGCTTGATAAGCCGGTTGTGAAAGCCCCGGGCTCAACCTGGGAACGGCATCCGGAACTGTCAAGCTAGAGTGCAGGAGAGGAAGGTAGAATTCCCGGTGTAGCGGTGAAATGCGTAGAGATCGGGAGGAATACCAGTGGCGAAGGCGGCCTTCTGGACTGACACTGACACTGAGGTGCGAAAGCGTGGGTAGCAAACAGGATTAGATACCCTGGTAGTCCACGCCGTAAACGATGTCGACCAGCCGTTGGGTGCCTAGCGCACTTTGTGGCGAAGTTAACGCGATAAGTCGACCGCCTGGGGAGTACGGCCGCAAGGTTAAAACTCAAATGAATTGACGGGGGCCCGCACAAGCGGTGGAGCATGTGGTTTAATTCGATGCAACGCGAAGAACCTTACCTACTCTTGACATCCTGCGAACTTGTGAGAGATCACTTGGTGCCTTCGGGAACGCAGAGACAGGTGCTGCATGGCTGTCGTCAGCTCGTGTTGTGAAATGTTGGGTTAAGTCCCGTAACGAGCGCAACCCTTGTCCTTATTTGCCAGCGGGTAATGCCGGGAACTCTAAGGAGACTGCCGGTGACAAACCGGAGGAAGGTGGGGACGACGTCAAGTCATCATGGCCCTTACGAGTAGGGCTACACACGTGCTACAATGGCCGGTACAAAGGGTTGCCAACTCGCGAGAGTGAGCTAATCCCGAAAAGCCGGTCTCAGTCCGGATCGGAGTCTGCAACTCGACTCCGTGAAGTCGGAATCGCTAGTAATCGTGAATCAGAATGTCACGGTGAATACGTTCCCGGGCCTTGTACACACCGCCCGTCACACCATGGGAGTGGACTGCACCAGAAGTGGTTAGCCTAACGCAAGAGGGCGATCACCACGGTGTGGTTCATGACTGGGGTGAAGTCGTAACAAGGTAGCCGTAGGGGAACCTGCGGCTGGATCACCTCCTTAAGCGATGCATCATCCTCGCGGTAAGCGCTCACAATGAATTACCTGATCAGATAGTAGAGCAAACGGTTTAAGCACGATCCCCTCTTGGGTCTGTAGCTCAGTTGGTTAGAGCGCACCCCTGATAAGGGTGAGGTCGGCAGTTCAAGTCTGCCCAGACCCACCAAATTCCTGCGATACTACGTTAAAATGCTCCTCGTATAGCAGGCTATACGTCATTGCATTTTACCTTGTCTCACAGAAATTAATGGCAAGAGGTAAGGTCAGCAAAAACGATGGGGCCATAGCTCAGCTGGGAGAGCGCCTGCCTTGCACGCAGGAGGTCAGCGGTTCGATCCCGCTTGGCTCCACCATTACGTACTGTTTTATATGTATCGTTTTATAGTACCTTAACGACCGTTTGTGAATGTTTTGTGACCACTGATAAGTCACTGTGTTTTAACGCACTGCTTTATCACTGTTCATTGAACAGCTGCTCTTTAACAATGTATATCATGCTGACATAAACACTTCTAAGAAGTGTTTATACGTAAATTGTTTTGTGATACGTCTCAAGCGTATCCGGCAATCGTTATCATTGTGAATCCCAGACTCCTTCGGGTTATAGGGTCAAGCAATGAAGCGCACACGGTGGATGCCTAGGCAGCCAGAGGCGATGAAAGACGTGGTAGCCTGCGATAAGGCTCGGCGAGGTGGCAAACAACCTGTGACCCGGGCATTTCTGAATGGGGAAACCCACTCAGCATAAGCTGAGTATCTTGCGCTGAATACATAGGCGTAAGAGGCGAACCAGGGGAACTGAAACATCTAAGTACCCTGAGGAAAAGAAATCAACCGAGATTCCCCTAGTAGCGGCGAGCGAACGGGGACCAGCCCTTAAGCATGAGACTGATTAGGCGAACACGCTGGGAAGCGTGGCCGTAGCGGGTGATAGCCCCGTAGTCGAAAATCTGATCATGTGAAATCGAGTAGGTCGGGGCACGAGAAACCTTGACTGAAGACGGGGGGACCATCCTCCAAGGCTAAATACTCCTGGCTGACCGATAGTGAACCAGTACCGTGAGGGAAAGGCGAAAAGAACCCCGGAGAGGGGAGTGAAATAGATCCTGAAACCGTGTGCGTACAAGCAGTAGGAGCAGACTTGTTCTGTGACTGCGTACCTTTTGTATAATGGGTCAGCGACTTATATTCAGTGGCGAGGTTAACCGTTTAGGGGAGCCGTAGGGAAACCGAGTCTTAACTGGGCGACACAGTCGCTGGATATAGACCCGAAACCGAGCGATCTATCCATGAGCAGGGTGAAGATTGAGTAACATCAATTGGAGGCCCGAACCAGGATCTGTTGAAAAAGATTTGGATGACTTGTGGATCGGAGTGAAAGGCTAATCAAGCTCGGAGATAGCTGGTTCTCCTCGAAAGCTATTTAGGTAGCGCCTCACGTATCACCGCCGGGGGTAGAGCACTGTTTCGGCTAGGGGGTCATCCCGACTTACCAACCCGAGGCAAACTCCGAATACCGGTGAGTGCGAGCGTGGGAGACACACGGCGGGTGCTAACGTCCGTCGTGAAAAGGGAAACAACCCAGACCGTCAGCTAAGGTCCCCAAATCCTGGTTAAGTGGGAAACGATGTGGGAAGGCTCAGACAGCTAGGAGGTTGGCTTAGAAGCAGCCATCCTTTAAAGAAAGCGTAATAGCTCACTAGTCGAGTCGGCCTGCGCGGAAGATGTAACGGGGCTAAACCAGGTACCGAAGCTACGGGTGCATTCTTAGGAATGCGCGGTAGAGGAGCGTCGTGTAAGCCGATGAAGGTGAATTGAGAAGTTCGCTGGAGGTATCACGAGTGCGAATGCTGACATGAGTAACGATAAAGGGAGTGAAAAACTCCCTCGCCGGAAGACCAAGGGTTTCTGTTCGACGCTAATCGGAGCAGAGTGAGTCGGCCCCTAAGGCGAGGCCGAAAGGCGTAGTCGATGGGAAACGGGTCAATATTCCCGTACCGGACATGATTGCGATGGGGGGACGGAGAAGGCTAGGTGAGCCAGGCGTTGGTTGTCCTGGTGAAAGTGAGTAGGCTGGGGTCTTAGGTAAATCCGGGACCCTTTAAGGCCGAGACACGAGACGAAGACACCACGGTGTCGAAGTCATCAATGCCACGCTTCCAGGAAAAGCCTCTAAGCTTCAGATCATGTGCGACCGTACCCCAAACCGACACAGGTGGTCAGGGTGAGAATCCCAAGGCGCTTGAGAGAACTCGGGTGAAGGAACTAGGCAAAATGGTGCCGTAACTTCGGGAGAAGGCACGCCGGCGTAGGGTGACGAGACTTGCTCTCTCAGCCCGAACCGGTCGAAGATACCAGGTGGCTGCAACTGTTTAGTAAAAACACAGCACTCTGCTAACTCGTAAGAGGACGTATAGGGTGTGACGCCTGCCCGGTGCCGGAAGGTTAAATGATGGTGTTAGCCGTAAGGCGAAGCTCTTGATTGAAGCCCCGGTAAACGGCGGCCGTAACTATAACGGTCCTAAGGTAGCGAAATTCCTTGTCGGGTAAGTTCCGACCTGCACGAATGGCGTAATGATGGCCACGCTGTCTCCACCCGAGACTCAGTGAAATTGAAATCGCCGTGAAGATGCGGTGTACCCGCGGCTAGACGGAAAGACCCCGTGAACCTTTACTATAGCTTCACACTGGACGCTGATGTTGCCTGTGTAGGATAGCTGGGAGGCTTTGAAACCCGGACGCCAGTTCGGGTGGAGCCAACCTTGAAATACCAGCCTGGCATCATTGGCGTTCTCACTCAGGTCCGTTATCCGGATCGAGGACAGTGTGTGGTGGGTAGTTTGACTGGGGCGGTCTCCTCCCAAAGAGTAACGGAGGAGCACGAAGGTACCCTCAGCACGGTCGGACATCGTGCAATGAGTGCAAGAGCATAAGGGTGCTTGACTGCGAGACAGACACGTCGAGCAGGTGCGAAAGCAGGTTCTAGTGATCCGGTGGTTCTGTATGGAAGGGCCATCGCTCAACGGATAAAAGGTACTCCGGGGATAACAGGCTGATACCGCCCAAGAGTTCACATCGACGGCGGTGTTTGGCACCTCGATGTCGGCTCATCACATCCTGGGGCTGAAGTCGGTCCCAAGGGTATGGCTGTTCGCCATTTAAAGTGGTACGCGAGCTGGGTTTAGAACGTCGTGAGACAGTTCGGTCCCTATCTGCCGTGGGCGTTGGATGTTTGAGAAGAGCTGCTCCTAGTACGAGAGGACCGGAGTGGACGACCCTCTGGTGTTCCGGTTGTCACGCCAGTGGCATTGCCGGGTAGCTATGGTCGGACAGGATAACCGCTGAAAGCATCTAAGCGGGAAGCCCCCTTCAAGATGAGACATCCCTGAGGCCTAGAGCCTCCTAAAGGGCCCAGCGAGACCAGCTGGTTGATAGGCACGGTGTGGAAGCGCTGCAAGGCGTTGAGCTAACGTGTACTAATGGCCCGTGAGGCTTGACCCTATAACACCCAAGGGGTCTGGTCGCAGTGATAACGAAAACCGGATACGCAGCAGCAAGCCACGCCGCTTGCTGACAAGAGACGATCACAAAACACGCATTACCTGTTCAGCATGATATGCATTACCTGTTACGCCTGACGACCATAGCGAGCGTGAACCACCTGATCCCTTGCCGAACTCAGCAGTGAAACCGCTTAGCGCCGATGGTAGTGTGGGGTCTCCCCATGCGAGAGTAGGTCATCGTCAGGCACTTATACCGCAAAAAACCCAGCCAAATGGCTGGGTTTTTTGTTTGTCTGGAAGAAATATATAACGGTAAGCGTTTATAATTAACAATAACTTGCTTATGTCGTGGCTGTTACCATCTAGCCGAAAACGTCTCTAAAAAGCATTATTTCCTATGTAGATGTTATTGCTCATTGATTTAAACTCTTCGGTGGCTCCTGTGTAGCTGATGGAAGTTAGCATTTAGTAAATGCGTGTTCCAGCACTGCTCCGTCAGTTCTAGGCAGACCATATTTCCAATTTGGTGCAGTATGCTGTTTTATCCATGCCAGCGATTCTTGAAAAATTTTAGGAGCTATCTCCATGTCGGCTGAGACCGCTAACTATGAAAATGCCAGCCGTGATCGTATTGAACAAAGCATTTTAAGTGCCGCAGAACAGGTATTTTCTCAGCACGGTTACCGCGGCGCGAGCCTACAGGCGATTGCTGACCAAGCAGGTTTACCCAAAGCCAATATCTTGTACTACATGGGGAGCAAGCAGGCACTGTATGTGCGATTGTTAAATCGCATGATGAGTCGTTGGAATGCAGTCCTTGAAGATATTACCCCTGAAAGTGATCCTGGGCAGGTGCTGAGTGAGTTCATTCGTACCAAAATGCTGCTCGGACAGCGTTATCCTGAGGGTTCAAAGCTATTTGCTGCAGAAATTTTGGCCGGCGCCCCCTTTCTAAGTGACTACTTATCAGGTGAATTAAAAGAGTGGGTAGCCTCACGAGCGGCGATTATTCGCCAGTGGTCGTCACAGGGGAAGATGGATGATGTTGATCCCCGCTGGCTGATATTTCTGATTTGGTCATCTACCCAGCATTACACAGAATATAGTGCTCAAGTAAGCGGTATATTAGGACAAAATACGCTCAGTGAAGCTGATATTGAGTCGATCTCTCAGTTTTTAGAGCAGGTTATTTTAAAAGGCTGTGGCATTCGGCAATCATCTCCGTCTAGCAATATGCCCGCGTAATGATTATGTCTAGCTTGCCTATTGAGCCGCATCTAGCCGCTTTGCAAACCGCATTGGATACTCACAACCGACTGATTTTGGTGGCTCAGCCGGGAGCGGGTAAAACTACCCGTGTACCAGTAACACTACTTGGCAGCCTGTGGACGCAAGGTCAAAAGCTTTTGTTGCTAGAACCAAGACGTGTTGCGGCGCGGTTAGCAGCCAGCTATATGGCAGAACAGCTTAATGAGCCGGTTGGCCAGACGGTTGGTTATCGCATGCGCGGTGACAGTAAAGTGAGTGCACAAACCCGTTTAGAGGTCGTTACCCAGGGAGTGCTTACTCGCATGCTGCAGGATGACCCGCTCCTTGAAGGCGTTGCAGGCATTATTTTTGATGAGTTTCATGAACGCAGTCTTGAAGCGGATCTTGGACTTGCGTTTGCGCTGGATATACAGCAGAGCATTCGCGATGACCTGCGGCTTATTGTGATGTCGGCCACGCTTGATGTCGCCGCGTTGAAAAATGTGTTGGGAAACGATACTCCCGTCATTGAGAGCAGCGGGCGACAATTCACTGTTGAAACACAGTATCGTCCTACACGCGGCAGCGAATCGTTAGAAATGGCGGCTTTTCGCGTGATAAGTGAGGCTCTATCATGGCCAGATGCCCGCGATGCGCTGGTTATCTTACCCGGAGTGGCTGAAATTACTCGACTAGTGCAGACGCTGGAGAGTGGTATGCCTAATATTGAAGTGCGTGCATTACACGGGCGAATGCCTATCGAAGCACAGCAAGCTGCGTTGAAGCCTCATGAAGTGCGCCAACGTGTGATTGTATCAACCGCTATTGCTGAATCCAGTGTCACCGTAAACGGTGTCAATGTGGTTATCGACGCTGGCCTGGAGCGGGTGCCACTATTTCAGCCGCGTACAGGGTTAACACGCTTAACCACACGACGTGTTAATCGCGCCAGCGCGGATCAGCGCAGGGGACGTGCCGGGCGGCAGCAACCAGGAATATGTTTTCGCTTATGGCCCAAAGAGCAGCCGCTGGTTGCCTATGGCGAGCCAGAAATAGCCCAGGCTGATTTATCCAAACTGGTACTTGAGGTCGCGGTCTGGGGCGTTCAGTCACCAGACGCGCTGGCATGGATGACTCCACCGCCAAAGGGCGCTTGGCAAAGTGGCCAGGCGCTGCTTGAGCAACTAGGCATCATTGATTCGGCAGCCAAGCTTACGCCGCTGGGTAAGCAGAGTGCACTTTGGCCGGTTGAGCCGCGATTAGCGGTTATGTTGGAAAGATCTTCTTCACTCAGTGCGCTGCCATTAGCCTGTGGAGTGGCAGCGCTATTAGAGAGTGGAGAGCGTTTGAACGGCCCTTTACAAGAGGCTTTAGCACCGCGATTTGCCTGGCCTTCGCGTTATCCTCAGTGGCAAAAGGAGGCTGATCGTTTGGCTAGAGTAGCAGGGACGACGCTGCCTCGTAATGTTAGTTACGAGCCACTGAGCGTGTTGCTGACACTGGCTTATCCGGATCGCGTCGCCCAACGTATTACGCACGGCCGGTTTAAATTGGCGAATGGAAAAACGGCCACGTTGCCAAGCGGCCACCCACTGGCAAATGCCTCTTACCTTGTTGCAGTGAGTCTTGAAAGTGCTTCAAGCGAGGCCGCAATTTACTTGGCAGAGTCGATGACACTAGCAACATTAAGTAATTGTTTTCCGAGCGCCCAGCAGTGGATGGATCGGATCTATTGGTCAGAATCCCAACGCAAGCTTGTCGGCGAAGCCGTTCAGTGCCATGGAGAGCTGGTGTTAGCTTCTCGTCCACTCAGAGAGCTTCCTGCTGAGGCGGTTCAGCACGCCTTGCTTAGTGGGCTGAAACAACGTCCAGAGATAGTGTTCACAAAAGAAGTGAAGCAGCTGCAGGGCCGCATGGCGCTGCTCCATCGTCTTTTTCCAGATCAGTGGCCAGACTGGTCAGATGAAGCGTTAGTCAATGCGCTGGATACATGGCTCTCACCCTACCTAGCGGGTATGGCACGCATGAGCCAGCTAGAAAAAATGCCTTTTCATACGCATTTATGGGCGTCGTTGAAGTGGGAAGAGCAGGCTACTTTGGAGCAATTAGTGCCTATGTCGTTACATGTGCCTAGTGGCCGTCAGGTAAGGCTTGATTACGCTCCCTGCCGAGATGGCTGCCCGCCAGTACTAGCGATTAAGCTGCAAGAAGCGTTTGGATGGCAAGACTCTCCTACGGTTGCCAGGGGGAATGTTGTAGTGCTCGTCCATCTGCTTTCACCAGCCAAAAGGCCGCTACAAGTGACTCAAGATTTGCGCAGTTTTTGGCTGAATGGCTACCCAGAAGTGCGTAAGGAGATGCGTGGTCGGTATCCGAAGCACCCTTGGCCTAGTGATCCGCTAGCTGCGAACGCCACTGCCAAGACAAAGCGGGGCAGTGGCTCAGCGCATTAACGCAGACGGCGCCACACCGCCTTTTCTATTTCGACTAATGCATAGATGACGAGACTGAACAGCAAAATAGCTAACCAGTGTTGCAGTTGTAATGCTTCGCTGGCAAAAATAGCCTGCATCACTGACCAATAGGTGAATGCTAGCTGCAGAAGCATAATAGCGCCAATCGCCAACCAAACCATACGGCTACTAAAAAGGCCGTGGAAGGAGAGCGTGCTGTTAATCAAAAAGCGACTATTAATTAAATAGGCCGCGCTACCAACCACCAGCATATTGACAGCGGCCGTGCGCGCTAATTCAATGCTTTCACCCTGGGTTAAAATCCAGCTAAAAACGCTGAAAACACCGCCCAGCAGCAGCAATGAGACAAAGATGACTCGCCACAGTAAAAACATATCGAGCAGCGCCGCTTTTGGGTCTCGCGGTTGGCGTTGCATCAGATCTTGCTCACTCTCTTCGAAGGCAAGGGCTAAGCCTAGAGTGGTAGCGACTACCATGTTGACCCAAAGCGCTTGAAGCGGTGTGATTGGCAGATTGGTGCCCGCTAGTACCGCCAACATGATAGCTAAACCTTGCGCACCATTGGTTGGTAAGATAAAGGTAATTGTTTTACGAATGTTGTCGTAGACTTTTCTGCCTTCAGCGATCGCATTCACGATCGTGGCAAAGTTATCGTCAGCAAGCACCATTTCCGAGGCATCTTTCGCAGCCTCTGTGCCTTGAATGCCCATTGCTACGCCAACATCGGCACGCTTAAGCGCCGGGCCATCATTGACCCCATCGCCTGTCATTGCGCATATACCGCCTTGTGCCTGCATAGCTTTAACCAATCTTAACTTGTGTTCAGGCGATGCACGGGCGAATACATCGACATCCGTAATTACCTCTTCAAGCTGCGAATCACTCATGGCTTCGATTTCGCGACCGGTAACCACACGCTCTGTCTGTGAAAAACCTAGTTGTTTAGCGATAGAAAGTGCGGTGGCAGCATGGTCACCAGTAATCATGACAGGACGAATACCTGCTCGCAGACACTCTTTTACCGCGTTGATTGCCTCTTCCCGCGGCGGGTCGAGTAAGCCGATAATGCCTAAAAAGGTGAGATCCTGTTGAATGTGTTGATGATCAAGCGACTGCGAGTCGACCGATGTTTTCTCTGCAATGGCGAGTACTCTCAACCCCTGAGAGGAGAGCTCCTCAATCCGTTCTTCCCACTGTTGGCGATCGATAGGTGATAGCCCTGATTGGCTCAACGTATGGCTCGACATCTCAAGTAGCCGATCCGGAGCGCCTTTCACTAAGACTCTATGGCTATCATCAAGCTTGTTCACCGTTGCCATGTATTTATGTTCAGACTCAAAAGGAATCGCATCAATTCGCGGGTGGCGCTCGCGAAGAGGCTGAATTTCCAACCCTGCTTTAGCAGCAGCCACAATAAGTGCCCCTTCCGTTGGGTCGCCGACAATATGGTACGCATCGCCACTTTGAGAGAGTTCGGCATCATTGCAAAGCGAAGCTACCGTTAGAAAGTGGCTTAATGCCGGATGATCTTCAGTAATAATAGAGGAAGGCTGTGATTGAGAGTCAGAGTCAGTCGCTATTGGCCGAATGTTACCTTCGGGATTAAAGCCGGTACCCTCAATGGCGTATTGAGCGTCACCTAACCAAATAGCCGTCGCTGTCATCTCGTTACGAGTAAGCGTACCTGTTTTATCGGAAAAAATTGTCGAAATTGACCCAAGGGTTTCCACAGCCGGTAGACGTCGGATAATTGCTTTTCGTTTTGCCATGCGCTGAACGCCAAGGGCTAGGCTAATCGTCACAATGGCAGGTAAACCTTCTGGTATAGCAGCTACCGCCAAGCCTACTGCGGCCATAAACATTTCATCGAGAGGTTGGTTGTGGACAAGGCTTCCCACGGCTGCTGTGAGTGCAGCGGCACCTAATATAAAAAATGCGAGCATGCTTCCAGCACGATCCAGCTGGCGTAGCAACGGCGTTTTAAGCTGCTCGACACCGCGAACTAACTCAGAAATCTTACCAATTTCAGTCTGGGTACCTGTTGCGACGACTAATCCTTTCGCTGTGCCTTGAACAACAATGGTGCTTGCATAAGCCATTGAGCTACGTTCGGCCAAATCGGCGTTGGCAGACACAGGAAGGATATGTTTATCAACCGGTATTGACTCGCCAGTAAGCGCAGCTTCATCAGTGCAAAAACGCTTTACTTCTATTAACCGGAGATCAGCGGGAACGCGGTCTCCGCTCTCAATCAGTACCACATCGCCAGGAACGATTGTCTCCGCGTCGACAACAGTTCGTTGACCATTGCGCAACACCGTAGCTTGTGGAGAAAGCATATTGCGTATGCTTTGAATAGCCTGCTCAGCCTTTCCTTCTTGAAAAAAACCAATTAATGCAATGATTACCACTACGCCAAGAATAGCAGCGGCATCCAGGTGATGACCCATTAGGGCGCTGGCAACAGCGGCAACGATCAAAATGAGCATCAATATGTTGTTAAACTGATCAACAAAGCGTCGATACCATGGCCGTGCCTGTTCTTGCTGTAGCCGATTAGGGCCATGGGTTGTTAGCCTTGTTTCGGCTTCTTGGCTGGATAAACCGGTGGTGCTTGATTGCAATGACGATATAGCGTCATCAGTTTCAATATTATGCCACGTAGCAGTGATTTCATTAGGTAGTGGTGTTTTGGCCATTCCGTGCCCCCGTTGATGTGTCAATACAGGCTACAGTATAGGGAAATATATGCTGCAGCGCAGTAATTGGGGGATGGCAAACGTAAGGCACCGGAAGTGGATGTAAATATAGCGTTATTCAGGAATATCAGTTGGCGAACGGTATCGAACGCCCTCTGCCTGTCTTTCTTCATAGCGCTGGTTGTCGTCTTCTGGAACGACACCCAGCACAGTTTCTTGAGAGCCGTCTGGCCACGTATAAGTGGTGCAGGCCGCTAAAGGCAACAACAAGCCCAAGGTGATAAAAGGAATGAACATACGACATTTGGGCATAGTTGGCTCCATAGTTTGAGGTTGCTGCTTCGTTTTGAAGTAAACAGTGAGCGGCACTATAGGGCTCAACGCGCATAATTGTAAATTGCTAGATCTCTTCCCATAAGCAGCGGCGAAACTCATGGGAAAGTTGTGAAACGTTCGTTAGGCGCTCCATGTTGGCATCGGTGAGTGTCTTAACCATCTCATGATAGTGTTCCGTCAGCTCAGCAGCATTACAGTAGTTCGGATTATCGGTCAGACAAAGTGTTAGTTTCTCACTATTTTTAGCGAGAGCTTGAAAGAGTTGTGCCTCCATCTGCATAGTCTGAGTCACATTTTCCAGCCAGGCGATTTGCAGTCGTACCATAGGCATCGTGCTTAAAAGACAGTATTGATGCCACCAAGCCTGCATAGGTTGGGCACTGTCCATCCATGGCATGGAAGGGGTTGTATCGTTAGTCGCCATGGTGAGCTCCTTTTTAATGGTGGAAACCGAGCGGCATAATTTTGAATGTTGCCTATCTTGAACTATAGCTAATTGCAGCGTAATCGTGCCGTTTTCGTAACGAAATTCATCCCTTTGCAGGAGATGTCCTATGTGGTCGGTTATCAAATCGATTCTAGCTGCACTTATTGGCGTCCAGAGTGATTTCCAACGCCAAAAAGACTTCACCAGCAAGAAACCTATCGCCTTTATTGTAGCGGCCATTGCCGTGACCCTAGTGTTTGTATTGGCGCTCGCAGCGATAGCCAATATGGCGGCACACTAAAAGCGTTGACAGCTTTTACACGGTAGCCCGTGACGTATCGCACATGTTTTCTATACTGATTCCTATCACATCATCTCACCCCAATTAAAAACTCATAAATAACAACAATAATAAGGAGGTAACGATGCACTCACCCTGGCGATGGCTGCTGCCCATAGGTTTGATGTCCAGCACTGCCTTAGCGCAAACCAACGGATGGAATATGCCCGTTGGTGTGACGGAGATTAGCCAAGAGATTTACGGGCTGCACATGACCATTTTTTGGATATGTGTGGTCATTGGGCTAATAGTGTTTGGCGTGATGTTCTACTCTTTATTCCGTTATCGGCACTCACAAGGTGCCAAAGCGGCGCATTTTCACGAAAACACCAAAGTAGAAGTGCTTTGGACAGCCATTCCAGTGTTGATTTTAGTAGGCATGGCAGTACCCGCTACGGCGACATTAAAAAATATGTATGACGCCTCAGAGGCTGAACTTGATGTCATGATCGTCGGCCAGCAATGGCGCTGGCGCTATGAGTATCTTGGTGAGGAGGTGGCATTTAACTCAAGTATGAGCACGCCTTGGGAGCAGATTGATGGAGACGCGACGCGTGACGAGCACTATTTACTTGATGTAGATGAGCCGCTGGTACTGCCCATTAATCGAAAAGTGCGATTTCTCATGACCTCGGATGACGTTATCCACTCATGGTGGGTGCCGGAGCTTGCTGTCAAGCAGGATACAATTCCTGGCTTTATTAATGAGAACTGGGTGCAAATTAATGAACCGGGAATTTACCGGGGCCAATGTGCAGAACTGTGTGGGATCAACCACGGCTTTATGCCGATCGTGGTGCACGCTGTAGAGGAGGAGGAGTTTGAAACATGGTTAGCGGAGCGCAAAGAGGCGGCAGAGCAAGAAGAGATGGGGATAGATCGTGAGTGGGAGTTTGATGAGCTAATGGCGCGCGGAGAGCCTGTTTACCGTGCTATATGTGCCTCATGTCATCAGGCCGACGGCCAAGGCGCACCGCCAGCCTTCCCGGCACTAGCTAATAATGAACAATTAGTTAATGACTTAGACTGGCATATTGACCGTATTTTAAACGGTGTGTCGGGCGCTGCTATGCCAGCATTTCGCAATACGCTAAATCCCGTGGAAATTGCGGCTGTGGTTACCTATACGCGGAACGCGTGGGGTAATGAAACGGGGGATGTGATTCAGCCCGTATCCATTGCAGAAAGACTGATTGATTAAAGGCACGTGCGGGTTAATCGGATACCACAACAATAAAGTAGGCGGAGAGATTTATGGCGCCCAAACTACCTCCTCAGCACTCATTGCAGCATAGCTCTACCACGGTGGCGGATGGACAGGCTTCTCATCCACCCCACACGGCCCCCAAAGGGATAATGCGTTGGCTACTCACGACTAATCACAAAGAGATTGGCTCTTTGTATCTTATCTTTTCACTAACCATGTTTTTTATTGGCGGTATATTTGCGCTCGTGGTGCGAGCAGAATTATTCCAGCCTGGCTTGCAACTGGTAGAGCCTGAGTTTTTCAACCAAATGACCACGATGCATGGATTAATCATGGTCTTTGCCGCTGTAATGCCGGCGTTTACTGGCTTGGCTAACTGGATGATTCCTTTGCAAATTGGCGCGCCAGACATGGCACTTCCACGGCTGAATAACTTTAGTTTCTGGCTACTGCCCATTGCGTTTACGCTGTTACTTTCCACGCTTTTGATGCCGGGAGGAGGGCCAAATTTTGGTTGGACGTTCTATGCACCGCTATCGACGACTTACGCCCCGCCTTCCACGACCTTTTTTATTCTTGCTTTACATATCGCAGGCATTAGTTCCATCTTAGGTGCTATTAACATTATCGCGACCATACTTAATATGCGTGCCCCAGGTATGCGCATGATGGATATGCCGCTGTTTGTTTGGACTTGGCTAATTACGGCTTTTCTGCTGATTGCGGTCATGCCCGTTCTGGCGGGAGTCATTACCATGATGTTAATGGATATCAACTTCGGCACGAGCTTCTTCGATGCGGCCGGTGGGGGAGATCCAGTCCTGTTTCAGCATCTTTTTTGGTTTTTTGGGCATCCGGAAGTTTACATCATGATATTGCCTGCGTTCGGGATTGTGTCTGCCATCATTCCGACGTTTGCCCGTAAACGCTTGTTTGGCTACGCCTCCATGGTGTATGCCACGGCTGCCATTGCGCTACTGTCATTTTTAGTGTGGGCCCACCATATGTTTGTGGTTGGCTTGCCATTAGCTGCTGAGCTGTTTTTCATGTACTCCACAATGCTGATTGCAGTGCCAACAGGGGTCAAAGTTTTTAACTGGATCACGACGCTGTTTCGCGGTTCGATCAGTTTTGAATCGCCCATGCTGTTTGCGCTGGCCTTTGTCGTTCTGTTTACTATCGGTGGCTTTTCAGGATTGATGTTGGCAATTGCCCCGGCCGATTTTCAATACCACGACACTTACTTTGTGGTAGCTCATTTCCACTATGTGCTGGTACCAGGGGCTATCTTTGCCATTATGGCTGGGGTTTATTACTGGCTACCCAAATGGACGGGACATTACCCTAACGAGCGATTAGCGCAGTGTCATTTCTGGTGTTCGATCGTGGGAGTGAACCTGACGTTTTTCCCCATGCATTTTGCTGGTCTTGCTGGAATGCCACGTCGTATTCCCGATTACGCGCTCCAGTTCGCGGACTTTAATCTCGTTTCAAGTATTGGTGCTTTTTTCTTTGGGGTGTCGCAGCTCATTTTTGTGCTTGTGGTGGTGCTCTGTGTTCGAGGGGGTAAAAAAGCACCAGCTAAGGCATGGGAGGGCGCAGAAGACCTTGAGTGGAGTGTCCCTAGCCCGGCTCCGTTGCATACCTTTGAAACGCCTCCTGTGTTTCATCGTGCGCAACATGGCGAATAGTGCCGTATACACTGCAAGGGGAGGAGCGGCATGTCTGAGTATGAAATCGTGAGGGCAGTGGGAGTGCGGCGCACCGTTATTCGATCGCTTGCGGTGCTAATGGGTATGTTTGCATTTGCGTTTGCACTTGTACCTCTTTACGACGTGTTCTGTCGTGTTACAGGGATTAACGGCAAAGTAGATACCACGGCGCAAGCTATCATCCATGAAGAGGTTGATCAGTCTCGTTATGTAACGGTTCAGTTTATTACTCGGGGTAGTGCTGGCTTACCCTGGCAAATGAGCGTTGCCGCACGGCAAATGCGCGTACATCCTGGGCAAACTGCTGAAGTAGACTTTACCTTTTCTAATAATAGCCTTGAAGAAAGCTGGGGAAGGGCCATTCCAAGTGTCTCACCCTCAAATGCAACAACCCACTTACGAAAAGTCAGCTGTTTCTGTTTCCAAGAGCAGCAGCTACAGGGGGGGGAGCGTTTAACCATTCCGCTGGTTTTTCAGCTGGCACGTGATTTACCTAAGGAAATTAACACTATCACGCTGGTATATACCCTGTATCCAGTGCATAACATGGCATTGGATTCCTCAATGAATAACAACAATAGTGCGGGGGATAAAATATGAGCGGCGGCAGCTACTATGTTCCGGCAACTAGCAAATGGCCCGTTTTAGGCTCTTTAGCATTGGGTGTCATGATGGTGGGGGCGGGCTCCCAGCTAGTTTATGACGCTGGCGCGTCTTTAATGCTGATAGGCGTTATTGGCGTTGTCGCAGTGATGGGGCTCTGGTTCAGAGATGTGGTTCACGAATCAATGAGCGGGTTGTACGACACCCAAATGGATCGCTCATTCAGGTGGGGAATGGGGTGGTTCATCTTCTCTGAGCTGATGTTTTTTGCAGCCTTCTTTGGTGCGCTGTTTTACGTTAGGTCATTCGCTATTCCTTGGCTAGGAGGGGAAGGAGCAAAAGGTGTTTCTGCGCTGCTATGGCCAGAGTTTGTCTCTCATTGGCCCCTTCTTAACCCACCCGATTCCTCTGTGTTAGGCCCTGACCAGGTCTTTAGTCCCTGGCAGTTGCCGCTTGTTAATACGCTGATACTCATCACCTCGAGCATCACCTTAACGGTGGCGCATGAAGCGTTAAAACTCGGTGAGCGTGTTACCTGTCGAAACTGGCTTGCAGGCACGGTCCTGTTGGGGTGTTGCTTTATCGTCATCCAAGGAGTCGAGTATTACGAAGCCTACTATCACTATGGTATTACGCTGGAAGCCGGTATTTTCGGCGCTACTTTCTTTATATTGACAGGCTTTCATGGCCTGCATGTCATTATCGGTACGATCATCTTAGGCTGTATTCTCGTCCGAATATGTAAAGGCCATTTTGCCAACGACCATCATTTCGGTTTCGAAGCATCATGCTGGTATTGGCATTTTGTAGACGTGATATGGGTTGGGCTGTTTATTTTTGTTTACGTTTTGTAGTCGTTAGCCCAGTTCTCCTGACCAAAAACCGAATACCAACATTGCCATAAGGATGCATGCCAGGGTAACGCGCCACTTCAGTGAAATCAGCAATCGCTTTGAGGTGGCATCGTCTCGCAGTAAAAAGCCGGCACCTGCCGCAAGGCTAATCACCATGGCGATAAACACTAGGGCAATAAGAAGTTGTAACCACATGATATCTACCTCAGTCAGGTTAAGGCGCTTCTACGCGTGGTGTGTCTTTTGGTGTTTGTTAGTCACATTAGGCCTTTTTTTAGGACTATGGCAGTGGGAGCGAGCTAATGACAAGCGTGTTTTGCTGGCCGCTCGTGCAGCAGCCCCTGCGTTAACAGTGCCCCAAGAGATGCCGCAGGATGGCGCAATGGTGCGATTAGTAGGAGAGTACCTTCCACAGCACACGCTTTTTTTAGACAACCGTGTGGTAGAGCGTCGTCTGGGAGTGGCTGTGCTTACGCCTTTCCGTGACGTACATGGGCAGCTTTGGTTAATACAGCGTGGTTTTATGGAAACAGGCCCAGACCGCAGCGCTCCTTATACCCAAACGCCTGCTGGCCATGTTGAAATATTGGGTGAATGGCAAACTGCTCGCCCTGGCGGGCCATTATATGGGGATAATCAAGAAGGCATTCGTCTACAGCAAATGAGTTTGGCACCGTGGGAAAAGTCGCTAGCGTCGTTTAGTTATCAGGGGTGGTTACATGCTGTGGAAGGAGAGGGTGTTCTTGTGCCCTGGTGGAAGGCTAATGTTATGCCCGCCAGTCGTCACATTGGCTACGCTTTTCAATGGTGGGGATTAACACTTGCAGCGTTCGTTGTGATGTTATTAGGCGGCTATCATATGCGCAAAGATCGCTTACAATAACAAGAGGATCATACAATGCAGCGGATTCAAGCGGTTCATTATCAGCGGCTTAAATTAATCATGATTTTTGTTTTATTTGCTGCACCTATGGCGGCTGCCTGGGGAATGGTTAAGTGGGGTATCGGCATTCCAAACCAACATACCGCTCATGGCGAAGTGGAAGTTATGGCACCAAATTTATATGAGTGGACGTTGGCCGATCCGCTAGAGAGCTCGAATGATGTTTGGACGCTGGCGTTTGAGTGTGCGGTTAATTGTGAGCAGCGTAAAGATGAGTTGTGGCGCCTTCACCGGGCTCTTGGGCGCGAAGCGCCACGACTACAGCGGCTACGTATTGGTGGTGTCTCCCAAGCCTTACCAGGAGAGCAGGTGAATTATTGGCAGCAACCGCCAGCATGGCGGAACGAAAGCGTTATTTGGTTAATAGATCCAATGGGAGTACCAGCATTAGCATTTAATGAACAAGCTAATGCAAGCGATATCCTTGACGACATCAGGCATCTCTTCAAAGTAAACCATCGTTAATACGTGTCGGCACCCGGTGCCTTAAGGAAGCAGCATGCAAGACGCAGTAGATCAGCGGTTACGCTGGCTGTCGCACCTCACCTTGGCAGGAACATTGTTGACTGCTTTAGTCATCTTAGTGGGCGCTTGGACACGTTTAGTGGATGCCGGTTTGGGTTGTCCCGATTGGCCAGGCTGCTACGGGCGGTTGCTGGTTCCTGATAGCGAACATGCCTCTTTGCGTCATCCCGATGTGCCTCTTGAGCCTTTTAAAGCGTGGGTGGAGATGGCGCACCGTTACGTGGCAAGTTTTTTAGGGTTAATGGTTATTAGTGTCGTTGCGCTGGGTTGGTCTCTGCGACACCGCCCAGGATACCCCTGGCGCGTAAGCTTGGCGCTACTTGTGGTTATTCTAATTCAGGGTGCCTTTGGTGCATTTACGGTAACATTGAAGCTATGGCCTCAGGTAGTGACCTTGCATCTCTTAGGTGGGCTAAGTGTGTTAATGCTGTTTTTCTGGCTTCATTTGCGTGTTCGTCATTCATTGAAGAATATGACGTTAGGGCGCCAGCCAGTTAATGTATTGTGGGCAGCATCGATCAGTTTGCTGGTGCTGCAATTAGCGCTTGGTGGTTGGGTGACAAGCAACTACGCAGGCATTGCTTGCCAAGGGTTTCCTACCTGCAACGCGCAATGGTGGCCAGATATGGACCTCAGCGAGGGGTTCCATCTAACCCAGACCGTAGGGCCTAACTATTTACATGGCCAGTTGCACGCAGATGCACGCACCGCGATACAAGTAGTCCACCGCCTAGGGGCCTTGTTGTTGGGCGTTGTATTACTGGTCCTTTGGTGGCGGTATCGCCGTTTAGCGTTTCTTGGGCGCGCACTAGTGGCTGTCGTTGGAGCGTATGCTGTTCAGGTAGCGTTAGGGATTGCCAACGTCCTCCTTTGGCTGCCTTTGTGGCTTGCTTTATTACATACTGCTGGTGCTGTGGTACTAACGCTAAGCGTTGGTTGGGCATGGTGGCGGTGGCGGCAGGGGTATCATGTCGCGTCTGTTCATCACCCATTAGCTGCAGTCACCGCTGAAAAGTGAATTAAAAGCTGTGTAGCATTAGTGTGACAATGGCTTTAAGGTGTACAGTTGCTGTTAAATTATTTTCTGTGCTTGTCTGAGGAGTGCTATGAATACCACTACGTCGCTAATCTTGCTTGTGGTAGGCGTTGCGATCATTGTGGGCCTTGCTGTTTATGCCTTTAACCTACGTAAGGAGGTGGAGCGGCGAGAAGCTTATCGAGTGGACGAGGATCGTCGCGCGCACCAAAATAGTTTAGAGAACCTGGACTATGTCGTTAGCGCGCTGGTTCAAGAGCAGGTAGACATAACGGAAGCCTCTTGGCGATGCAAGGTGTTACTTGAGATTATCGATCCAAGTTTAACCGAGCGCCCAGAATTTCAAGCATTTGCTGAGGTATACCAACGTACCCAGCACTTGAAGACCCACTCTGCTCGAAAGGAGCTTTCCCCACGCGAGAGGATGCAGGAAGATAAAGAGCGTTTGATCGTGGAAGATGAAATGCGTCCTGCGGTATTAGCAGCAGCAGCAGAGGTTATTAAGTGGCGTTCCAGAGGGCCTGCGTCTCTCCACTAACGCCGCATGGGTTTGATAAGCGTCAAATAATACCTGTTTTGAGATGGTTTGAGCTATTTTTGGCGCTTACAGTGTCCTCTTTGCTATGCTGGAACAGTCGGTACCAGCAAGATATTGGTATCTTCGTATTGTTGCCTTCTAGCGTTTAAACGTTAATCATAGGCAAACCGTTCAGTATTAGAGCATTGATTATCCATTGTTTAGATACTGGGCAGGCGAAAAAAGGATGCTCTCGCAATAAGAAGCATTGGATAGAATTGGTCGTGTGACCATTTCAGCATTGGATCAAGAAGGAGTCTTGCATGAAAAAGTCAACAACTGGCTTGCTAGTCGGTTCTGCTCTGGTGGTAGGTTTATCTGGCTGCGCCAGCTCGGCTACCCAGACATCTGGACAGGCTAGCGCTAGCAGCGACCGTAGCTGGTACCAGCACCCGGCGGTTTGTGGTTTGGCCGGCAGTTTAATCGGTGGCAGCATTGGCTATGCCACCAGTGGTAGCTCCGATGAAGAAAGCGGTGCGGCTACAGGTGCTGCTGCAGGTGCTGCTATTGGTGGTTTACTGTGTGCTGACCGCACTCCTGAGCCTGTTGCACCACAATGCCCAAGCTATGGCGAAGTGCCAGCTGGTGTAGCTGTTGATGCGCAAGGCTGCCCGTTGGATTCCGATGGCGACGGTGTGCCGGATTATCGTGATCAGTGCCCAGGCACTCCGGCTGGTGTAGCGGTTGATGCACGTGGCTGCCCGCTGGATTCTGATAATGACGGCGTTCCGGATTATCGTGACCAGTGCCCAAATACGCCTGCTGGCGTTGAAGTTAACGCGCTGGGCTGCCCAGATAGCTTAGTTCTGCGTGACGTTAACTTTGAATTTGACTCTGCTCAACTCACGGCTAACGCCCAACAAGTACTCAACGGTGTTGCTGAACGTCTGGTCAACAACCCTGACGTTCGTGTAAGCATTGAGGGCCACACTGATTCGCGTGGCTCTGCAGAGTACAACCAGAACTTATCTCAGCGTCGTGCTGAGTCAGTTGCTGCCTATCTGTCGCAGCGAGGCGTTCAGGCTAACCGTATGCGCGCTGTTGGCTACGGTGAAGAACGTCCAGTTGCATCTAACGACACCGACGACGGCCGTGCTCAAAACCGTCGTGTAGAATTAGACGAGTGGAACTAAGCTTGTTCGATTGAGCGACATCGCTAGTAGCGATAACTTGCTTAATTAGATAAAGAAGCGGGAGGCCTAAGTGCCTCCCGTTTTATTTTACGGTTTACTAAATTCTGATAGGCTAGCGTCCCGTTAAAGATAGGTTTGTAACTCTCGCCCATTGATAGCGAAATGTGATCCTTGGTATGGATCACCACTGCGCTCAAGGAATATTTGAATGCCCATTGTGACACTGCCTGATGGCAGCCAAAGAACGTTCGACACATCGCTTTCTATTATGCAGCTTGCAGAATCCATTGGCCCTGGTTTGGCCAAGGCCTGTGTAGCTGGCAAGATTGACGGTGTATTGGTTGATGCCGCTGACTTAATTGAGCAAGACGCGGAGGTGGCAATTATTACCGCCCGCGATCCTGAGGGGCTTGAAATCATTCGCCACTCATGTGCGCACCTAATTGGGCATGCGGTTAAGCAGATGTACCCTAAAGCCAAAATGGCAATAGGGCCAGTGATTGAAGATGGTTTCTACTACGATATTGAATTCGGTCAACCTGTTACTCCAGATGATCTTGAAGCCATTGAAGCTCGTATGCGCTCATTAATTGAGCATGAGTACGATGTGGTACGTGAATACGTTGATCGCGACCAAGCAATGCTCGCTTTTTTGCATCGCGATGAGCCCTATAAGCAGGAAATTGTGCGTGATATTCCCGAAGGCGCGACTATTCGGCTTTATCATCACGAAGAGTATATTGACATGTGCCGCGGCCCGCACGTGCCCAATACTCGCCATTTAAAAGCTTTCAAGCTCACTAAGTTGGCAGGGGCGTATTGGCGTGGTGATGCTAATAACACCATGTTGACCCGTATTTATGGCACTGCATGGGGTGATAAAAAGCAGCTCAAAGCCTATTTGCAGCGGCTTGAAGAGGCTGAAAAGCGCGATCACCGCAAGCTTGCGCGCAAAATGGACTTGTTTCACCTGCAAGAAGAAGCACCGGGGATGGTGTTTTGGCACCCTAATGGCTGGACAATGTACCAGGCGTTAGAAGATTACATGCGCAAGATTCAGCGTGAGCACGGTTATCAAGAGATCAAGACGCCCCAGGTTGTTGACCTATCTTTATGGAAAAAGTCCGGCCACTGGGGGCATTACAGTGAGCTGATGTTCACAACGGAATCGGAAAAGCGCGAATACGCGGTTAAGCCAATGAACTGCCCTTGCCACGTTCAAGTTTTTAATCAAGGGCTAAAAAGCTACCGGGATTTACCGCTGCGTTTGGCGGAGTTTGGTAGCTGTCATCGCAATGAACCTTCTGGTTCCCTGCATGGTCTGATGCGCGTGCGTGGTTTTACTCAAGATGATGCCCACATTTTTTGCACAGAAGGGCAAATCCAAGCAGAAGCAGAGGCGTTTATCGCCCTGACACTGCAGGTGTATAAAACACTCGGTTTTGACGAAGTTGAGCTTAAACTTTCAACGCGTCCGGAAGATTTCCTAGGCGAAGCCGAGATGTGGGATCGCGCAGAGCAGGGTCTTGAAGCTGCCCTCAATGCAACAGGCCTCAAATGGGAGCTACAACCCGGCGAAGGCGCTTTTTATGGGCCTAAAATTGAATTTGCCTTACGTGATTGTCTGAATCGTGTTTGGCAATGTGGTACTCTTCAGCTAGATTTTAATTTGCCAGGGCGTTTGGGAGCGCAATACGTCGATGAAGACGGCACGCGAAAAACTCCTGTAATGCTTCACCGCGCAATTTTAGGATCCTTTGAGCGTTTCTTAGGTATCCTAATAGAGCACTATGCGGGTGCGATGCCACTTTGGCTGGCGCCTCAGCAAGCAGTTTTGATGACAATTACGGATGCGCAGCGTGATTATGCGCTCAAATTAGAGCATCGACTGCAAAAACATGGCTTACGGGTCAAGGCGGACTTGAGGAACGAGAAGATCGGCTTTAAAATCCGTGAGCATACGTTACAGAAAGTTCCCTATCTCCTTGTGGTGGGAGATAAGGAAGTAGAAGCTGACTCAGTGGCCGTGCGTACTCGCAGCGGCGAAAATCTCGGCACTATGACAATTGATGAGTTCATCAAGCGTTTTAGTGACGAGCGAGCAGCCCTGGCGACATCGTCAATTGCCTAAGGAGACGGAGCGATCAAGCGAAGCAATCAGCGCGGGCGTCCACAAGACAAACGCCCACCAATGAACGAGCGAATTACCGAAGAAGAAGTGCGTCTAATTGATGCTGAAGGTGAGCAGTTGGGTGTTGTGCCCACCACCGAAGCTCTTGAGCGTGCAGAAGCTGCCGGTTTAGATCTCGTGCAAATTTCGAATGCCGATCCTATCGTTTGTAAGATTATGGATTATGGCAAATTTGTTTTTGAGACGAAGAAGCAAAAAGCGGCTCAAAAGAAAAAGCAGAAGCAAATCCAGGTGAAGGAAGTTAAATTCCGTCCTGGCACCGACGAAGGCGATTACCAGGTTAAGCTTAAAAACCTGACCCGCTTTTTAGAAGGTGGTGACAAGGGCAAAGTTACATTGCGCTTCCGTGGTCGTGAAATGGCGCACCAGGACATTGGCCGAAAGCTAATGGAACGGATCGCGGCAGACCTGGAAGAGATCGGAGCGGTTGAGTCCTTCCCGAAAATGGAAGGCCGCCAGATGATCATGATTATTGCCCCGAAAAAGAAGTGATCCAACGGCGAAGCTAACGGGCCAGTGTCTAGACGCTGGTCGGCCCTGGGTTTTCTAAAAAATATCGAGCGGAGTTCTCTCATGCCGAAAATCAAAAGCAACAGCGGCGCTGCTAAGCGCTTTAAAAAGACCGCTAATGGCTTCAAGCACAAGCAGTCTTTCCGTAGCCACATCTTGACCAAGAAATCGACCAAGCGTAAGCGTCAGCTGCGCGGAATGAAGCAGATTCATGCTGCTGATAAAGCGCTGATTCAGCGCATGCTGCCGAATCTGTAAGGTCGAATTATCTTATCTGAGCGCATATTGCCTCAGACTTAATGTCAGGAGTGTGTTATGACCCGTGTTAAGCGTGGCGTAGTTGCCCGTCGTCGCCATAAAAAAGTACTGAAACAGGCCAAAGGTTACTACGGTGCCCGTTCGCGTGTTTTCCGCGTAGCCAAGCAGGCTGTTATCAAAGCCGGTCAGTATGCTTACCGTGACCGCCGTAACCGTAAGCGCCAGTTCCGTGCGCTGTGGATCCAGCGTATTAACGCTGGTGCGCGCATTAACGGTATGTCTTACAGCCGTTTTGTTGGTGGCCTCAAAAAAGCCGGTATTGAAATCGACCGTAAAGTATTGGCCGATTTGGCGGTACACGAAAAAGCAGCTTTCGCTGCCATCGTGGAAAAAGCCAAGGCTGCCCAATAAGGCTTTTTTGCGCTGATTTAGATCAGTGTGAAATGCCCGAGGTCATTTCAGTGTGACCCAAACAGGGGAAGAGCAGCCGCTCTTCCCCTGTTTTTTTGTCACCTCCCTATGCCACACCATCTTTGGATGGAAACCGCTTAATTCGGAGTGAAACGGATGGATCACCTTCCTACTCTGGTATCAGAAGCTCGCGAAGCCATCCAGGCGGCGCAGAGCGTTTCTGCGTTAGATGAGTTACGAGTACGTTATTTAGGTAAAAAAGGCGATGTTACTGCCTTGTTAAAAGGCTTGGGTAAGTTATCCGCAGAAGAGCGTCCTGCCGCTGGTGAGCGTATTAACCAAGCAAAGCAAACGCTTTCCGAAGAAATTGATAAGAAGCGGCATGAGCTAGAAGCCGAGGCATTGAACGCACGATTAGCGGCAGAGCGGATTGACGTTACGCTACCGGGCCGTGGCCAGGCAGAGGGTGGATTGCACCCCGTTACACGAACGCTTGAGCGCATCGAAAGCTTATTCACTCGTATTGGGTACGACGTGGCGGTAGGGCCTGAAATTGAGGACGACTACCATAATTTTGAAGCGCTTAATATTCCTGCTCACCATCCCGCTCGGGGGATGGCAGATACTTTTTATTTTGATGCCACACGGCTGCTGCGCACGCATACCTCGCCGGTGCAAGTTCGTACGATGAAAAGCAGCGAGCCGCCGATCAGGATTGTTTGTCCTGGACGTGTCTATCGTAGCGACTCTGACTTAACGCATACCCCCATGTTTCACCAGGTAGAGGGGTTACTGGTCGATGAGGGCATCAGCTTCGCAGACTTGAAGGGAACCATTGAAGATTTTCTCCAGGCGTTCTTTGAGCGAGACGATCTCTCCGTTCGTTTTCGGCCTTCTTACTTTCCGTTCACCGAACCTTCGGCGGAAGTCGACATTCAGTGCGTAATGTGCAGCGGTGATGGTTGCCGAGTCTGTTCCCATAGCGGATGGTTAGAGGTAATGGGGTGTGGAATGGTGCACCCAGAAGTATTCCGTCACTCTGGTATTGATACCGAGCGCTATACCGGCTTTGCTTTCGGCATGGGTGCCGAGCGCCTGGCAATGCTGCGCTATGGTGTGAATGATCTGCGCCTGTTTTTTGAAAACGACTTACGCTTTTTGCGTCAATTCTCCTAACGCCGCCGCCAAAGACAGGAGCGAACATGAAATTTTCAGAAAAGTGGCTGCGTGAATGGGTATCTCCGCAGCTCAATGCACAAGCGATCGCCGACCAAATCACCATGGCGGGCTTGGAAGTGGATGCTGTTGCGCCAGTCGCGTCAGCTTTCAGTGGCGTTGTGGTGGCGGAGGTGCTCACGAAAGAGAAGCACCCTGATGCTGATAAGCTTAACGTCTGCACAGTCAACGATGGAACAGGCGAGCCCGTTCAGGTGGTATGCGGAGCACCTAATGTTGATGTAGGACAGAAAATTCCCTTTGCTCAAGTAGGGGGTGTGCTGCCCGGGGACTTTAAGATTAAAAAGGCCAAGCTACGCGGCGTTGAGTCGCGAGGCATGATCTGTTCGGCGTCTGAGTTAGGGTTAGAGGAGGAGGTGTCGCCCGGTATCCTGGTCCTACCAGCTTCGGCGCCAGTGGGTGGCGATTTCCGAGAGTACATGCAGCTCGATGATATGACCATTGAGGTTGACCTGACCCCTAACCGTGGCGACTGTCTGAGTATCAAGGGGCTCTCCAGAGAAGTTGGCGTACTAAATCGCTTGCCGGTGAGCGGGCCCGCTATTCAACCGGTAGCAGCTAGTGTTGATGATACTTTCCCTATTAATATTGACGCTCCAGAGCAGTGCCCTCGCTATGCAGGGCGAATTATTAAAGGGGTAGACGTTACCGTTGAGACACCGCTTTGGATGGTTGAGCGTTTGCGACGTAGTGGCGTTCGCTCTATTGATCCCATCGTGGATGTCACTAATTACGTTATGTTGGAGCTTGGCCAGCCGTTGCACGCGTTTGATCGCGATAATTTGCAAGGTGGCATCACGGTGCGCTTAGCCCATGAAGGCGAGCGGCTAACGTTATTGGATGGTCAGAACATCGCATTGAGACCTGAAACGCTGGTGATTGCGGATGATCGCGGTCCATTGGCAATGGCAGGTATTATGGGTGGGGAGAATTCCGGTGTCAGCGAATCCACTCAGACCATCTTCCTGGAGTCGGCGTATTTCACGCCGTTGGCGATTGCAGGCAAAGCACGCTCTTATGGCATGCATACCGATGCCTCGCACCGTTTTGAGCGTGGTGTAGATCCTGAGCTTGCTGGTGTGGCCATTGAGCGTGCTACGCAGCTGTTAATCGACATTTGCGGTGGGCAGGCAGGCCCGGTTACACAGGCGGTTAGCAGTGCACATATGCCGACATCCCGCGCTATTTTTCTGCGTGAAAGCCGGTTGGAAAGCGCGCTGTCAAAACGGCTGGCTGTCGAAGATGTGACCGACATTCTCCAGCGTCTGGGGTTGGCAGTAGATAAACAGGCTGAAGGCTGGTCGGTGACGGCCCCCAGTTGGCGGTTTGACTTAGCTATTGAAGAGGATCTCATTGAAGAGATTGCACGTATTCATGGCTACAATAATTTGCCTGTGCGTCGGCCTGCGGCGCGGTTAGCGCTACGGCCCGCCAACGAATCTATGCTGACGCAACGGCAACTTCGTAATCAAATGGTGGCGCGCGGTTTTCAGGAAGCGGTGACTTATAGCTTTGTCGCACCTGAGCTACAGGCGGCAATGTTGCCTGATGCGGTTTCCCCTGTGTTGGCCAACCCAATTTCATCGGATTTGTCGGTGATGCGCGCCAGCCTCTTTCCTGGGCTGGTACGTGCGTTGGAGCATAATCTTAACCGTCAACAGACGCGTGTGCGTTTGTTTGAAACTGGCTTAGTGTTCAATGGTCAGCTGGATAACCTCTCGCAAGTGCCCATGATGGGGGCGTTAGTGTGTGGTTCTCGTGAAGCTGAAGGTTGGAGTTGCGCTAAGTCCGCGGTAGATTTTTACGATTTAAAAGGTGATCTGGAAAGTTTGCTAGCGCTGGGTGGTCATCAGGACGCCTGGCGTTTTGAACCAGCAGCGCACCCTGCGCTACATCCAGGGCAAAGTGCTCAACTGCTGCACAATGGCGAACCCGCTGGTTGGATTGGTACGCTTCACCCACAGGTGAGAGCAAAACTGGGGTTAAAAGTTGATGCCGTGCTCTTTGAAGTTCGTCTTGATGCCCTTAGTGAAGGTCGTATTCCTGCGTTTGAACCGTTATCACGCTACCCAGAGGTGCGGCGTGATTTAGCCTTTATCCTAGCTAATGAAGTACCTGTCCAAGCCCTACTGGATTGTGCGCAAACTGAGGCAGGTGATTACTTAAAAGACATAAAGCTATTTGATGTCTATGCTGGTAAAGGAGTTGCCGATGGGTTTAAGAGTATTGCGCTAGGCTTGACCTGGCAGCATCCATCGCGCACGCTAAACGATGAAGAAATCAATCAGTTGGTCGATTCCATCGTGACACAAGTGCGTGTCAAATTGGATGCTGAACTGCGCGGCTAACCAGTACATGCCATGACGCGGCGCGTATCACGTTCTTGGCAATGCGTTTGCTACAAGGAGGAGCCTTATGGGTGCGTTGACCAAAGCAGAGCTAGCGGAGCATTTACACACGGAGCTGGCGCTGTCTAAGCGAGAAGCAAAAGCGATGGTGGAAGCTTTTTTTGAAGAGATCCGTGCCTGTTTGCGAGAAAACGAGCAGGTAAAGCTATCAGGATTTGGTAATTTTGACTTGCGTGATAAGCGCGAGCGCCCTGGGCGTAATCCTAAGACGGGAGAGGAAATACCGATCTCTGCGCGTCGCGTTGTGACGTTTCGCCCTGGGCAAAAGCTGAAGCAGCAAGTCGAGCATCATACCAGTACCTTATAGTCTCTGAGTAGTTTGCTACCAACACGCTATGGGTATTAGTGGCGAAAGCATTCAATATAAGAGATATGAAAAGGAGTGCCTTAGGGCGCTCCTTTTTTATATCTAATGGATAGCTGCCCGTTTCAGGGCTGACAGTGGGGATGCCGTCGTGTGCAGGGGTCAGACCCCCCGTCCTTCTATTAGCCACGTGATGATAACCTTGAGGATGTAGCCCAGCATGCCGGCACCCAGCACTACAAAGAGCATGATGGTGCCAAATTTGCCGGCGTTCGATTTTTTGGCAAGATCCCAAATAATAAAACACATAAAGATAATTAAACCGCCAACCATGATCGGCGTTATCCAAGACTCAAAGGTTTGCTGCATGAGAGCTCCTTGTTGGGTAGGGGTAAGGGGGAAAAAGTAGAGGCGTGCGTCGTTTTTGCCAAACGTGTTAATATTTGAGCAAATTCATCAGGTATTTGTCGACTGAACAAAGCGCAGTGCGACACTTTTACAGGGGAGTGCGATGATGCCTAAGCTAAATATCTTAGTGGGAACCATGTATGGTGGCGCATTGGATGTCGCCGAGCAGGTAAAGCCACTGTTCGAGCAGGCGGGCTACAGTGTCGATATTATAGAGCAGCCCAGTTTAAATGACGTGACCAGCCATGATGGGATTACGTTATTCTGTGTCTCTACAACAGGCAGTGGTGATTTCCCTGGTAGTTTTGTGCCGTTTGTCCGTTCATTGCGTGACCAGAGCCCTTCTTTAACAACCTTGCGCTACGGCCTTATTGCGTTAGGGGATAGCTCCTATGGTGAAACCTTTTGCGGTGCTGGCAGGGCTCTTGATGCTTTGTTAGATGATCATGGGGCGACTCGTCTGGGTGAGCGGCTGGAGGTGGATGCAATGGAGACGTTCATGGCAGACGATGCAGCATTACCCTGGGTGGAAGAGTGGATTGAATCCCAGCAGCTAAAGGTTGCCTAAACATGCAGCGGATACCTTATTCTCCTGAGCGCGTTAGCGTGGCAATAGGTCTATGTGTGGTCATGTTGTCGGCGTTACCACGTTATATGGCAGGGGGACATGAGACGCGTCAAACACTACTTCTAATTGCCTTGGTCTTTGTTGCGAGTGCTGCCGTGTTACAGTGGAGGATGCTTTCTGCTGCTGCGCGCCAAACGTTGCCATCATTTTTAAAGCGGTTAGCCGCGATGATGGTTGCCGGACTCGTTGTGATGGGCGGGTGGCATTTGTTATTCACTGATTGGATCAGCTGGCAGGTGTTTATTTCACATGCCGCCACCGCAGGGCTGTTACTACACGCCGTCAGTTTATGGTGGACGAGAAGTGAAGAGTGAAACAGTAGAAGGGTGCAGTGGGTCAGTAGCAGCCCGCTTTTTCGCCAGTGGCGCAGTGTTTTTGCGCAAAATAGCGTTTTGAACGCGGTAATTAATGGCTATTCCCTTGTATTTGATGCTTCTGACCCCCATCTTGCGAGCATGGCGCTTGCCACCATGCGCTAGGGTTCTTAAAATTGCCCCTTGAACTTATTATACGTAATCAACACAACGCCCAGCCGCTAGAGGACAATTCATGCAAGTTTCCGTCGAGACGACCTCCCAGATCGAACGCCGTATCACCATCCAAGTGCCGGCTTCAGAAATCGATGAGGCCGTCAGCGCTCGCTTGAAAGACACTGCGAAAAACGTTCGCTTGAATGGTTTTCGCCAAGGCCGGGTGCCGATGGCAGTAGTTCGTCAGCGCTATGGCGATAGTGTACGTAATGAAGTGGTTGGCGAAGTAATGCGTGAGCGCTATGTTCGCGCCATTACTGAAGAGGGCCTCAATCCTGCGGGCTTCCCGCAAATTGAGCCTAAGGTTAACCAAGCAGGTCAAGACCTTGAGTTTGTTGCCCTGATGGAGGTTTATCCGCAGATTGAGCTGTCTTCAATTGAAGGTACTGACGTTGAGCGTCCTGTGGTAACTGTCAGCGATGCAGATGTCGACGAAATGATCGATACCCTGCGTAAGCAAAACGCTGAGTGGGAAGAAGTAGATGCTGCCGCTGCTGATGGCGATCAAGTAACTATCGACTTCCAGGGCTTCCTGGGCGATGAGCCGTTTGAAGGTGGAAGCGCTGAAGGCCATGCACTCGTTATTGGCTCTAACAGCTTTATCCCTGGCTTTGAAGAGCAGTTGATCGGCGCTAAAGCGGGTGAAGAAAAAACTATCAGCGTTACCTTCCCCGATGACTATCAAGCCGAGCACCTGGCCGGTAAAGAAGCGACGTTCAACGTCACCGTCCACAAGGTTAGCACCCAGAAGCTGCCTGACGTTGATGCTGCCTTCATTGAGCGTTTTGGCGTGGAAGGTGGTGATGAAGCCCAGTTCCGTGCAGAAATTAAGAAAAACATGACCCGCGAAGCGGCTCAGGCGATCGACAATCGCGTTAAGCAGCAGGTTCTGGATGCGTTGAAAAACGCGAATGAAATACCAGTACCCAGTGCACTGGTTCAGCAAGAAACAGATGGCATGAAACGTCAGGCTGCTCAGCAGTTTGGTCTAGGTGAAGATTTTGATGTTAGCCAGTTGCCTAACGAACTGTTTGAAGAGCAAGCCAAAGGCCGTGTTCAAGTAGGCCTGCTGTTGGCTGAAGTTATTAAGGCCAACGAGCTGGATGCTGACGACGACGCCATCAAGGCTAAGGTTGAAGAGCTGGCAGAGCAGTATCAGGACCCATCAGAAGTAGTTAGCTACTACATGGGTAATGAGCAGCTAAAAACCCAGGTCAAATCTGCCATTCTAGAAGAGAAAGCGGTAGAGAAGCTGCTTGAGCAGGCAAACGTTAAAGACGTTGAAATGTCTTACCAGCAAGCATTGGCAGCCGCTCAGCAGCAGGCTGAGCAGGATGAAAATGTCGAAGAGGGCGAACAGGCTAACGCCTAACGTCGTCGCGTGGCGCATCCCTTTGCGATGCGCCTTTCCCTTACCGGACGCAAGGAATCACCCGAATGAGTGAGTTTGATATTCAAAACGCCGGCGGTTTAGTGCCCATGGTGGTTGAGCAGAGCGCCAAAGGGGAAAGGGCCTACGATATTTATTCACGTCTGCTAAAAGAGCGTGTCATCTTCCTGGTAGGCCCAGTTGAAGACTACATGGCGAATTTAGTTGTGGCTCAGCTGCTGTTTCTTGAGTCAGAGAATCCTGATAAAGATATTCATCTCTATATCAACTCGCCAGGCGGCTCAGTAACGGCGGGTATGTCAATTTACGATACCATGCAGTTTATCAAGCCTGATGTTTCTACCGTATGTATTGGCCAAGCCGCCAGTATGGGTGCGCTGCTATTAACAGCTGGTGCGGCCGGTAAGCGTTATTGCTTGCCCAACTCTCGGGTAATGATTCATCAGCCGTTGGGCGGTTATCAGGGGCAAGCGTCAGATATTGAAATTCACACCCGTGAAATATTGGGAATCCGCGAAAAACTCAATCAGATTCTGGCGCATCACACAGGTCAGGAGCTTGAAGCAGTTGCTCGCGATACCGATCGGGACAACTTTATGAGTGCTCATAAAGCCAAAGAGTATGGCTTGATTGATGCAGTGCTGGATAAGCGCCCAACATCCTGATAGCGTAATAGGATTGTGCTTTTCTAACGAGCTTTTCCGGCGGCGTGAGCCGCCGCAGTGATAGAGGTACGCGAATGGCCGACGGCAAAGGCAAGGACGAAGGTGGCAAGCTGCTTTACTGCTCGTTTTGCGGTAAAAATCAAAACGAAGTGCGTAAGCTAATTGCAGGCCCGTCCGTGTATATCTGCGATGAGTGTGTCGACTTATGTAATGACATCATTCGCGAGGAAGTTCTCGAAGCCGATGCCGAGAGCGATGAGGAGCGTTTACCTACGCCCCGCGAAATACGTCATACATTAGACGACTATGTCATCGGGCAGGATCGCGCCAAAATGGTGCTATCTGTAGCGGTTTATAACCACTATAAACGCCTGAAAACAGACGTGCGTGACGGCGATGTGGAGCTAGGTAAATCTAATATTCTGCTCATTGGTCCAACCGGTAGTGGTAAAACACTGCTGGCAGAAACCATGGCGCGGCTATTAAATGTGCCCTTTACTATTGCTGATGCAACAACGCTGACGGAAGCAGGCTATGTGGGTGAGGATGTTGAAAACATCATCCAAAAGCTGCTCCAGAAGTGTGATTACGACGTCGAAAAAGCTGAGCGCGGAATCGTCTATATCGACGAAATCGATAAAATTTCGCGCAAATCTGATAACCCATCGATTACTCGGGATGTCTCAGGTGAGGGTGTTCAGCAAGCGTTGCTGAAGCTTATTGAAGGCACAACTGCCTCAGTGCCGCCTCAAGGTGGTCGCAAGCACCCGCAGCAAGAATTTGTTCAGGTTAACACCGCCAATATCTTGTTTATTGTAGGGGGCGCTTTCGCTGGCCTAGACAAGGTTATCCGAGACCGTGCTGAAAAAGGCGGCATTGGCTTTAACGCCAGCGTGAAGAGTAAAGAGTCTTCGCGGGGTGTGGGCGAGCTACTGGCAGATGTTGAGCCAGAAGACCTAGTGAAATTTGGTTTGATACCTGAGTTTGTCGGCCGCCTACCGGTAATCGCTACACTTACCGAGTTGACCGAAGATGCATTGGTGCAAATTTTAACAGAGCCTAAAAACTCGCTCGTTAAGCAATACGCCAAGCTCTTTGAAATGGAAGATGTGTCGCTTGAGTTTAGAGACGATGCACTGCGTGCGGTGGCGACGAAGGCAATGGAGCGGAAAACCGGTGCTCGTGGCCTACGTTCTATCCTTGAATCTGTATTGCTTGACACGATGTATGAGATTCCTTCGCTTGAAGGTGTCAGCAAAGTGGTTATTGATGAATCCGTGATTGCCGGAGAAAGCGAGCCACTGTTGCTTTATTCTCAGCAAGAGGAAGCTCGTGTTGATGGCACTGACGGCTAGCCAATTGGCATACGCTGCGGCCTAGCGTATGCCGCTTGTGTTGAACCAGGGGGTCGCCTAGGCGGCCCCCTGCTATTAGGCATAATCCATCTCGTCGCATGCTTTCAGCACGATGCTTTTGCATGGTTTCTTATGCAATTGTTGCGAAAGTTACTTTTATACTGTGAGGTGCTTGTCTAAGTACCCTTCAAGTACACATCCGAATTTGAGGAACGTCTGCGATGCAGCAGAACGCCGAACAGACACAATGTCTACCTTTGTTGCCGTTGCGGGATGTGGTTGTTTACCCGCAAATGGTTATACCTCTTTTTGTTGGCCGTGAAAAATCTATCCAAGCCCTGGAAGCGGCGATGGAGGCCGATAAGCGTGTACTGCTGGTGGCTCAGCGCGAGGCTTCTCAGGATGATCCGGACAATGCAGACTTATATGCCATGGGAACCGTGGCAGATATTATGCAATTGCTGAAGTTGCCAGATGGCACTGTCAAAGTGCTTATTGAGGGCAGTTTTCGCGCTGATGTCGTCGAGATAGAAGAAAATGAAGCAGGCTATACGCAAGCCTACTTAACGGCGCGTGAGAGTGAGCCGCTTACCCAACGCGAGCAAGAAGCCTTGGTTCGCGTGCTGTTAAATCAATTTGAGCAGTACGTTAAGCTATCTAAGAAAGTCCCCAACGAGGTGCTCAATTCTCTTACTGGAATTGAAGACCCGAGCCGTCTGGTGGATACCATCTGCGCTCATTTGTCGTTGAAAATTGGTGACAAGCAAGAGCTGCTTGAAATGGATCGTGTACGCGACCGTATCGAGCACTTGATGGCACTCATTGAGTCTGAAATTGATCTGCTTCAGGTAGAGAAGCGCATCCGCTCTCGCGTCAAAGAGCAGATGGAAAAGACACAGCGAGAGTATTATCTCAACGAACAGATGAAAGCCATCCAAAAAGAGATGGGGGAGCTGGATAATGTTCCCAATGAAGCAGAAAAGTACGAGCAGGCCATCGAAGCGTCAGGTATGCCTAAAGAGGCGGCTGAAAAAGCGACGCAAGAGCTGAACAAGCTGAAAATGATGGCAACTAATTCGGCTGAAGCCACTGTCGTTCGCTCTTATCTGGATTGGCTAATTGCCGTTCCTTGGAAGAAGCGTACGCGGGTTAAGCATGACTTGGTAAAAGCGCAGCAGGTGCTAGACGAGGATCATTACGGTCTGGAAGAAGTTAAGGCGCGCATACTGGAGTACTTAGCGGTACAGAAGCGCGTACGTAAGATGAAAGGCCCGGTGCTGTGCCTAGTTGGGCCGCCAGGTGTGGGTAAGACCTCATTGGGGCAGTCTATTGCACGTGCGACTAACCGCAAGTATGTACGCTTGGCGTTAGGGGGGGTGCGCGATGAATCGGAAATTCGTGGTCACAGGCGTACGTATATCGGATCGCTGCCGGGTAAATTGATGCAGCGGATGAGCCGTGCTGGCGTGAAAAACCCGCTCTTCTTACTTGATGAAGTTGATAAGCTAGGTATGGATCATCGTGGTGATCCCTCCTCGGCGCTGCTAGAAGTCCTTGATCCTGAGCAGAATAATAGCTTTAGTGATCATTACCTTGAGTTGGATTATGATTTATCCGAGACGCTGTTTATTTGCACGGCGAACTCGATGAATATTCCAGGCCCGCTGCTTGATCGGATGGAAATTATTCGGCTGCCGGGTTACACCGAAGACGAGAAGCTTGCCATCGCCAAGCGCTACCTGCTGCCCAAACAGCTGGAAGCCAACGGTCTTAAGGTTGATGAGCTTGCTCTGCAGGATGATGCACTACTAGAACTAGTGCGCTATTACACGCGTGAAGCAGGTGTGCGCGAGCTAGAACGCCAGATCGCGAAAGTATGTAGGAAAGTGCTGCGTGAACGCCTTGAGGCGGAACGTGTTTCTAATGAGAAGAAAGGCAGTAAATTACAAGCTGACCAAGTACTAACGGCTGAAGAGATAGAAACCTATGCGGGCGTTCGTCGCTACAGCTATGGACTGGCGGAAAAAGAGGACCAGGTAGGTCGGGTGACCGGGCTTGCTTGGACATCTGTAGGTGGTGAACTGCTCAATATTGAATCTGTCGTTACCCCGGGTAAAGGGCGTATTAATAAAACTGGCTCGCTCGGCGACGTAATGAAAGAGTCAGTCAGCGCTGCGCAAACAGTGGTTAAGGCTCGTGCTCATGAGTATGGGATTGATCCTCAGCGGTTTGAGAACGAAGATCTCCATATACACGTCCCCGAAGGTGCTACTCCCAAGGATGGCCCAAGTGCGGGTATAGCGATGGTGACCGCAATTGTATCGGCCTATACGCAGCGCGCCGTACGCTGCGATGTGGCAATGACAGGTGAAGTTAACCTACGTGGAGAGGTCTTACCCATCGGGGGTTTAAAGGAGAAATTGCTGGCAGCGCGCCGCGGTGGTATAAAGACCGTCCTGATTCCTGAGGAAAATCGCCGAGATCTCAAGGAAGTACCGGAAAATATCAAAGGTGCACTTGATATTCGTCCCGTACAGTGGATAGATGAGGTGTTAGCGATAGCGCTAACGAACGATCAAGTCGACGACAGCGCCTCGTTAAAAGGTACTGATACGTCTTTTAGTTCGAATGCCGTAGTCAGCACGCATTAAGCATTAGGGTTCTTTGGAGCTTTAATATTACGTAATAAGTTTGCCGATTGCCTTGCGCGAACGGCATCCCACGGTTCGGTCGCTTGACAGGTGTTTCAAGGCATTGCTATAAAACGCAGCTATGCTTTGAGGTTGTAGCACCCGGTGATTGCGCCGTTCAGAGCCATTTTTTGAAACAGTTAAGGGGTGAAGTGTGAATAAGTCCGAGCTGATTGAAGCTATTGCCGCGTCTGCTGATATTCCTAAAGCAGCGGCAACCCGCGCATTGGATGCCATGGTGGAGTCTGTCACCGATAGCCTCAAAAAAGGCGAGAGTGTTTCACTGGTAGGCTTTGGCACTTTCGCCATTAAAGAGCGTGCTGCACGTACAGGTCGCAACCCGCAGACGGGTCAGCCAATTCAAATCAGCGCTGCGAAAGTTCCCAGCTTTAAAGCCGGTAAAGCGCTGAAAGACGCCGTCAACTAATTGGCGTATATTCTGTGATCTAATGGGCGCATCGCATCCGCGATGCGCCCATATTCTTTTCTAGCCCGTTATTTTGGGCGATGAGTTTTGCTGTAATAATCTGAGGCTAGCATGCTGCAAAGTATTCGAGACGGCTCCAGAAGCTGGGGTGCCAAAATAATCATCGGTGTTATGGTGGCTGCCATGGCGCTGTTCGGCATTGAATCGCTGTTTAGCGTATTCGGTAGTGATCCCAATGAAGTGGCAAGCGTCAATGGCGAGCCGATTATGCGGCAGCAGGTAGAGCTTGAGGTTCAGCGTGCACTACGTTCCGGGCAAGTGCCGCCAGAACAAGAGCGTGCTTTGCGTAACGATATGCTTGACCAGCTTATTACCCAAAAGCTGTTGACTCAGTATGCTGAAGATGGCGGCTTTTATGTATCTGAAGCCCAATTAGACCAGATCATTGTGGGCCTCCCTGAATTCCATGATCAAGATGGTCGCTTCTCATCCGAGGTGTTTCGTAACCGCCTAGCCGGTGCTGGCTATACGCCGCTCTCATTCAGAGAAGAGTTACGCGTAGATATTAATCGTCAACACCTTCAGCAAGGGCTGGCATTTAGCGATTTTAGTTTGGCCAGTGAACAAGAACGCCTGGCAGAGTTGCAGCGTCAGCAGCGCAGTTTCCGTTACTCAATGTTAAATGCCGACGATATTCAGCTGGATATCGACGTGACGGAAGAGCAGATGCAGGATTACTACGACACCAATCAGTCACGTTTTGAGCGCCCCGAACAAGTGCGCGTTGAGTATGTCCTGATTGATCGCCAGGAAATGGCTTCTGGACGTGAGGTTGATGAAGATGACTTGCGTGCAGCGTGGCGTGAGCAAAATCGCAATGCCGATCGCCAAGTGTCTCATATCATGGTGACGTTTGGTGGAGAGCGTAGCCGTGAAGAGGCGCAAGAGCGTGCTGAAGTAGCGCTTCAGGCATTAGAAGAGGGCGAACCCTTTGCTGAAACAGCTTTACGTTACTCTGACGATACAGCCAGTGCAGAAGAGGGTGGCGACCTCGGGGTTATTAGCCGCGGTTTCTTCGGTGACGCGTTTGATGAGGCGGCATTTGCGTTGGGTGAAGGGGAGACGTCTCAGCTGGTCGAAATGGATGGTGCTTTCCATATTTTGCAAGTGACACGGATTGAGGCGCCAGCGTTTGAGGATCAGCGTGAGACGCTGCAGCAAGAAGTCGCGCTGCGTGAAGTGAGCGATGACTTTAACCGCCAAGTGCAGCGCTTAATTGATGAGAGCTTTGCCGCTGATGATCTGGAAACTGTTGCGAATGATCTTGGCTTGATGCTTAGCCAAACAGACTGGCTTGCACGTGGCGAAGGCGAGGGTGTGCTATCCGAGCCTGGAGTGTTAGACGAAGCGTTCAGTGCTGATGTGCTTGAAGAGGGCTACAACAGCGAAGTGATCGAGCTTGACGATGACCGTCGTTTGGTTTTACGCGTTGCAGAGCATCGAGAGCCTACCCTGCTACCGCTGGATGACGTACGTGATGAAGTTGAAACGGCCGTCACTGCACAGCAGCGACAAGAAGCACTTCAGGACGAGGCTGCGCGTATTATTTCAGCGTTAGAGTCAGGTAACGATGTAGATGTTTCATGGCTTGAGGCTGCCAATGTATCGCGCCAGTCTGATAGTACGTTGCCCCAAGCACTTGTGCAGCAAGTGTTCCGCATGCCCCGTCCTCAAGAAGGACAGAGTGTTTACCGTGCTGTAACGCTTCCGCAAAGTGTCGCAGTGGTAGCATTAGACGATGTGTCGGCGGGTGATGTGAATGAGCAAATAACCACGTTTGTGGCACAAATGGCTGAACAGCTACGGGCTCAATCGGTCATCCAGGCACTGATCGACGACCTGCATCGCGATGCTGAGATTGAGCGCTAAACCATCAGCGTTCGTGTAGCGATTCGGTAGCCTTTAAATTGAAAAGCCGATCGATACGATCGGCTTTTTCAATGGCATTTTGTTCGCTCTATTCGCTACGGCTACGGCTACGGCTACGGCTACGGCTACGGCGGAGCGTCGAGTGCGAACTGGCGCAGCACAGGAACAGCATGGTGCTCCGGTGTTTGCTCAATCAATACGTCCCAGCCGTGCTGGTTGTCCCAGTCGCCTAGCACAAAGCGTTTGGCGGGAACGTCCTCTACGGTTAAATCATGTACTTTTGGGCGATGGGTATGTCCATGAATCATGGTCGATACCCCGCAACGTGCCATTAGTTTCACGACTTCATCATGGGTAACGTCCATGATTTCTTCGGCTTTATTAGCGTTGGCATCGCCGGACTGCATACGTAAGCTTTTTGCCAGCTCTACACGCTGCTCCAGAGGGAGCGCTAATATTTGTGCCTGCCACTGCGGATCCCGTGATTGTTGGCGAAACGCCATATAGGCTTCGTCCCTGGTACATAAGCTATCGCCATGCAGTATGACTACTGGGACGCCCTGAAGCTCAACGGCTTGGGCTTCGGGTAGCAGATTTCCCTGGCAGGCATTGATGAAACGCTCACCGATTAGAAAATCACGATTACCATGTAGGAAATGAACGGCTGTTCCGTTGCTGCTAAGTTTGCGTAACCGCTTGATGACATCATGGGCAACTGCGCTCAGTGGGTGAGGTGTATCAAGAAGGTCATCACCGATCCAGGCATCGAAGAGGTCACCTAAAATATATAAGGCGTCTGCCCCCTGTGCAGTTTGCTCTAAATAGCGAAAAAACCCTTGGTTAACCTCAGGAGTATCGCTGCTTAGATGCATGTCGGCTACCAACAAAGTGCGCATAAGTCTCCCAGGCGTTTATTCTGCTTCTTTAACGAATGCACGCTCGATAATGACATCTTCAGACGGGACATCAGCGTGCATACCCCGGCGCGTAGTGCTAACGCCCTTAATTTTGTTGACTATCTCCATACCTTCAACCACTTCGCCAAAGACAGCATAGCCCCAGCCTTGGAGGCTTTTACCGCTATGGTTGAGGAAGCTATTGTCACCTACGTTAATAAAAAACTGTGCTGTGGCAGAATGAGGGTCTTGGGTGCGTGCCATTGCCAACGTGCCTATGGTATTTTGCAGGCCGTTGTCAGCTTCGTTTTCAATGGGGTCGCGGGTCGGCTTTTGGTTAAAGTCTTGATCAAAACCGCCGCCTTGTACCATGAAGCCATCGATGACACGGTGAAAGAGCGTGCCGTCGTAAAATCCTTCACGCACATACTGTTCAAAGTTAGCCGCGCTAACCGGCGCTTTTTCATGATTAAGCGCAATAGTAATGTCACCGTGGTTGGTCTGTAATACGATCATAGATAAATTCCTGTTCAATAAAGGCGTTCGCCTTGGCGCTGTGCATCGGCGTCACGTTATAATAGCGGTTTTGTCCAGCGCCGCGAAGCGCTAACCCTATTAGCGTAGGCATCGGTTGCCTAGCGCACCATCCACTATGAGGTTATTAACACCACCATGACCAACGAGACCACCCCAGCGCCGAACTTCATTCGCAACCAAGTACGCGACGAAATTGAGGGCGGCCAGGTCAGCAAAATTGTCACACGCTTTCCCCCTGAGCCCAATGGCTTTCTGCATATCGGCCATGCTAAGTCGATTTGTTTAAATTTTGGGTTGGCGGAGCAGTTGGGTGGTGAGTGTCATCTGCGTTTTGACGACACCAACCCAGCGAAAGAAGAGCAGGCGTATATTGACGCCATCAAAGAAGATGTCAGTTGGTTGGGTTTTAAATGGGCTGGCCCTGTGCGCTTTGCATCGGATTACTTCGATCAACTATATATTTGGGCTCAACATCTAATCCGTGAAGGCAAGGCCTACGTGGATGATCTATCGCCAGATGAGATCCGTGAATATCGCGGCACATTAACTGAGCCCGGCAAGCCAAGCCCTTACCGCGAGCGCAGTGTGGAAGAGAACCTTGATCTCCTTGAGCGGATGCGTGTCGGCGAGTTTGCGGAAGGCGGGAAAGTGCTGCGCGCTAAAATTGATATGGCCTCGCCTAATATCAATCTGCGTGATCCTATTCTTTACCGTGTCCGGCATGCTCATCATCATCAGACCGGTGATAAGTGGAAAATCTATCCTTCTTATGACTTTACCCACGGTCAATCTGACGCCATTGAGGGGATTACTCACTCTATCTGTACGTTGGAGTTTGAAGATCACCGTCCGCTGTATGAGTGGTTTTTAAACAACCTTCCCGTGCCAGCGAAACCACGCCAGATTGAGTTCGCCCGTCTGAACCTTGACTATACGCTAACCTCTAAGCGCAAGTTAAAGCTATTGGTTGACGAGCAAATTGTCGATGGGTGGGACGACCCGCGCATGCCAACCATCTCTGGCATGCGTCGTCGTGGCTATACGCCAGCTTCTATCCGTAAGTTTTGTGAGATGATCGGTGTGACGCGCGCCGACGGTGGTTTAGTGGATATTGCCATGCTAACGCATGCGATCCGCTCAGACCTTGAGGACAACGCGCCGCGGGCAATGTGCGTATTGAAACCTCTTAAAGTAGTGCTGACGAATGTCCCTGAAGACCATGAAGAGATGTACGAAGTGCCCGGTCACCCCGCACGTGACGATATGGCCGTGCGTAAGGTGCCGTTTGGTCGTGAGCTTTACATCGACCAAGATGACTTTATGGAAGATGCGCCCAAGAAGTTCTTCCGCTTAGCGCCCGGCAAGGAAGTACGTCTTCGCAACAGCTACGTTATACGCTGTGATGATGTGATTAAAGACGACGCGGGTGAGATCACAGAGCTGCATTGCTCGGTAGATTTCGATACTTTGGGTAAAAACCCAGAAGGCCGCAAGGTGAAAGGCGTAATTCATTGGGTTAGCGCGGCTTACGGTGTGCCCATGGAAGTACGCCTGTACGAAAACCTCTTCTTGGTTGAGCAGCCCGATCGCGACAAAGATGTCGATTTCCTAGACCACCTCAATCCAGAGTCTCTGGCAGTTTGTCAGGCGATTGGCGAGCCCAGCTTGGCGGACGCAGCTCCGGAAGATCGCTTCCAGTTTGAGAGAACAGGTTATTTCTGTGCCGACCGTCATGCTTCCAAACCAGGGCAGCCGGTGTTTAACCGCACCGTAGGATTAAAAGATAGCTGGGCGAAAATCAAACAGAAGGGCTAAGGAAACGTCATATGCAGATTTACAATACGCTGACACGCCGCAAAGAACCGTTTACCCCGCTCGTCGCGGGTAAAGTAAGCATGTATGTCTGTGGCATGACGGTGTATGACTATTGCCACCTTGGCCACGCACGGGTAATGGTGGCCTTTGATGTGATTACCCGCTATCTGCGCCACCGTGGTTACGAAGTAAACTACGTACGCAATATCACTGATATCGACGACAAGATCCTCAAGCGCGCTGATGAAAATAGCGAGACCATCAGTGCACTGACGGAGCGTATGATCGATGCAATGCATGATGACGAAGTGCGTCTGAACGTATTGCCGCCGAGCCACGAGCCGCGTGCTACCGGGCATATAGGCGAGATCATTGCCATGATCGAAACGCTGATTGAGAAGGGCTTTGCCTATCCCGCTGCGAATGGTGATGTCTATTATCGGGTACGTAAATTTACCAACTATGGCAAGCTGAATAACCGTCAACTGGATGACATGCGCTCGGGTGCGCGTGTAGAGGTGGATGTTCATAAAGAAGACCCCCTCGACTTCGTGCTTTGGAAAGCTGCTAAGCCTACCGAGGTTCACTGGCCTTCTCCATGGGGCGATGGGCGGCCTGGCTGGCATATTGAGTGCTCAGCTATGTCAACGTGCTGCTTGGGCGATACGTTCGATATTCACGGTGGTGGACCTGATCTTACTTTTCCCCATCATGAAAATGAGATCGCTCAATCTGAAGCGGCTACCGGCAAAACCTACGTAAATACGTGGATGCACGCAGGTGCCGTTCGGGTGAATCAGGAAAAGATGTCAAAATCGTTGGGCAACTTTTTCACTATCCGTGATGTGCTGGCTGAGCATGATCCAGAGGTTGTACGTTATCTGTTAGTGGCTAGTCACTACCGAAGCGCCATCAACTATTCGGCTGATTCACTCGTTGAGGCACGTAAATCGCTCACCCGGTTTTACACCGCGCTGGACGGTGTTGAGGTGCAAGAGCAAGAGAGTCAAGACGCCTCAACTGTTGGTCAAGAAGCGCTTGCTACGTATAGCGAACGCTTCACAACGGCGATGGATGATGACTTCAATACGCCCGAAGCATTAGCGGTACTGTTTGATTTAGCCCGTGATCTTAACCGTGCAAAAAGCGACCAGCCGGCAGAAGCTCCGCGCCTGGCAGGCGAGTTGAAGCGTTTAGCCGGTGTGTTAGGGCTTTTGCAGCAGAGGCCTCAGACCTTTCTTAAAGGTGTTCAGCAGCAGGTGGCACTTAGCGAAGCTGAGATTGAGAGCAAAATTGCTGAGCGTCAGGCTTCAAAAGCCAATAAGGATTTTGCCCAGGCGGATGCGATTCGTGACGAACTGGCCGCTTTAGGTATTATTCTAAAAGATTCCCGGGAAGGAACTACCTGGGTGATTGAAACGCCTCAGTAACGCTACAAAGCCAGATGCCGCGAAAGCGGCATCTGACTTCAACGCCGTTAGCTCTTATACTGAAGTGATCCTACAAGACGCTTATGAAAAGGATAACTAAGATGCGCTCTATCATGAAACCTGCACTTGCGGCCTGTTTGTCAGCTCTGGTTTTTTCAGCAGCTAATGCCAATAATCCCGTGGTTGTCTCTTCAAAGATTGATACCGAGGGCGCGGTTCTGGGTGAGTTGATCATCCAAACATTAGAACGCAACAATATTGAGACTCAAGACCGTTTGCAGTTAGGGGGCACCAGTGTGGTGCGTAGCGCCCTTCAAGCGGGGGAAGTTGATCTTTACCCAGAATATACCGGTAACGGTGCATTTTTCTTTGATATGACCGATAGCCCGGTGTGGAATGATGCTGCTAATGCTTACCAAGCGGTAAAAGAACGGGATGCAGAGCAAGGACTTGTGTGGCTGCAGCCCGCGAGTGCCAACAACACCTGGGCAATGAGCATTCGACAAGATGTGGCTGAAGCCAACAGCTTAATCACTCTGGATGATTTAGCTGCCTATCTTGCAGGGGATGGCGAATTTAAATTCGCAGCCAGTGCCGAGTTTGTCGAGTCGCCCCAGGCATTACCCGCTTTTCAAGAAGCTTACGATTTTGAGCTAAGAGACGACCAATTACTCGTGCTATCTGGCGGCAATACCGCCGCGACAATGCGCGCAGCGGCGCAGCAAACCAGCGGCGTTAATGGTGCCATGACGTACGGCACTGATGGCGGTCTTAGTGCATTAGGCCTCGTGGTGCTAGAGGATTCCAAAGGTGTTCAGCCAGTGTATCAACCAGCGCCTGTGGTACGTGAAGAGGTTTTGGAGGCCTACCCACAGATGGAGGCACTGCTAAACGATATTTTTGCTACGCTGGATCTTGTTACCCTACAAAAACTTAACGCCGATGTGGCTGTGAACGGCCTCTCGCCAGATAAGGTAGCCAGTGACTATCTTGATAGCCTGGATGACTAATGAATGCCATTAAACAATGCACTGCCCATCCCGACCAAGCTGCACCGGCGTATAGCGCCCCCTAATACGGTGTTGTTGAGCTTGGGCGTAGCGATGTTGGCCGTTATATGGCTGTTAAGCCCCGTCAGCGTAGCGCCTAACCGAATTGTGCCCGGCACTTCTTATCATCTGTTGGATGCCATCGGGTGGTTCGGCGCACTGCTGATTTCGCTATTAATCAGTGCACTATGCGTTTTAGCGTTACGAACAACGCAGGCTTATTATTGGGCAATGCTGGCGCTGGTCGTCGTAATGCTGTTGCTCATGCCATTCGGTTTTATTGTTGCCAGTCATTGGCTAGTAAATCCTGAGCTACCTCAGGCACGCGTCAGCGTTGGTGCCGCATCCTGGTCCCTGCTATTTATTCTGCTGCTCTGTTTGGTCGAGCTGCGCCTTCGGCTGGGATTGTCTCGCTTGAGTACGACGCTACTATTAAGTTTTGTCGGCGTTATATGGTGGTTATGTACATCATCATGGCTGCAGGATTTAGCCTTGGTGCAGGAGTTCCAGGCCCGCGATCAGCAGTTTTGGCGCGCCACACGTCAGCATCTCCAATTAGTTAGTACGGCCGTCGGGGTAAGCGTGGTGGCAGGTTTACTGCTGGCCATGCTCATGCGGCGCTATACAAAACTGCAAAAAATCACTTTTTCACTGCTCAATTTTCTACAAACCATCCCTAGTATTGCGCTGTTTGGATTGCTGCTAGCGCCGTTGGCCTGGGCGGCGGCAAATATTCCTTTTTTGGCAAAGCTAGGTGTCAGTGGAATTGGTACGGCACCTGCGTTAATTGCACTCATTGCCTACAGTTTGCTGCCGATGGTACGTAATACGTATACCGCGTTAGAGGAAGTCAGTAGCGACACCTTGGAAGCCGCCAAAGCGATGGGGATGCGCAGCAGTCAGCGTTTTTGGCAGGTCCGCCTTCCTCTAGCCTTGCCGGTAGTGCTAGAGGGTTTACGTATTACAACGGTCCAAGCAGTCGGCTTAACCGCAGTGGCTGCTTTGATTGGAGCGGGGGGGCTGGGTACCTTTATTTTCCAGGGCTTAGGCCAGGCTGCAATGGACATGGTGCTACTCGGTGCACTGCCTATTCTACTGTTGGCGTTGATCGTCGATGCAGGCATAGGGGCGTTGGCAGAAGCGCTTCGCCCCGGAGGTCATGAATGATAGAACTATCCCACGTATCAAAGCACTTTGGCGAAGAGACTGCTGTTGATAACATATCGCTGCAGGTTGCCAAGGGAAAGTTCTGTGCGCTGGTCGGTACGTCTGGCTGTGGTAAATCCACCACCTTACGCATGATTAATCGCCTTATTGAACATAGTGAAGGCGATATCTTGCTGGACGGTCAGGCTATTCAGAGTTACGACCCTGTTAAGCTTCGTCGCCGGATTGGCTATGTGATTCAAAGCACGGGGCTCTTTCCTCACTGGACGGTGGCGCGCAACATTGGCTTGGTTCCTAGACTGTTAAAGTGGCCGCGCGATAAAGTTATTGCGCGGGTAGAAGAGTTAATGGGTGTTTTAGGCTTGCCGATAGAGGAGTTTTCTCACAAATACCCTCATCAGCTGTCGGGTGGCCAAGCTCAGCGGGTTGGCGTTGCGCGAGCGCTCGCCGCTAATCCTGATATTTTATTAATGGACGAGCCGTTTGGTGCTTTGGATCCTATCACTCGGGAAAAGCTCCAAGATGAAATGGCCAAGCTCCAGGCTCGGCTTCATAAAACGGTGGTATTCGTCACTCACGATATGGATGAAGCGCTAAAGCTTGCTGATCATTTAGTCGTCATGCGCAATGGTCGCATTGTTCAACAGGGAACGCCGTTGGCGTTATTGCAGCATCCGGAAGACCCCTTTGTCGATTCATTGCTCGGAGGCCTTGAGCGAGGCCTTAAGCAGGCAGCGCTGACCCGCGTGAAAGATCACATGACCTCCCTAGGGCAAAGCTTGCCAGCACAGTCGCGTGTGCCTGGAGAGTACTCACTGCGTCAAGCACTTTCCATGATGCTGCGTGACCACAGTGACCGGTTAACCGTTGTTGATCAGCAGGATATGCCGATTGGTGAGCTATCGTTGCGAAAAATTGTTAAAGAAGCCCAGATCGATAAGGTGAGCGTACGCGATGCTTATTAGTTGTCGCACGCCATCCTCGTCAAGCGCTAGCCATCGTTGGGTACTACCACTTATATGGGGTGCACTGTTAGCCGCCGCCGTGCTGACTATGCCCTACATGGAGAGCGTATTCCGCTGGCTAGAGCCTGATGCGCGGCAAGTGATCTATCAGCGTGCGGAGTTTTATACTCTTCTGGGTCGCCACTTACTGGTAGTGGGTGTTGCGGCGGTGTTCACGATTTTTATGGGGGTGTTCGCAGGCATTGCTGTCACCCGGCAGCGAGGGCAGGACTTTTTACCGTTAGTAGGGCAGTTGGCGTCCCTAGGGCAGACGTTTCCACCCGTTGCCGTACTCGCACTCGCGGTTCCCACGCTTGGGTTTGGTACGCTGCCGATTATAGTGGCGCTTATGCTATACGGGCTGCTGCCGATCGTACGTAATACCTTAGCTGGCTTTAAAGGGGTAGACGCTGATGTTAAACAGGCGGCATTAGCCATGGGCATGACGCCCTGGCAGGTGCTGCGCCGTGTTGAGCTGCCATTAGCAGCACCGGTGATCTTAGCCGGTATTCGAACCTCGGTAACCATTAATATTGCCACTGCCGCGCTGGGTGCGACGGTAGGTGCCAGTAATTTGGGCGACCCTATCATTGCCGGTATTGTGAATAACAACATGGCCTATGTCGTGCAGGGGGCTTTTCTGATTGCACTCCTAGCGTTGACGGTCGATAGCTTCTTTGATGTTTACCAAAAAAAGCTGCGTTCCCGCCTTTCTGCGTCTTAAGTTGTATCCCCTAAAGTAGCCTACTGAGTTAATGTCCTTGTGTTGCGTTGACCCGTGTCAGATAAATCCACTGGCATAAAAGGTCAGCACCGACAACACTGCCCTCAAAAGGGGCAAAACAAGGATAATAATGATGACACAGTATGTACATCAGCCGGCATTTTTGACCGGTGACGAGTTTTCCATCGATACCTTTAGTTTGCTCGACCCAGAGGGAGAGCTTTATGAAGGTGCCAGCGAGCCAGCCCTTGAGCGAGACCATGCAAGGCGGCTCTATCAAGCGATGCTGGCAACCCGCATTCTAGATGAGCGTATGCTAGCGGCACAGCGTCAGGGGCGGTTAAGTTTCTACATGCAGTGCACCGGTGAAGAGGCTGCTGTTGTTGGAGCAACCGCCGCGCTTAACGACGCTGATATGATTATGGCGCAATACCGCGAGCAGGGCGCCCTCATGTATCGTGGCTTCACCATTGACGAGTTCATGAACCAGCTTTTCGGCAATGAGCTGGATTATGGCAAAGGTCGGCAAATGCCGATCCACTATGGCTCGCGCAAACTGCATTACATGACCATTTCTTCTCCCTTGGCGACGCAAATTCCACAGGCGACAGGCTATGCTTACGGCCAAAAACTGGCGGGAGATGGCCACTGCACACTGACCTTTTTTGGTGAAGGTGCTGCCTCTGAAGGTGATTTCCACGCTGCGCTGAATATGGCCTCGGTACACCAAGTGCCGGTTATTTTCTTCTGCCGCAACAATGGCTACGCCATTTCAACCCCTGCAATAGAGCAGTTTGCTGCCGACGGTATCGCGCCTAGGGCGTTCGGCTATCACATGCATGTCATTCGCGTAGACGGTAACGATGCGCTCGCGGTCTTTGAAGCGACTACTCAAGCTCGCAAAATTGCTGTAGAGAAAAACCAGCCGGTGTTGATCGAAGCAATGTCCTACCGTCTTGCTGCACACTCTTCTTCTGATGATCCTTCGGGTTATCGCTCAAAGGACGAAGAAGAGATCTGGCGCGCAAAAGACCCGCTGTTACGTCTAAAGAAGTGGCTTGTTAAGAAAGGCTGGTGGAGCGAGGAAGAGGAAGCCGCTCAGCAGGAGAGTCTACGAAAAGAGGTTCTGGACACCCTGAAGCGTGCGGAAAAGCGATCACCGCCGCCACTTGAATCCTTAATTAGTGATGTTTATGCCGACGTCACCCCCGCGTTACAGCGCCAGCTAGACCAGCTCAAGCGCCATATTCGCCGCTATCCAGACGCGTACCCAAAAGGTGCCAAGTCACTTGATCTCGACGTTGATACGGCCACTGATGCCCAGGGGGATGCGTAAGATGCCTACTATGAATATGTTACAGGCGATTAATAACGCCCTAGATATCGCCATGGCCGAAGATGAAAAAGTGATTTGCTTTGGTGAAGACGTGGGTGTGTTTGGTGGCGTTTTTCGAGCCACCAGTCATCTACAGGACAAGTACGGCAAAGCACGCTGCTTCAACACGCCGCTGGTGGAGCAGGGCATTATTGGGTTTGCCAACGGATTAGCGGCTCAAGGCTCCGTGCCGGTGGCAGAGATTCAGTTTGCCGACTATATCTTCCCCGCATTTGACCAAATTGTTAATGAAACGGCCAAATTCCGCTATCGCTCTGGGGATCTGTTTAACGTCGGCGGTTTAACCATTCGTACCCCCTATGGCGGTGGGATTTCAGGCGGGCTGTATCATTCACAGTCGCCAGAAGCCTACTTCACCCATACGCCGGGCCTAAAAGTGGTGGTGCCCCGTAACCCCTACCAAGCGAAAGGGTTGTTATTGGCAGCCATACGCGACCCTGATCCGGTACTTTTTCTTGAGCCTAAGCGACTTTACCGCGCCGCGGTGGGCGATGTGCCAGAAGAGGATTACCAACTGCCCATTGGCGAAGCGGAGATCGTAAAAGATGGCAGTGATATTACATTAGTGGGCTGGGGCGCACAGATGGAAGTGATAGGTAAAGCCGCTGAACTTGCTGAAGAGCAGGGCATTTCCTGCGAAGTGATTGACCTGCGGTCCCTGCTCCCCTGGGATGAAGACACGGTAGCAGAATCTGTGTTTAAAACTGGCCGCCTAATTGTGAGCCATGAAGCCCCGCTCACGGGTGGCTTTGCCGGAGAAATTGCTGCAACCATTCAAGAGCGCTGTTTTCTCTATCTGGAATCGCCCATTGCACGGGTGACCGGGCTGGATACGCCATTCCCGCTAGTGCTGGAAAAAGAGTATTTGCCCGATCACTTAAAAATTTTTGAAGCGATTCGCGAAAGCGTTAACTTTTAGCGCCAGGGAGAAAAATAATGAGCGATTTTATGCTGCCGGATATCGGCGAAGGCATCGTTGAGTGCGAAGTCGTTGAATGGCGCGTTGCAGAAGGCGATCTTATTGAAGAAGACCAGCCCATTGTTGAAGTGATGACCGATAAAGCGCTGGTAGAGATTACCGCACCAGAATCAGGTGTAGTGACCAAGCTCTATGTACCTCAAGGCCAAGTTGCCAAAGTGCATGCACCGCTTTATGCCTATGAAGCAAACAGTGAGGCAGCGGGCGCGCAAGAAAAAGAGAAGGGTGCTGATACAGTTGAAACGCCCAAGACAAGTCAGCAGGCGCAGCCCTCGAATCAGCCTTCTACAGCAACGTCTTCGCAGGCTGACAAGGGCGCTACTACAGAGAAAGGCCCCTTGGGCAAAGTGCCTGCTAGCCCAGCAGTACGTCGTTTAGTGCGTGAACACGAATTGCAATTAACCGATATTGCGGGCAGCGGTAAAGATGGTCGGGTTCTAAAAGAAGATGTGCTGGCGCATCTTGATCAAGCGGCACCCGTGCCCTCACCAGCAAGCCCTGTCACTGGTCAGGCGGCGCGAAACGAACCACAGGCACCGAGAGTTGAGCCGCTGCGCGGCGTCCGGGCGGTGATGGCCAAGCGCATGGTTGAGTCTGCCACGACGATTCCTCACTTCCATTACGGTGAAGAAATCGATGTCACCGAGCTTCTAGCGCTTCGTGAGCGCTTAAAGCCTCAGGTAGAAGCATTGGGCGAGCGTCTGACGTTGATGCCTTTCTTTATGAAAGCGATGGCGCTGGCAGTGACTCAAGAACCAATTGTTAATGCCCAGCTTAATGCCGCAGGCGATGAGTTACACTACTTTGCCCAGTGCAACATTGGCATGGCGGTAGACAGTAAGGCGGGCCTGCTGGTGCCTAACGTCAAGGGCGTTGAAACGCTAACACTGCTGGATATTGCCCGTGAAGTAGGGCGGTTAACCACCTCGGCGAGAGAAGGCCGTGTGGACCAAGCTGACCTCAAAGGCGGCACCATCAGTATTTCTAATATTGGCGCATTAGGCGGCACTTACGCAGCGCCGATTATTAATGCGCCTGAAGCAGCGATTGTGGCGATTGGTAAAACCCAATGGCTGCCGCGCTTTGATGAGCAGGGGGCTGTACAGCGCCGAGCAATTATGACCATTACCTGGGCGGGGGATCATCGCTTTATTGATGGTGGTACTATCGCGCGCTTCTGCAACGCCTGGAAAGGCTTTTTAGAAGCGCCGGAAACCATGCTGCTGCATTTAGGCTAGCGCTAGCTAATGTCTCAGGCACCGCTTCAGCAGTTTTATATACCCGAAGAGCAGTCGGTATATCTGCTAAGCCACCATGATGCGCGGAAGCTTAAAGATTGGGTGGCGCTGTGCAAGACACAGCTCGCCCAACTGGGTTATACGGGAATTGAGCTTGTTGGCAAAGGAGCCTATGGGTTTGTGTTTGCGGGCAGTGCGCTTGAACAAGGCGCACCTGCTCATGATCTCCCTACCCATCATGCCTTTAACCAGCATGTCTTTAATCACTACGTCTTTAAGTTTTCGCGTATTACTCTACCTATGCACCTGCAAGAGCGCCTTGAGGAAGAGGCGTTCATGCTTGACCAAGTCGCCCACCCTCTTATCCCTAAATTAGTGGCCTATCAGCGTACTCGCGGCCAATCGATTCTGGTGATGGAGCGCGCCCCCGGCTGGAACCTTGAGCAAGTGTCGTTAAAAGAGGGCAGACTATCCCCGCGGCTGATTATTCGAATTGCCGTTCAGTTAGCGGATATCCTGAAATCGCTTCGTCGTGAAGCGGGGCCCAATGCTCGCCCCGTCGTGCACGGTGATATAAAACCTTCCAATTTAGTCTTTGATCCCTCAACCGAGAAAATTGCGTTGATTGACTGGGGCTCCTCAGTGTTTGCGCAGTTGGATGAAAAGCTCCAATTTGTAGGCGCTAATGTCATGGAGCTGATGTCGGATAACTTACAGCAAACCAATGCGCGTTTAGGTGATGTCTACTTTATTGGTGAGGAGCAGCTTAATGGCGCGCTCTCATCGCCACGCTTTGATGAGCAAGGTGTTGCGGGCACGCTTTACGCACTTGCTTCCGCCCAATCATGCCGCTTTGGCCATCGTGCCATCCCGGCAAGCGCTCTGGGATTACCGATGGAGTTTGCTCGCATCTTGGATGGCATGCTGGATCCTGATCCTCAGGTGCGTCGTCGCGCGGGGGACTATTTTTTAAGCGCGATGCCCCGCCTCGGCAGGGCGGTCATGATTGACCTGCCGGTAGCTCTTCAATCGCCCCTTGTGCCTGTCTGGGCGCGCCCTGCGTATCAAGAGATAGATACGGTCGTATACAGCTCACGCAAAGCCTTTCTCCGTGAGGCCAATGCGCAGGAAACGCTTAACGACGTCAATGATGTACAGCTGGACCGCTACTACAAACAGTTTATGCAGGGGATGGGAGAGACCGAAAAAGCCTTTCTGGCCTCGGTGAGCCGCTTGGGAAGGTACCCCGTCGTGGGCGGCTTAGCAGTGCGCTGGGAGCGAGAAGGCGTTTATATTGACTCCTCTCTTAACCTGCATGACCCAGCGTTAAAGCCTGCTTTTATTGAAGCGGTTAATAACATGGTGCACTTGGCACGTGCTATTCATCGCCAGGGAATTTTTAAAAGCTGCTTATTTAATGCGCGCCAAACGCTGCATCTAGAGCGCGCCAGTGCCCATGAGGCATTTCATTGCGAGCCGGATATGCAGATCCATTATGAGCTAAGTGCGGTTCCAGAAATGGAGGACCGTACGCGTCAGCATAGCTACTTTGAAGATGGCCCCGACCCGGAAGAGCTACTGGTGTTGCCTAACCGCATTATTCAAATACTTAAGCAGCTCAACGAGATTCACCATACTGGGATGATTATTTTTGAAGCGCTGCCTCAGCACCTCAAAATCCATAGCTATTACCGGCTGCTTGACCCCAGCCGCGAGCAAGAATTTTGCAGCTTGCTGGCAAGGATGCTGGAGTCAGTCAGTCAGATCGAAGGGCTTGGTGTGTCTGGATTTATGAAAATGCCCTATAAAGACACACGCTTTTTTACCCACCTTGAGCGCCAGCCAGAGCATTATTACCCCAAGAACCCCCGTGCATTTCTAAAAAAGCATCCATAAATAGTGCTAAAAAAATTTTCACAAATCAGGCGCTTGCTCGACAAGCCATGTCGCCAGCTGTTCGGTGAGCACATCGCTTGCCTCGCCAAAGGCATCCACCACATCCGCTATTTCAACGCTGCTGGCCTGGGCACGGGTTGAAAAACTGGTGGCTTTGATACGACGAGGGTCTTGATCGCCAACAAGCTGAACATCTAGCTGCAGTTTTACAGTGGGCGGGTTGGTGTCGTACTCACTCTGAAAATGGCGCAGTTCACTGAGTAGCAGTAGATCATTGGGAAGGCGGTCACTGCCTACGCTCGTAAACAGCTGGCGTTGTTGTAAACCAGCGATCAGCCGTGCTCGCAGCATATCAGGCGCATCTTCGTGCCAGCGTGAACCTTCGTAAACATTGACCACGTTGCGTTCCGGGTATACCACAATGCGATTGCTGCTTAGTAAATGACCCGCTTCAGGCGTGGCCACCCCAAGCCGTATAGGCAGTGCTGGCGACGCTGTCTCTGGCATTGTTGCGGGCGTAGAAGCTGGCAGCCGGTAGAGTGTTGAAGGCTCGCTTTCAGGCAGTATTGAGCAGCCACCAAGCGATAGCAAAATAGCTGTTAGTGCGGCAACGTTAAGGGATTGGGGAAAGCTCATGGGCGGAACTCCTCTACCTGATCACGACCTAGGAGAAAGTCTCGGGGGCTCTCTTCCAGTTGGCGAGTAATACGATCCAGTGAATTCAGCGCAGAGCGCAACGCTGACAGGGCGGGGGCGATATCCCGTGTCCCCTGCAAGGTGCGCTCTACGGCTCCGGCATTGTCATTGACCAGCTGCTCAATGCGCTGTGCGGCACTGGCGACATCGTCGCTGGCGCTAGCAGCGCTCGCCATGACCATTTTGCCATCGTCGCGCAGTAACTGTGCCGCTTCCTGGCTAAGCGCGTCAATGCTGGCCAGAGTGGAGGTGGCTTGGCGGGATACATCGCCAAACAGCGCCATATTTTCGTCAAGTACCGCCTGCTGTGAGGCGATCATGTCGGTGATTTGCGCAATATTCGCGAGGATATTGCCAGCCTGTTCGCGATTGCTATCATCGAAAAGTGCGTTGACGTTTTGCAGAATCGAATTGATGTTCTCAATCATCTCTTCGCCTTCGTCAAATAGCGTGGCGATGGGCGAGGGGTCGGCGCGAATAAAAGGGACCTCATCACTCATCTGATCAACTAAGCGGGGGCTTTCAGGGGTGCCACCATGCAGTTGCACCGACATACTGCCGGTAATATTGGCAAAAGCGAGTTTGGCCCGCGTATCCATTTTAACAGGGGTATCTTCATAGACACGTATCGCTGCAATGACCTGACGAGGATCGTTAGGGTTTAGTTGTAAGCCGGTCACATCGCCAACTTCGATACCGTTATATTGGACTCTGCTCCCCACAGAGAGGCCGCTGACACTGCGCTCAAATAGAATGCGATAGGGTTGATAATCCCGCTCACCCGCTGCATAGCTCATCCATAGCGCAAATAGCAGGGCACCCGCACCCGTAAGGAGAGTGAAAAGTCCAATCAAAATATGATGGGCACGCGTTTCCATCTGCGTTACTCCTGTTGTTAATGAGGCACTGTTGATGAGCTACTGTTGAAGAGCGTTTTGTGCCGCTCTGCCCCTGGGGCCTTGAAAATAGTCTTGTATCCACTCATCGTCATATGTAGCGACGCGGCCGAGCGTGTCAGCGACAAGCACCTTTTTTTGCGAAAGAACCGCGACACGGTCGCAGGCAGCGTAGAGCGTATCCAAGTCATGGGTGACTAGAAAAACGCTAAAGCCCAATGCATCGCGCAGCGTCACTAATAGCTCGTCGAAGGCGGCTGCACCAATAGGATCAAGACCCGCGGTTGGCTCATCGAGAAAGAGAATGTCAGGGTCTAGCGCGAGGGCGCGGGCCAAGGCAGCACGCTTTATCATCCCACCAGAAAGCGACTCAGGAAATTGCAGCGCCGTTTTAGGTGAAAGCCCCACCAGCGAAAGTTTGAGCCGAGCTAAATACTCAGCATCCTCGCGGGAAAGCTTGGCGTGTTCAATTAGTGGTAAGGCAATGTTTTCCTGCAAGTTTAATGAGCTAAACAGCGCTCCGCGTTGGAACAGTACGCCAAATCGACGTTCTACTTGGCTGCGTTGCTCTTCGCTTAGGTTATTTAAGCGTGTCCCAAGCACTTCAATAGTGCCGCCATTGGGCCGCTTTAGACCAACAATGCTGCGTAGCAGCACCGATTTCCCCGTTCCTGACCCGCCCACGACACCCAAAATCTCCCCACGTTCAAGCGTAAAGTCGAGGTCTTCGTGGACAGTGTGGTCGCCAAAGCGGTTTACTAATCCGCGTACTCGAATGACTGGGTCACTTTGTTTTGGCTGCAAAGACGTTTCAGGAAGTGTCACCAGCCCATCTCCATAAAGAACAGTGCTGCCATTGCATCAATCAATATCACCATAAAAATCGATTGCACAACGCTTGAGGTAGTATGAGCGCCCACCGACTGGGCGCTGCCGCTGACTTTAAAGCCTTCCAGGCAGCCAATCACCGCAATCACAAAGGCAAACACCGGCGCTTTGCTCAAACCGACGAGGAAATGCGTGACGGAGACATCTTTTTGTAATGTGGTAATAAACTGACTGACCGAAATATCCAGCGAGAGGGCGGCTACGACAGCGCCGCCCACTAAGCCGCTGAGCATGCCCACAAAGGCTAAGAGTGGCAGGCTGATAAGCATTGCCATAACACGGGGAAGCACGAGCAGCTCAATAGGGTCTAGGCCTTGAGCTTGAAGGGCGTCGATTTCTTCGTTGGACTTCATGGCACCCAACTGGGCCGTAAATGCACTTGCGGTGCGGCCAGCGAGCAAAATAGCGGCCAGCAGAACACCAAACTCACGCAGAAACGAGAATGCAACTAAGTCGATTGTATAGACGGTGGCGCCAAAGTCCGCAAGCACTGTGGCACCCAGAAAAGCGACGACGGCACCCACCATAAAGGTGAGTAGCGCAACGATAGGCACCGCGTTTAGGCCGCTTTGTTGTATATGGGCCACCATGGCGGTAAAGCGCCAGCGGCGAGGGCGTAGCAGTAACGAAAAAAACGTGGCCAGCACTAAACCAATAAACGCTAGCAATTGGCGTTGCTGAGACCATAGCCCAAGCACTTGTCGACCAGTGGCGGCCAGCGCTTCAGTAATGCGATTTTTCGGCTGAGTCTGAACATCCAAAGGCGCTTCCATGGCCTCCGCGATGCGCATCAGCAACGCTTGCTGGGCAAGGGGTAGATCGCTGGCCCATTCGTGCGCCTGCTTGGCTTTCTCAACGCCTAGCAGGTCAACAATGAGCGCTGCTCCTGCGGTATCTAACGCTTCAAAACCTGGAAGCGCCACTGAAACAGCATTGAAATCATCTTGTTGTGTTACCACGCGCTTAAGCGCTGAATAATGGCGCAGCGTCCATTCGCCATGTAGCGATATGCGGCCATTCTTTTGAGTGATCCACTCGTTTGGCATCCCTGCTCCTCGTTGCCTTCTAGTGACAATGAAGGCCCATGATGCAGTCAAACGAGCGTTAGTGAAAGTGCCCTCGCAGCAACTTAACGCGATGCGCGATATTTAGGCGCTAATTCCTGCTTAATTTTTGCCGCTACTTCTTTAAGGCGTGGTCCCAGATTATTGACCAGGCGATCGTGATCCAAGCGTAGGCTGGAACCCCCGCAGTTGATGGCCATGACTTCTGCGCCATCTTCTAAAATAAGCGGCATCGCTACCGCGCTGATATCCCGCTGCCAATCCTGCTCAGAGAGGCAAAATCCGTACTCAGCATAGTCGCGCAGGCCCTGCTCGATGCCAGCATGAAGGCGTGGCCAGTCGCTGCCATGAAACGCGGCTAGCTCTTGCATTACCTGTTGACGGCGCTCGCCGGATAGGCCGCACAGCCAAGCGCGGCCAATCGCCGATGTGGCGATGGGAAGGCGAGAACCCACATCCAGGCGAATAATCAGCGGGCCATGACCGTGGCAGGTTTCCAGGTACACCATGTCGCTGCGATCGGCACCGCCCAAGCTGACATTGCAATCGGTGGCATCAGCAAAGTGCTGTAAATGGGGGCGTGCAACCTCGCGTATCCCCATGTTAGCCAGAAAGCGGTAACCCAGTGCTAGCACTCCCGGCCCTAAACGGTATTTCTCTAAGTGGCGGTTGTGCTGTAAATAGCCTAATTGGGTCAGCGTATAGGTGAGCCGGGACACCGTGGGGCGCGGGATATGGGTGCGATTAGAGAGCTCTGCATTACCCAGGTACTCCTCACCCGTACCAAAGGCACGGAGTAGTTCTAACCCACGGGCGAGAGCGGTGACAAAGTTGCGATCTTTTTCAGGTGATTGCGGCTCATCAGCAGCGGCGTCGGTTGGTTCCATCAAGCGTCTCGGCTAATCAAACATTGAGTGATAAGTATCGCATATCTGCGCTTGGCTATTGTAAAGCGCTATTGTAGAGCTGGCTAACGCTTGAACTACGGCGCTGCACGCAAGCGCCGCAAGGTTGGCGCGTGTTTAAGTGTTGTCTAGGCGCTCAATAATGGTCGCAATGCCTTGGCCAACGCCAATGCACATGGTGACCAGCGCATAGCGGCCACTGGTGGCTTCTAGCTGGCGCAGCGCAGTGAGAGCCAAGCGCGCCCCAGAGGCACCCAGCGGGTGGCCGATGGCAATTGCGCCGCCGTTAGCGTTCAGGCGTGGATCATCGGCTGATAGTCCTAACTGTTGAACGCAGCCCAACACCTGAACGGCAAAGGCTTCGTTGATTTCAATCACGTCCATCTGTTCAAGCGAAAGACCAGCCCGAGCCAGCGCTTTTTGCGAGGCGGGTACCGGGCCCAGGCCCATCACGCGGGGGGCAACGCCAGCCACGGCGCTGGCGACAATACGCGCGCGGGGGGCAAGTCCAGCGCGCTCACCTGCTGCACGCGTACCTACAATCAGCGCGGCAGCACCGTCGTTTAATCCAGAGGCGTTGCCTGCGGTCACGACACCGCCTTCGAATAGCGCGCCGAGTTTGGCCAGTTTCTCCTCGGTGCTTTCAGCGCGGGGGTGCTCGTCTTTATCTACCAACAGCGGCGGCTGTTTGCGCCCTTGAGGCACTTCTACCCCAAACATTTCGCCTTCATAGAAGCCGTTTGCCAGCGCTTTGGCATAGCGTGCCTGTGAGCGGGCGGCAAAGGCGTCGCTGGCTTCGCGGCCAATGTTTAGGTCGTGGGCAATGTTGTCGGCGGTTTCCGGCATGCTGTGGCTACCGTACTCCTTGGCAATCCACGGGTTCGGAAAGCGTGAGCCAATCACGGTATCAAACATCGGCTGATTGCGAGCGTAAGGGGAGTCAGCTTTGCCTAATACGTAGGGCGCGCGGGACATAGACTCCACGCCGCCGGCCAAAAATAGCTCGCCTTCGCCTAAGCGAGCGGCACGGGCGGCATCCATCATCGCGGCTAAGCCACTGCCGCACAGGCGGTTGACGGTTTGGCCCGCGACCTCAATGGGCAGGCCCGCCAGCAGCGCCCCGTGACGGGCCACGTTACGGGAATCTTCTCCCGCTTGGTTAGTACAGCCTGCCAGCACCTCTTCATAACTTTCTGGTGCAAACGGATTGCGTGCCACCAGCGCCTTTAACGTTAAGCCCAGCAGCTCATCTGGGCGAATGGCCGCTAGGCTGCCGCCATGGCGACCAAAAGGGGTGCGTAATCCGTCGTAAATATAGGCGTCTTGCATGATTATTCTCCTTGTTTGTGTAAGCCGTCTTGGAGCCTGAGGCGTCAGCCCGTTGGCCCGTCAGTGAGGGGCATACCCAGCGCGGCGCGGCGGCGCAGCCATGGGCTGGGGCGGTAGCGAGGGTCGCCGGTGGCATCCAGCAGGTTGTTTAGAATGGTCATGATCCGTAAAGCGCCGTAGTGCTCGCCCATGCGCAGGGGGCCAAACGGGTAGCCCAGGCCAAGCTCTACCGCACGATCAATGGTGGCGGGGGCTGCGACGCCTTGCTGAGCGATATCTGCGCCAACATTGACGATGCACGCCACCACCCGCTGCATTACAAAGCCGCTGCTGTCTTTAAGCGTACTGACGGGGGTGCCGTCAGCATTGAGCAGGCAGGTGGCCGCATTAATCAGATCCGATCGGGTAATGGGGGAAGTCATCAGGCTACGGCGCTTATCCAGCCCCGCCAGCATATCCACCGCGACACACTGCTCGGCGTTTAAGCCTTGGCGCAGGGCGCATTGGGTGGTGTCTTCGCCCAGCGGTGTCAGCAGGCAAAGCGCCTCGGCGGATGGGTATTCACCACGTTCAAGCGGCCAGCCTGCCGCGTTGACCAGCTCGGCAAGTGCGGCGGCGCTCTCTGGGTCGTCCTGGCTGATCCACACCGGGCAAGGAGTTGCGGCGTTAATGCTTGGCTCCTCTGGCATCTGCTGTTGGCCATCCACGTAGCGGTAGAAGCCTTCACCGGTTTTGCGCCCTAGCAGCCCCGCTGAGAGCCGCTGGCGAGTCAGCGGTGAGGGTCGAAAGCGCGGCTCTTCGTAATATTGGTGATACACCGACTCCATCACCGCATGAGAAACATCCAGGCCGGTTAAATCTAGCAGGGTGAACGGGCCCATCCGGAAGCCGCCTTGATCCACCATGATGCGGTCAATGGTAGCAGGGTCGGCCACGCTCTCGCTCAGAATACGCAGCGCTTCGGTGCCAAAGGCGCGTCCAGCATGATTCACCAGAAAGCCAGGGGTGTCGGTGGCTTGGGCGGTAAAGTGGCCCATGGCAGTGCCCAGGGCGTTTACACGTTGGGTGATAGCGTCAGTGGTGCGCAGACCTGGAATCACTTCCACTATCTTCATGAGCGGGACGGGATTGAAGAAGTGAAAGCCAATCACCCGCTCAGGGTACTGGCAGGCCGCAGCAATGGCGGTCACAGACAGCGAGGAGGTGTTGGTGGCGAGCACGGCATCCTGGCGAACAATGCCCTCTAAATCACTGAACAGCCCCTGTTTGACTTCCAGCTTCTCGATAATCGCTTCAACCACTATATCGCAGGGGGAGAGGGCGGCGAGGTCGCGGGCTTCGATCAGTCGCTCGCCGTACTGCTCGGCTTGGGCTTGAGTAATACGCTGCTTGTCGGCGCTGCGCTGCCATAACCCATGAATAAAGGCTTTCGCTTCCGCCACCGCGCCTTCTTTAACATCAAAGAGCATGACGTTTAGGCCCGCCTGCGCGGCGAGCTGGGCAATCCCTCTACCCATGGCACCTGTACCGACAATGCCAAGAGTGTGGAACGAATGGGCGACTGCGTCGTTAGACATAGGTCAAAATCCTCGCTGCTAGCGTTTTTGTTCTGCATTGCAAAATAGTATTTCGTTTATTGACTGCCATCCTAGGCTATGCAAAAGTGCCTGACAAGAGAGTGAACACCAGTTTCGCCATGCAGAATTGTTGCAGGGCTCACTGCCCGCGCGAACGCCAACCATAAAAATATCGTTGCCACCAGGAGCCGTTATGATCCGTGATCCCGAACTGCTGAATCAGTTGGTTGATACCATTGCCCGCTTTGTCCGGGAGCGCTTAATTCCCAACGAGGCGCGGCTGGCCGAAGAGGACGCAGTACCTGCCGAAATTCTGTCAGAAATGAAGGAGATGGGGCTGTTCGGGCTATCGATTCCTGAGGAGTACGGTGGTTTAGGGCTCACCATGGAAGAAGAAGCCCTGATAGCCATGGAAATTGGCAAAACGTCTCCCGCGTTCCGCTCAGTATTCGGCACCAATAACGGCATCGGTGCCCAGGGGATTTTGATTGATGGCACCGAAGAGCAGAAAGCCAAATACGTGCCGCGCCTAGCTACCGGGGAAATTCTCAGCTCTTTCTGCTTAACCGAGCCGGATTCAGGCTCTGATGCCGCCAGCCTGCGTACTACCGCCGTGCGCGATGGTGATCACTATATTTTGAACGGCACCAAGCGCTATATCACCAACGGCCCGGAAGCAGACCTGTTTACCGTGATGGCGCGCACAAACCCGGACAACAAAGGCGCTGGCGGTATCTCTGCCTTTATTGTTGAGGGTAATACGCCGGGTCTTATTCGCGGCCCGGCGGATAATAAGATGGGCCAAAAGGGTGCGCATACCTGCGACATCATCTTTGATAACTGTCGTGTGCCCGCTGAAAACATCATTGGCGGCAAAGAGGGCCAAGGCTTTAAAACCGCCATGAAGGTGCTTGATCGTGGGCGCCTGCATATCTCTGCCGTGTGTGTGGGCGTGGCCGAACGCTTAGTCGAAGAGTCGTTGCGCTACACCATGGAGCGTAAGCAGTTTGGCGCGCCTTTGGCAGAGCATCAGTTGATTCAAGCGATGCTGGCGGATAGCAAAACCGAGGCCTACGCAGGTAAAACCATGGTAATGGACGCTGCGCGCCGTAAAGATGATGGCGAAAACGTTTCTACACTGGCCTCCTGCTGCAAGCTGTTCTGTGCGGAAATGGTGGGTCGCGTAGCCGACCGCGCTGTCCAGGTGCACGGTGGTGCGGGCTATATGTCGGAATACGCCGTTGAGCGCTTTTACCGCGATGTGCGTTTGTTCCGCATTTACGAAGGGACGACGCAAATTCAGCAGCTGGTGATTGCCCGGAATATGGTGCGGGAGGCGTCCTAATGGCTCTGTCGGTCCCTTATCAAGCGCCAGACGAGAAGATTTTCGGACGCCTGGCAAGCGAGCTGTTAGCAGAACTCCCCGAGCGCTTGAGCACCCGCGTGATGGAAAATGCGAAACGCTTAGCGGACCATCCGGCGTTGGTGGATGGAGACGTTCGCTGGAGCTACGCCGAGCTGGGGCAAGAGATTCATGCCGCCTGCGAGTGGTTAGCTAATCTTGGCGTACGGCCTGGCGATCGTATTATGATGGTCAGTGAAAACTGCCGTGCCCTGGTGGTGCTACTGTTGGCCGCCAGCGAAATGGACGTTTGGGTCGCGATTGTCAATTCGCGCCTTTCCGCCCAAGAAGTGGATTTAATCCAGGGCAACTGCCTGCCGCGCCGAGTGTTTTATACCTGCGAGGCCTCTCAAGAGGCAGGCCTGCACGCCGAGCGTCATGCGGCCGACCGCTACCAGCATCCGCAGCTCGGCGGCCTAGCGATTTCACCGCTGTTTGAGAACGAGCCAGAGCCTGTGCATGCCAGCGGTGCTGAGCAGGTGGCGGCCATGATCTACACCTCAGGCACCACTGGTACGCCGAAAGGCGTGATGCTGACCCATCGTGGCATTCTGTATATCGCCTCTATTTCTGGCGGCATGCGCCATTTGAGTGAAGGGCAGCGGGTGTATGGTGTGCTGCCCATGTCTCATGTGTTTGGCCTCTCATCGGTGTGTATGGGCTCGCTGTATAATGGTGCTTGCCTTTACACCGTGCCCCGCTTTGATGCGGTGCAACTGCTGGCAACGCTGAAAGAGGAGCGTATTACGGTTCTCCAGGGCGTGCCTGCCATGTACGCTCGCGCCTTGGAGTACCTGAAGCGTGAGCAGCGTCCGTTAGAAGCGCCCGCGCTTATCTACATCTCGGCAGGCGGCTCGCCGCTGGATAGCGATACCAAAACCCGCGTGGAAGCAGTGTTTGGCTTAACGCTGCACAATGGCTATGGCCTCACCGAAGCTAGCCCCACCATTAGCCAAACGCGTATCGACGACCGTCATGCCAGCAGCACCGTAGGCCGTGTATTGCCGCTGCTGGAGTATCGGTTGGAGCCTCTAGGCAGCAGCGGTAGTACGGAAAGCGCGGGCGAGGAGATCGGCGAGCTGTGGGTGCGTGGCCCCAATATCATGAAAGGCTATTTCCGCCAGCCGGATGCCACCCGTGCCACCTTAACGGAAGATGGTTGGCTCAATACCGGCGATATCGCCAAGCTGGATCACGATGATCAGCTCTATATCGTGGGCCGCAGTAAAGAGCTGATTATTCGCTCGGGCTTTAATATCTATCCGCCGGATGTGGAAGCGGTGATCAATGAGCACCCGGCGGTGACCTTAACCGCCGTGGTGGGGCGGCAGGTGGCCGGCAATGAAGAAGTGGTGGCGTTTGTGCAGTGTGAGCCGGACATTGAGGTCGATATGGCAGAACTTAAAGCCTTTATTGCCGAACGGCTTGCGCCCTATAAACGGCCCACCCAAATTGTCTTAATGGATGCACTGCCTTCCACTGCCAGCGGTAAGATTTTGAAAGGGCGGTTACGCGACCTGGCCCAGCAGGAGAGCGCTGTATGAGCGAAACAGACAGCGCGATCGCCTCAACCACGCCTCAGGCGCTAATGGGCTACCACGAATTGCTGGGCATGCACGTGGTGGAGTGGGATGAGGGGCGTGCGGTGGTGGAACTCACCATTGAGCCCAAGCACCTGAACCGCAGCGGCAACGTGCATGGTGGCGTATTGGCCTCGATGCTGGATAGCGCCCTGAGCTTGGCGGGCCTGCATTGCGATGTGCCGGGGAATATTCGTCGTGGGATGACGCTATCACTCACCACCACGTTCGTGGGGCCTGCACGGCAAGGCGTGTTGCGGGCCACGGGCACGCTGCGTGGCGGCGGGCAAAAAACCTTCATGACCAGCGGTGAGATTGTCGATGAGCAGGGAAATCTGGTGGCTATGGGGGAAGGCGCGTTTCGCCGCCGCAGCGGCAGCGAATCGTCACAAGGCACTCCCGACCCCCAGATGAGGGAGCCCAACGAGTGAGCCCAGCCCGTCTGCGGGTTTCCTGTTTACTGTTGGCCACCCTCGCCACATTGACCTACCTAGTCGGGGGTGGCGTGGTGTGGCAAGCCGCTGGCGTTATAGCGCTGCTGCTCTATTTAATAACCCTGAAAGGCCAGCTGACCCGCATGGCTAAAGGGCTGCTGTGCGCGGCGGGCGTCCTCTCGCTGCTGGCGCTGTGGCATTCGCCTACGCCTGGGCAACTGCTGTTTGAAGCAAGCGGGCGTTTTGCCTTTTTTGCCACCTTTGTGGTGGCGCTCAGCATGCTGCGTTTACCTGCCTATCGCTCCCGTTTAGTGCGCCGCTGCGGGCAAAGCATGCTGCTTCAGTCCCCCAGCCGCCGTTACCCGATTTTATCGCTGGGCTCGGCGCTGTTCGGCATCATTCTGAACATTGGCGTGCTAAATCTGTTTGCCGCGATGATCGAGAAGAGCAATACCCTCAGCGCGGCACAGGGGCGCGCTTGGGTACAGCAGGCGCGCCAGCGACGTATGATGCTGGCGCTACTGCGCGGATTTTCGCTGGCACCGCTGATTTCGCCCATGGGTATCGGGGTAGCGGTGGTGCTTTCAAGCCTCCCCCAGGTCACTTGGCTACAGTTGGCGCCCTATATATTAGGCGCTGCCGGGCTGATTTTTATGGCGGGCTGGGCGGTGGATTACGTCACTGGCCCGCACCCGCCCGCCAGTAAAGGTTACGTACCTCCTTCGCTGCGCCCGCTGGCGCAATTTTGCGTGCTGCTGATCGGTATCGTGGCACTGGTGTTTTCCATTGCATGGCTGCTGGATTTACGTTTGCCGATTGCCGCGCTGCTGGGCGCGCCTACCGGGGCGCTTTTATGGCTGGCTTGGCAGCGTCGCAGGCTAGGCTATGGTGGGCTGCCTGCGGCCATGACGGCGGTGCATCGTCAGCTACCTTGGCTGCTGTCTCCCAGCGCTAATGAGATTGTGGTGCTGGGGGCAGCGGGCTATTTAGGGCACTTATGCGTAGGGTTGGTGGATACTCAACAGCTAGCGCCGCTATTGGCAGTGCTTGGCCCGCTAGGCGCGTTCAACGCGGTGTTGGCAATGCTGATGGTGGTGGGGCTGGCGCAAATAGGCGTCAACCCGATTGTCACGGTGACGCTGTTGGTGGGTTTACTCCCTACGCTGGGTATTGAAGGGTTAACCCCTGCGCTGATAGGGGCCTCTTTGATGGTGGGCTGGGCGCTGGCGCTAATGTCGTCGCCGATGACGGCCTCCATGCTGATTCTGTCGCGCTTTACCCGTGTGCCTGCCACCCGCATTGGCTACCGTTGGAATGGTCGCTTTCTGATCACGGTGATCCCACTGTTGGCATTATGGTTTGGTTGGTCACCGTTCTAAGGTGGGGGAGCATGAAACGCTTGACCTTTGGCAGGCGTTTTTTTATTGTTCTTTTAATAAAGTGAAATATTATTTTACTGTGCGGAATAAAAAGCTGATGGTTCAATCGCTGGAGCATGCCTTATGAAAATCCTCGTCGCGGTGAAACGCGTCATCGACTACAACGTCAAAATCCGCGTCAAAGCGGATCATTCTGATGTGGATCTTACCAACGTCAAAATGGCCATGAACCCCTTCTGCGAAATTGCCGTGGAAGAAGCCGTGCGCCTGAAAGAGAGGGGCGTGGCCACGGAAGTTGTCGCCGTCACGGTAGGCCCCAAGGCCGCCCAAGAGCAGCTGCGCACCGCGCTGGCGCTGGGGGCCGACCGCGCCATCCATATTGAAACCGACGAGCGCGCTGAATCCCTAGCGGTCGCCAAACTGCTGGCCAAAGTGGTCGACGAAGAGCAGCCCGGCCTGGTGATTCTCGGTAAGCAAGCCATCGACACCGACAACAACCAGACCGGCCAGATGCTGGCAGCCCTCACCAACTTACCGCAGGGCACCTTTGCCTCAGAAGTCGCGGTAGACGGGGACAAGGTGAACGTCACTCGTGAAATCGACGGCGGCCTGCAAACCGTTGCCCTCACGCTGCCCGCGATCGTCACCACCGACCTGCGCCTGAACGAGCCGCGCTACGCCAAGCTCCCCGATATCATGAAGGCTAAGAAAAAGCCGCTGGATGTGAAAACGCCTGCCGACTACGGCGTGGAAGTGGCCTCCAAGGTCACGCTGCTCAAAGTAGAGTCCCCGGCGGAGCGCAAAGGCGGTATCAAAGTCGCCTCGGTGGACGAGCTGATCGACAAACTGAAAAACGAAGCCAAAGTGCTTTAATAGGAGCTGATCTCATGAGCATTCTGGTACTTGCCGACCTGCATGAAGGTCAGTTAGCGGGCGCCACCGCCCACGTCGTCGCGGCTGCCCAAGCCATCGGTGGCGATATTGACGTGCTAGTGGCTGGTGAAGGTATCCAAGCCGCTGCGGAAGCCGCTGCCAAGCTCGACGGCGTAAACAAAGTACGCGTGGCAGACAACGCCGCCTACGCCCACCAGCTGGCCGAGCCCATGGGTGCACTGCTGGTCGAACTGGCTGAGGGTTACACCCACGTCCTCGCCAGCGCCTCCACCACGGGCAAAAACGTCCTGCCGCGCCTGGCGGCACTGAAAGACGTCAGCCAGCTGTCGGATGTGATTGGTGTCGAAAGCGCCGATACCTTCCTGCGCCCGATTTATGCCGGAAACGCCATCGCCACAGTGAAAAGTGACGACGCGCTCAAAGTCATTACTATTCGTACCACGGGCTTTGACGCGGTCGGCACCAGCGGCAGCGCCCCCGTTGAAACGGTCGATGTGGTCGTGGAGAACGCCCAGTCCAGCTTCGTCAAACAAGAGCTAGCCCAAAGCGATCGTCCCGAACTGGGCGGTGCCAAGGTCGTTGTGTCGGGTGGACGCGGCATGGGTAACGGCGAGAACTTCAAACTGCTGGACGGCATTGCCGACAAGCTGGGGGCGGCTATCGGCGCTTCCCGCGCGGCGGTAGACGCAGGCTTCGTGCCCAATGACATGCAGGTCGGCCAGACCGGCAAGATCGTCGCCCCCGAGCTGTACATCGCGGTGGGTATCAGCGGTGCGATTCAACACTTGGCGGGCATGAAAGACTCCAAGGTGATCGTGGCGATCAACAAGGACGACGAAGCGCCGATCTTCCAGGTAGCCGACTACGGCTTGGTAGGGGATCTGTTCGAGATCCTGCCGGAGCTTGAGAGTAAGCTGTAAGCGCTTCTGAAATCCTGTCATTGGTCGGAACAACCCGTAGCGGGGGTCTTTTGCCATGGCCGGAAATAGTTCCCGACATTTCCGGCATTTCCGCCGTCCATGGCGGTCAGATGGCAAAAGTAGCTCCCATGGATGGGTTCACAGCGACCCCGCGTAGGGTTGTTCCGACCATTTCATTGCAGTGCGTTATCTTCCTGAAAAGGCCCAGTGGGGCCTTTTGCGGTATTGGTTCACAATAATAACCAGCGAGTTTTCCATGCTAACCCAACTGACTGCCTCGATGACGCTGCCGGTGATCGGCTCTCCCATGTTTATCGTTTCTGGCCCTGAGCTGGTGATTGCCCAGTGTCAGGCGGGCATTATGGGCGCGTTTCCTGCGCTGAACGCCAGGCCTGCGGAAGTGCTTCGGGAGTGGCTGCAGCAGATCACCGAGACGCTGGACGACTATAACGCTCAGCACCCGCAACAACCCGCCGCACCGTTTGCAGTGAACCAGATCGTGCACCCGACCAATGACCGCCTGGAGCACGATGTAGCGCTATGCGCTGAGTTCAAAGTGCCGCTGATTATCACCAGCCTGCATGCGCCCAACCGAGTGGTCGAGCAAGTACACGCCTATGGCGGCCTAGTATTTCACGACGTGACCACGCTACGGCACGCTAAAAAAGCCATTGAGGCCGGTGTGGATGGGCTGATTTTGGTTTGCCATGGCGCAGGCGGACATGCGGGGCGGCTCAATCCTTTCGCTTTTGTAGCGGAGGTGCGGCAGTTTTACGATGGCCCGCTGGTGCTGGCCGGGGCGATTACCAAAGGCGAGCAGATCGCCGCCGCTCAAGCGCTGGGTGTGGACATGGTGTATATGGGCACACGTTTTATTGCCACCCAGGAAGCCAATGCCCAGCCTGCTTACAAGCAGATGGTGCTGGAAGCTGCCGCGGGGGATATCGTCTACACCAATCTATTTACTGGCGTGCACGGTAACTACCTACGCCAAAGCATCGAGCTGGCCGGGCTAGACCCAGAGGCACTGCCTGAGGGTGACAAAAATGCCATGCGCTATGGATCAGGCGGCAGCAGCAAAGCAAAAGCGTGGCGGGATATTTGGGGTGCCGGGCAGGGAGTGGGGGGCATTACCACACTCAACAGCGTGGCCGATGAGGTCGCCACGCTGCGAGCGGGTTATCAGCAGGCGCTAAATCACTTGCGGCGGCGTTGACGAAAGGCGGCCACGCGGGTGTGAAAATCCTCGGTGGCCTTACACACATCCTGCAGCTCGCCTTCAAGCGTGATGGTCTCGTCGAGCGATAGGTTCCCCGCTTGCCGCATGGCCCGTTTCGTTGCCCCTAGCGCCTGGGGGGATTGCGCCACCAGCGCCTGTGCCAGCGCGCGGGCTTCGGCTAGCACCTGCTCATCTTCCACCGCCCGATTAGCCAAGCCCAGCGCCACGCAGCGCTCGGCATCTATTGGGGTAGCTAGCGCCGCCATCTCGAAGGCCTGGGCGTGGCCTAGTTTGCGCACCAAGTGCCAGCACGCACCGCCATCGGGAATCAAGCCAATATTGATAAAGGCCAGTTTCAGGTAAGCCGAGCGGCCCATGACTACCATGTCACTGGCCAACACGTAGGAAACACCAATCCCCGCAGCGGCACCGCTGACCGCCGCAATCACGGGTTTTTCCATCGTCATCATGCTGCGCAGTGCGGGAAGAAAAAGGGTGGCTAACCGTTCGCTGGCGGGCGCAGTAGTGGCCTTCTCGAATTCCGCTACATCGGCACCGGCACAAAAGGCGCTGCCTTCACCGCTGAGAATCACACAGCGCACCTTCGGGTCAGCCGCTACGTTGGCTAATGCCTCATTCAGCGCCAGGGCCGTAGGCTCGTTGAGGGCATTGCGCACCGCTGGGCGCGCAATGAATAGTTCGGCAATACCGCCTTCGGAGACGTTAACCCGCACTAAAGGCGTTGCTTCGCTGGTCATGCGCTGCTCCTTAAGCGGCGTCGAGCTGCTCGCTAACAGTCTCAAGGTGATAGTCGCTGTCACCCAGGTAGTGATCAAACATCACCAGATGTTTAGCGTAGTGGGCCACGTAGCACTCGTCGGTCATACCCATACCACCATGCAGCTGAATAGCCTGTTCAGCGATAAAGCGCGCAGACTCACCGCAGTACGCTTTGGCCGCCGCTAGCTTGTAATCCCGCTCTTGGGCAGGCAAAGAGAGGCTGGTGGCGGCAAGAATTGCCATGGAGCGCGATTGCTCCAAGTGAAGGTGCATATCCACCATGCGGTGCTGTAAAGATTGGAACGTGGCCAGCGGCAGGCCAAACTGCTTGCGCTCTTTTAAATAGGCCAAGGTTTGGTCGCAGGCCGTTTCCATGGCGCCGATTGCTTGGGCACACAGCGCGGCGCGGCCTAGCGCCAGCACCGCTGCCAGCGCGTCACCTGCGTCTTCGCTTAAGCAGTTCTCTAGCGGCAGCGTCACGTTATTCAGCGTTAGGTCACCGGCGTGCTGATCATCCATCGTGCGATAGGTGCGTACTATGGCGCCTTGGGTATTGGTAGGCACGATGAACAGCCCTATCTTGCCGCTGGTGAGCTGGGCGGTGACCAGCGTGGCGGTGGCATTGTCTAGGTTGATGACCACATCTTTACGACCGTTAAGCTGCCACTGGCCATCTTGCTGGCTCGCTTGGGTCGATATATCGAATGCGTCATAGCGGGCGTTTTGCTCTTGCCAAGCAAAAGCGAGCTGGTGTTCACCTTCTAACAGCTGAGCAAGCCAGCGCTCCTGCTGCGTGGGGTTGGCACATAGGGCGAGTAACTGACCGGGCATAACGAGGCCAAACAGGTAAGCTTCAGGAACCAAGCCGCGTCCTAGCGCCTGCATAATAATCATCAGATCGGTGCCGTCGCCGCCTAGCCCGCCCACGTCTTCGCTAAACGGCATGTGCAGCAGGCCCAGCTCGGCAAAGGTGCGCCACAGCGGGCTGGCGCCTTTGGCGGGGGCTTCCAGCATGGCACGGCGCTGCTCGGGAGAGACCTGGTCGGCCACCAAGCGTGTCAGTGTCTCTTCGAGCATGCGCTGCTCGTCAGTGAGTGCAAAATCCATGGTGATCCCCTTACATACCTAAAATGGTTTTAGCGACGATACTTTTCTGAATTTCGTTAGCACCGCCATAAATCGATAGCTTGCGACGATTAAAGTACTGAGCGCTGGCGGCAGCACTTTGGGCGTCGTTGTCATCTAGCGACTCGTCGCCATGGAGAAACTCAGGGAAGAACGGCAGGGCGGCAGGGCCAAGTGCGCGGCGAGTCAGCTCGCTGATCTCCTGGCGCAGTTCCGAGCCGCGTACTTTCAATAGCGAGCTTTCCGCCCCAGGAACGCCGCCATCCCGTGCGGCGGCAATCACACGCAGGTTAGTCACTTCCAGCGCCATCAGCTCAAGCTCGGCTTTCACCACCCGCTGGCGAAAGCTGGGGAGCGATAAGAGCGGTTTGCCACGGTGCTGCACTCGGGTGGCGAGCGACTTCAAATGACGCAGCGCCTGCTTGGCGTGGCCAAGCCCGGCAATGCCGGTGCGTTCATGGGTGAGCAAGAATTTGGCGCAGGTCCAGCCTTGGCCCTCTTCACCGACGCGGTTTTCTACCGGTACGCGGACATTATCAAGAAACACCTCGTTGACTTCGTGGGCGCCGTCGAGGGTGATAATGGGCCGTACGGTGATGCCGGGGGTCTGCATATCGATTAGCAAAAAGCTGATGCCCGCCTGTTTTTTGGCATGGGGGTCGGTGCGTACCAAGCAGAACATCATGTTGGCGTGCTGGCCCAGGGTGGTCCAGGTTTTCTGGCCATTGACGATGTAGTGGTCGCCATCGAGCACGGCGCGGGTGGATAAGCCGGCCAAATCCGAGCCAGCGCCGGGTTCGGAGTAGCCCTGGCACCACCAATCCTGGTTATTAAGAATGCGCGGCAGGTAGTGCTGTTGTTGCTCAACGCTGCCGAATTTCATGATCACCGGCGCGACCATATTGACGCCAAAGGGCACCACGGTAGGGGCGTGGGCGGCTGCGCACTCTTCATCGAAGATATGCCGCTGTACCGGCCCCCAGCCAGGACCGCCATGCTCAACGGGCCAGTTGGCCGCAAGCCATCCTTGTTCGCTGAGAATGTTCTGCCAGCGGATGTGGTCATCGGCGCGCAGATGGCGGCCTAGGCGCACGCGCTCACGCAGTTCGCTCGGCAGAGACTCGGCTAAAAATCGGCGGACTTCCTCGCGGAATGCCTGCTCTTCGGGGCTAAACGTCAGGTTCATGAGTGTGCATCCTCGGAAGGCGTCTTTTTATGAATCGATGAAGGGGATGGCAGGGTGGCTTGACGGTGCGGCCCGCCCAAATGGCGGGGGTAGCCCAGGGCTTCCACCGCCAGCAGATCCATATCGCTCTCGCGGTAGCAGGCCCCTTGCTGCCCTAGCGTCAGGCTCGCCTGCTCCATGGCTGACTGAGCATCGTTGGCGGAGGCTTGCTCGGCGGCGTGATAAAGCGTGCTCAGCACGCTGTGACACTGAGTCACCACCACGTTGGCTCGTAGCGCTTTGAGCGTTAAGGCGGCCCGCTGCTGATCGGATGCGCTGGCGTGGTGATTGACCAGTTCATGGAAAGGGCCACGCTCGGCAAGAACGAGGTGAAGGGGTGAGGCTGGGACGCTTGCGCTTAATGGCTGCAGCGCTACGGTGATCACATGCGAAGGGCAGGCGCTGGCATCTTCACCCGGGGCGAGTAGGCACAGTTCAGTGCTATCGTTTGGGGTATCGGTAAGCGTTATGTTGGCGCGCTGGGCTGGGCTCTGAAGCGTCTTGAACAGCGGGTGCTCACCGATGAGGGCGATATGTGCAAAGGGCTCAGCGTTGTCGACGCCGGGCACTACATGGGGACTTCTGGCGGCAAAAAAGAGATGGATGAGCCCTGCACGCTGCGGGGAGTCCATGCAGGCGAGAAACAGCTCTCTTTCTTGGCGCAAACCCTCTTCCAGCGACGCCGCCTTCGTGCAGATATCAATGGCTTCCACAATGCGAAACGGTGAAAACAGCGCCGATGCGTGGCTCTCAAGCTGTGTCCGCATGGCGGCAATGGCTTGGGGGTTGGCCTCGGGGGCGGGTAACTGCCCGGTAATACGCGGCTGCTGTTCTCCTGCGAGGATCGCTTGGGCCGCTGCTAACCCTGCTTCCAATGGCGTTTGGGCATCGCTGATGGCATCAATAATGCCGACCTCAAGTGCTTCAGCGGCCTCTACAAAGCGCCCGCTGGTAATGATCTCTAATGCATTTTCCACGCCTACTAAGCGGGGCAGCCGTTGGGTGCCGCCTGCACCCGGCAGCAGCCCTAGCTTTACTTCCGGTAAACCGACTCGAGTATCTTTCAGCGCAACACGATAGTGGCAGCCCAGTGCCACTTCTAAGCCGCCGCCCAGCGCGGTGCCGTGTAGCGATGCGATGAGCGGTTTAGGGCACGCTTCCATCTGTGTAATGACATCCGGTAGTAGCGGCGCTTGGGGCGGTTTGCCAAACTCGCGTATATCGGCTCCGGCGATAAAGGTGCGCCCCTCTGCCATCACCACCAGTGCTTTGGCCTGTTGGTCTGCGATGCCCTCTTCCAGTGCGCTGAGTAATCCGCTTCGCACTGCTTGGCCCAAAGCGTTAACTGGCGGGTTAGCGATACTGATGACGCCAACCTCGCCATGTCGCTGATAGTGAACACTCATAGTGGCTCCCGTGTTTCGCTATGTGAAATATAAGATTGTTATTTGGAATCCGGTGATCATGGCGAAAGAGACCGTTGGAGTCAATAATGCAAAACATGATTCTGCATTGCGGAACTTAGAAGGCTAAGTAAAAGGCCGCTCAGAGGCGGCCTAACGTGTAGAACTGCTGGCGGATAGCGCCGCAGCACCGCTAAAACACCGGGTTTAATCCGGCTTCTTCAAGTGCAGTGCGGCGTGCTTCCATCCAGCCGTCAATGAACGCCGTTTCCTCTTCTGGCGCATTGGCTTGGTAGGTGTCCCAGGTATCCATCAGCAGCTGTTGCCGCGCCACCAGGGCGTTTTGGTGGGCGTCCATGTCATCGGTCCATACGCCGCTTTGCTGGTAATACGCCACCACGGCGTCGTGGAAGGGCACCACCCAGGTCATGTTTTGGTTCTCCAGCGCATAGCCGCTGGCCCCTGGGGCGTTATCTTTATAGTCGTCAAACGACTCCACTAGCGTGGTGATCAGGCCGGTCACCGTTTCTGGGGCCAAATCGGCGTTGCCCACTAGAATCGGGTAGGGGTAGCTGGCGCTGGCCAGCGGCTGCTCAGCATTGATACCGGCCCCAGAGGTAACCTCGTGGGGCTGGAAGTAGGGCGCCATTTCCAGCATCTGTGCCCAGCCTGCTTCATCGTCAGTGGGCAGCTCGGGCCACTGCAAGCCACGGGGGCTCGCCGCTAACCGCTGGGCAGCAGGGGTAACCGTTGTGGTGATGGCGGCATCGGCGCGGCCGCTGATAATACCGTCGAAGGCGGCGTTGTAGCCGGGGAAGTCGACGCGTTCAACGTCATCCCAGGTTAATCCTGCAAACGCTAAATACGCCTCGGCGGCTTTGTTCAGCGCATCATCGCCGCGCAGGTAGGCAAGCCGTTTACCTTCTAGGCTGGCGATGGAATCCATCTCTACGTCGCCTGCCACCGCCATGCCGATACCGAAGGTTGCCATGGAGGTTGAAATCACGCGAATCGGCTGTGGGCCCCAGTCCGGCCCGGCAAACATCATCACGCCTTCAGAGCCGTAGTAGCTGGCAATGCCGCAGGCGCAGAGATCCACGCGGCCAGTTTTCAGTGGCGTCATGCGCATGGTGTCGTTTTCACCAGGAATGACGCGGGACTGGGTGCCGTGCTCCTCCTGCAATAACTGGCTGATGGCCATAATCTGCGCATGGCCACTGGTGCCGGTGCCATAAGCGGTCCAGTTCAGCGTGCTGGGCATGGCGCTGGCGCTTCCCGCCGCCAGCAGGCCCACCGTTAAACTACTGAGTACGAGGGTGAGGGTTGTTTTTGTGCTCATAAAGTTCCTCGAGGGTGGCATTAAGCGTTAGCGGTAAGCGAACGCTGGTGATGGCGTTGGCTAAGACGCGCAAGCGCAACGCCCGGTAGCAGCGCCGCTGCGGCCAAGCCGATTAATTCCCACTGGCTGAAGGGCACCATGCCACCACCGGGCAATGCCAACAGCAGGCCAGCGATCAGCACGAGCGCTCGAATGACGATTTCCTGCAGCGCGCCGTAGCCCAACCGACCCACCCCCATCAGGTACCCTTGCATGGCAGAGGCAAACAGGATGATGCCGATCACCGCTTGGATAAACACGGCAACGATCATCAGCGGCTCGCCCTGCATAATCAGCGCAGGGTTGAGCACGAACAGGAAAGGAATAAAGTAAATCACGCTGCCCAAACGCATGGCCTGTAGGCCGGTTTCCATCGGGCGAGCGCCAGCTACAGTGGCCGCCGCAAAGGCACCCAGCGCGACGGGAGGCGTAATAAAACTGAGCATGCCCCAGTAGAGAATGAACATGTGCACTGCCATGGGGTCCAGGCCGCCGCCCTGAATCAACGCGGGCGCCAGAGCCACCGCCAGGAAGATGTAAGCCGCGGTGACGGTCATGCCAATGCCCAGTACAAAGCTAGTGGCCGCGCCCATAAGCAGCAGCAGCGGCACGCTGCCACCGGCGATATTGATAAAGTCGTTGGCAATAGTGCCCGACAGGCCGGTCATAGAGAGTGCACCCACCAACATGCCAACGCCCGCCAGAATGGCGATCAGCTCAGCAAATAGCTTGGCCGCCGATGACAGCGTCTCGGTGACATCCTTCCAGCCCCAGCGGTTGTGTTTGGAAAGCTGATTAAGCACCAACAGTAGGGCGGTTGCGTAAAAAGGCGCAACGGCTTCACGTTGCATCACCAGCAGCATCCAAACGAGAAGGCCGAAAACAAAAATGAAATACCAGCCCTCTTTCAGCGTTTGCCAAACCGACGGCAGTTCGACAGCAGGCAACCCCTTGATGTCGTTTCGTGCAGCGTAAGCGTCGATTTGGATGAACAGGCCTAGAAAATAAAGAATGGAGGGGATCACGGCCGCTAACGCAATGGTCGAGTAAGGCACATCTAAAAACATCGCCATCACGAAGGCCGTTGCCCCCATGACGGGCGGCATAAGTACACCGCCAGTGGATGCACAGGCTTCTACACCGCCCGCGAACGAACGGCTCATGCCGATTCGGCGCATGGCGGGAATTGAGAGCACCCCGGTAGTCAGCACGTTGCTGATCACGCTGCCGCTCATGGAGCCCATTAAGCCGCTGGAGAAAATCGATACCTTCGCTGGGCCGCCACGCACATGGCCTAGTAGCGCGAAAGCTAAATTAATGAAGAATTTGCCGCCGCCGCTTTTCTGTAGCACTACGCCAAATACTAAGAAACCGATCACTAGGCCTGCAAACGCCTGCAGCGGAACCCCCATGATGCTTTCGGTGCTCATGGTGTGATACATCGCGGTTTCAGAGAGACTGGATGGGAAGGCCTGAATGGGTCCAGGCACAATATCGGCCACCAAAGGGTAAAGAGAGAATAGCCCTGCAATAATTGCAATGGGCAAACCACCAGCTCGGCGGGCGGCTTCAATGATCAGTACCCAGTAGGCGTAGCTGGCATAGATCGCGATATCCGGTGCCGCAAATGCCCAGCCGCGCTCAAGAATAGGCACGGCGTTATACACAAAGTAGCCGCCTACGATGAGCGTCGCGGCGCTCAGCAGGTAGTCATACCAGGGAATCGATTGTTCCTGCTGGCTGCTGCGCATGGGCCACAGCAAAAACACTAAAGGCAGTAGAAGCGCGACAACCGCATAGTAAAACTGGGTTTCTAGCCCTGTTACAAACGTGAGCCAGCCCAAGTTAAACAGGTAGTCCAACGTCATCATCATTAATAGCACAGTGACGGTGGCAGGTACCCAACGAAGCGGGGCTGGCAGCTCGCGTATTTGGCTGATTTTCTCTTTAACCTGCGGTGTGCTGGCAGGTGGGGTATCGGTGGTCATAGGACGTTCCATCAATCAGCAGGGGCGGCGGACACCGCCCCGTGGCGAGAGTTACTCGAAGATCGGTTCAAACCCAGCATCGGTGAGCGCAGTGGCGCGGGTGGCCATCCACTCAGTGGTAAACGTATCGGCATCGCTGGGGGCATCTTGCATAAACTGCTCCCAGGCCTGCATTAACAGGTTTTGACGCTCAACGAGTTGGTCTTGGTGGGCCTGCATCTCATCGTTCCACACGTCGATCTCTTTGTAGTACTCCACCACTGCGTCGTGGAAAGGTATTACCCACTGCAGATCCTGATACTCCAGCGCGTAGCCCACCGCACCTGGTGCGTTATCTTTATAGTCGTCGTAGTTCTCCTGCATCGCTTTGATTAAACCGTAAGCGACACTGTCATCAAGATCTTGGTTGGCGACGATGATCGGGTACGGGTAGCTGGCGCTGGGTACCGGGTTGTCGGCACTAATACCGCCTGCACCGGCGGTGACTTCATGGGGGCGGAAATAGGGCGCGACCGCTGCCATGCGTTCCCAACCCGCTTCATCGTTGGGATCTAGCACTGGCCAGCTAATGCCACGCGGGCTACTGGCAAGCTGCTGAGCGGGTGGTGTAACGGTGGTGGTGAAGGAGGCGTCTACATCGCCAGCAATAATGCCGTCAAAAGAGCGAGCGTAGCCCGGGTAGTCAACGCGCTCCACGTCATCCCACGTTAACCCACCAAAGGCGAGATAGGCCTCGGTGCCTTTATTAAGCGCGTCATCTCCGCGAATGTAGGCAATGCGCTTGCCTGCTAAATCTGCCGGGGTTTCAACATCTAGATCTCCGGCAACGGCCAAAGACAGCCCAAATGACGCGGTAGAGGTAGTGATCACGCGCAGCGGCTGTGGGCCCCAGTCGCGGTCGGCAAACATCATGACCCCTTCAGCGCCGTAGTAGCTGGCGATCCCGCAGGCGCACAAATCAACGCGACCCTGCTTAAGGGGCGTCATCCGGGAAACATCGTTATCGCCTGGCAAAATGCGCACTGAAGAGTTGTACTTATTTTGCAGCATATTGCCGATAGCAACGGCTTGAGCGTAGCCACTGGAGTTGGTGCCGTAGGCGGTCCAGGCCATGGTATTGGGGAGTTCTACATCGCTGGCATGGCTAACCGCTGCACTTAATAGAGAAAGGGGAAGGGCAGCGATAAGTAGGCGGTGAGCAAACGGATGCATTGAAATGCTCCTTTATTGTGGTTGTTTCTATTGTGATCGTAACCTTCGAGTTAGTTACGTTCAGTTACTTTTCGTTTTGCTATGCGGTATTGGGTTTTGCTAAGTGGTCGAGTGATAGTAGGTAAGGCCAAAGAGGCTGTCAACGCTGTTCTGGTGGCTAGCTACAAATAGTCCTTAGCTATACGAAAAAAGCCAGGCGATTGCCTGGCTTTTCAATAGGTTATGCGTTTTATAAGTTAAGAGAATTCCCGCCATGCGGCGTAAGTGCTTAAAAATACCCGCCCAGTGAGTGCCTCCAGAAAATCGCTTTTTTTCAGTTGGTCCATCACCGGACCCTTGACCTCAGAGAGGTGCAGCTTGACGTCAGAGTCTTTCAAACGCGCGTTGATGGCATCAAGGCTCTCTAACGCAGACGCATCAATCAGATTCACCGCCGAGCAGATGAGCACGACGTGTTCAAGTTCGGGACGGCTAGCCACTAGGTTGTAAACGGTATCTTCCAGATAGCGAGCATTAGCAAAGTAAAGACTCTCGTCTATGCGTAGCAGCGCTGCATTGCTTACCGTTTCCACATCGTGCCGCTCTACGTTACGAAAGTGCTCGGTATCGGGGACTCGGCCCACCAAGGCACTGTGAGGGCGGCTGGTGCGGTACAAAAACAGCGCAATAGAGAGTGTAACCCCGCCAATAATGCCCGCTTCAATACCTTCTATCAGAGTCAATAAAATGGTGAGCGCCATGGCGGCGAAGTCACTGCGCGAGTAGCGCCAGGTTTGTCGCAGCATGGGGATATCCACCAGCGTTAAAATAGACACCGTGATGGTGGCGGCCAGCGTCGCGATGGGTAAATAGTACAGCCAGCCAGTAAATGCCATCGTCACCAGCGCAATGCCAAGTGCGGCAAATGCCCCCGCAGCTGGGGTTTGTGCGCCGGCATCGTAGTTGATAACGGTACGCGAAAGCCCGCCGGTCACGGGCATGCCGCTGGTAAACCCAGCCGCTAAGTTGGCGGCACCTAAGCCAATTAGCTCCTGGTTGGGGGAAATGCGTTGGCGCCGTTTTGCCGCCAGCATCTGACCCATCGAGACCGACTCCACAAACCCCACTAAGCTAATCAGCATGGCGGGGATCAATAGCGCTCGCCACAATGAGGAGTCTCCCCAGGGGAAACTGAGTGCGGGCAGGCCGCTGGGAATAGTGCCGACCACGGCGACTCCGTGCTCGTACGCCAGCTGCCAGTGCCAGGTAGCCAGTGTTGTGATGACCACAGCCAACACTGGCCCTGCTTTGGTGATTAAATCGGCGAGGGCAGTAGATAGCCCCAGCTTTCGCAGGCTCTGTTTGCCGTAGCGGCGCATCAGGACCAAAAACAGCAGCGTCCCACCGCCAATGGCCACCGTATAGGGGTTAAAGGTGGGTAAATTGGGTAGTAGCGTCATCATGCGCTCTACCAGGGTAAAGCCGCTGCTGGAGATGCCCAGTAGACTTCCCAACTGGCTTACGGCAATCAAAATGCCTGAAGCGGTCAAAAAGCCGGAAATGACCGGATGACTTAAAAAGTTGCTAAAAAAGCCCATCTTCAGCGCGCCCATGGCCACCAAAATGGCACCCGAAAGTAACGAAAGCACCAAGGCTGCTTGTAAGTACTCGGCACTGCCGGGCGTGGCCACGGCCGATAAGGCGGCCCCTGTCATCAGTGCAATAATCGCAACGGGCCCCACTGCCAGGGTTCGGCTGGTACCTAAAAAGGTATAAAGCAGCTGTGGAAGAATACTCGCGTAGAGGCCCACCACCGCAGGCAGGCCGGCCAACAGCGCATATGCCAGCGATTGCGGAATGACCATTACCGTTACGATCAGCCCTGCGATGAGATCAGCTCCCAATAAGCGCCGGTGGTAATGGGGCAGCCAGTTAAAAATAGGCAAATAGCGCTTAAACATAAGCTCCTGAGCGTGGGCCGTGTGTGTAAAAGAGCGGTGTAGAAAATAAGGCCAATAGTTTAGCGCGTTACGCCCTGAATTACGGCATTTGACGCGTTGATTGTGAGCCGCAGATGGTGCTCTTCCCCCAAAGTGCTACTTCTTTCATTAGCATAACTCGTTAAGCTGACTGAAGAAGAGAAATCTTCTAAATCGCATCGTTTTATGACTCAACAACGTCAACTAAAAAAGAGTGCCTCACATGCGACTACTTCGTTGGCTGGTGCCACTGCTTCTCATTATTGCGGCCACCTGGCTTGTATCACTGCCTGAGCCATGGTCTTACGCGGCGATTGTGTGCGCCGTGTTTGCAGGTATAGCGGCGTTTGCCAGTGTGCTCTACGCTATTTATAACGCAGGTCAAGAGCGCTTGGCGCAGCCTGCACTGCTAAAACCACTGCGTGACTATAGCTCACTGCGTGCTATGGCGTATCGGTTAATGAACCGAGCCAGCAGCACGGCCATTGCCTCTGCGGAGGTGTCCCACTACGCCGATTTGATGGCCCAGCGGTTGGGCAAACAGGAAAGTATGGCGAGCGAGGCTTCCTCTAGCATGGGCGCGATCAACGCCGCCATTGTGCAGGTCAGCGCCAGTGCGACCCAGGTGGCCGCACTCGCAGACAGCGCACGGCAAGCGAGCCACCATAATCATGACGAGTTGACGGATATCATTCATGACATGACCGAAGTGGCCGAACGCTCCAGCCAAGCATTGGAAATGCTCACCGCGCTCAACGATAAAATCGAGCGGGTGCGCAATGTGACTTCGATGATCGAAGACATTGCCGAACAGACACACCTTCTCTCTTTGAACGCTTCTATTGAGGCGGCGCGTGCAGGGGAACATGGACGGGGCTTTGCGGTGGTGGCGGGTGAGGTGCGCAATTTGGCGATGAAAACCTCTACCGCCACGCAAAGTGTGGATGAACTGGTCAAGGATATGCACCAAAGCGGGCAGAGCGTAGTAGAGACCATGGGGGACTTGATGACCCGCGTGCGCGAGCGTTCTCAAGGTATGCAGCGGGTAGGCAGCAGCTTGGCAACGATAACTGAAGAGTTTGATCAAGTGCAGCAAGAAATTACTAGCGTAGCCGACGCTATGAACAGTACGAAAGAGCACAGCCAAACCGTTGCTGACAGCCTTCGTCAATTGGAAGACGATGTCGATGAGGGTAACCGCAACATGCACGAGTTGGCGCATCAAGCGCGGGCGCTGATGGAGGCTGCTGAAGGTGTTGACGGAGAACTTGCCCAGCAGCGCTTGCTGGGTCGGCATCAAACTGTCTTCTTGGCGGCCCGTCAAACAGCCGATCGCATCGGCAAACTGTTTGAAAAAGCCATTGCACGGGGAGAGCTTTCAGAGACAACGCTATTCCAACCAAATTACGCAACCATCAGCGGTACTCAGCCGCCGCTGTACCATACCGGTTTTGATCGTTTCACCGACCTGCAGCTACCCACACTTCAAGAGCCACTGCTCAGCGAATATGGCCTTAGCTACGCCATCGCCTGTGATCGCAATGGCTATGTACCCACCCACAATACGGCGGTTAGCCAAGAGCCCTCGGGTGATTATGAGCACGATCTTAAATACTGCCGCAGCAAGCGGATATTCGACGATCCTACCGGCAGTCGCTGCGGTGCCCATGAGAAGCCTCTTTTACTGCAAACCTACAAGCGGGATACGGGAGAGATCATGCACGATCTTTCCGTGCCGATTTTTATTAACGGCAAGCACTGGGGTGGCTTCCGTGTGGGCTACCAGCCTGAGAAGGCGCCGCACACCGGCAACGCGGCTGCAGAGCAAGCAGCGTTGCCGGGTTCAAGCCGTCGCTTGGCGCGGGCGTGATTGCCAGGACGACCAAGAGTAGAGCGCCAACCCCGTCCAAATCATCAAGAAGGTGACGAGTTGAATAAGGCCCAGCGGCTCACCGAAGAGCGTCAGCGCGATTAAAAACTGAATGCTGGGGTTGATATACATCAAGAACCCCAGTGTCGCTAAGCGTAAGCGGCGGGCCGCACCGGCAAAAGCCATCAGCGGTAGGGCGGTTAACACCCCGCTGACGACAAGCAGTGCAGACATGGGGATATCGTGTAGAAAGTGCGATTCGCCCTGCCAACTCATCCACGTTAGGGCTATCAGCGCCAGCGGGAACAGCAACAGCGTTTCCACGAAGAGGCCTGATAGCCCATCCAGCGGTACCTGCTTGCGAAAAAGTCCGTAGCTGCCAAAGCTCAGCGCAAGCAATAGGCTAATCCACGGCAATTCCCCCAGCATGATAAATTGAATCGCAATTGCTAGGCTGGCGAGGCCTAGCGCCACCAGTTGAAGCTTTGCCATGACTTCACGCAGCACCAGCATGCCAAGCGCCACGTTCACCAATGGCGTAAGAAAGTAGCCTAAGCTGGCTTGAAGTACCTGCTTACTCTCTACCGCGTAGATGTAGATACCCCAGTTAAAGGCGATCAGCAGCGCGCAGGCCAGCACCCTGCCCAAGCGTTTGGGCTCGACCAACGCTGCCACCACCGGTGGCCACCGGCGCAGCACGCTGATAAGCCCGACTAAAAACAGGCACGACCACAAAATGCGGTGAATTAAAATCTCAAAGGCGGGAATGCCGTCAAACAGGGCAAAAAACAGCGGAAAGCAACCCCACATGGTGTAGGCGGTCAAACCAAACATAACGCCTTTGACCGCTTCAGGGTCCCTTGGAGCGGATGGAAGCATAGCAGCCTCATTAAATAAAAATGCTAATCTAGCACACAATTGATAAAGACACCGATGCAAAGGAGACGCGGCATGAGTCAATTAAAAACCAGCTTGGTGCAGTGCGACTTACGCTGGGAAGACCCCCAAGCCAACCACACGCATTTAGAGGGATTGCTCGGTGATTTGGATAGTCGCGACACCGATTTAATCGTGCTGCCCGAGATGTTTGCCACGGGCTTTACCATGAACTCTCGAGAAATGGCCCAGCCTATGGAGGAGAGCCAGAGCGTTGCCTGGCTACAAGCCCAAGCGAAGGCGAGGGGCTGCGTAATGACCGGAAGCGTGGCGATTTTAGACGATGGCCAGTACTACAACCGTATGGTATGGGCAACGCCATCGGGTGAGTTGAACTACTACGACAAGCGCCACCTGTTTCGCATGGCCGGTGAGCACGAGCGCTACGGGATGGGCAAAGCGCGTCATATTGTCGAGCTGAAGGGCATTAAGCTACAGCTCAGCGTATGCTACGACCTGCGCTTCCCCGTCTGGATGCGCCAGCAGCCTGCAGAGGATGAGCATTTCGAGTATGATGCCATCCTGTGCGTGGCTAATTGGCCCGCTCCTCGGCGCCACCCGTGGCGGACGCTGCTGCAAGCGCGCGCGGTAGAAAACCTAGCCTATGTAGTAGGCGTTAACCGCGTAGGTGAAGATGCCAAGGGGCTTGCCTATAGCGGCGACTCCATGCTGGTCGATTTTAAGGGCGAACCGCTCATTGACCACCCCGCCCATACTCCGTTTATTGAAACGGGGACGCTAGATAAAACGGAACTCGATGCCTTTCGTGAAAAATTTCCTGCCTGGCAAGATGCCGACCGCTTTTCGTTACTGCCAGGAGTGGGGCAATAATGCGCCTTGATCGTTTTTTAAGTGAAACCACACCGCTTACTCGCAGTTTGGCCAAACGCGCGCTTAAAAACGGTGAAGTGACGCTCAACGGTGAGCCCATTAAAAAAGCGGCTACCCATATAGATACTGAACACGACGACGTGAGGCTTAACGGAGAGAGACTTGCCCTGGTAGGCCTTCGCTACGTGATGCTGCATAAGCCCTTGGATGTAGAGTGTACCGCACGACGAGGGCTTTACCCGCGAGTGATCGATATTATCGATTTGCCCAAAGTAGAACGTTTGCAGCCTGTTGGGCGGCTCGATGTCGATACCACTGGCTTGTTACTACTGACGGATGACGGGCAGTGGTCTCATCGGGTTACCTCACCACGCCACCGCTGCGCCAAAGTGTATGTCGCAGAGTTAGCCGAGCCGATGGAAGGCGAGGCTGCCCAGTGGGCAGTGGAGCAAGTCGCACAAGGCATTCTATTGGATGGTGAAGAAACGCCGACGCAACCAGCCACGCTACGGTTTATTTCCCCGCAGCAGGCGGAACTCACCATTACCGAAGGGCGTTATCATCAGGTAAAGCGCATGTTTGTTGCCCTGGGGAACCATGTGAATGCCCTGCATCGCCGCTCGATTGGCGATGTCATGCTGCCCGATGATCTAGCTCCCGGCGAATGGCGCGAGCTTACCGCAGAAGAGGTCGCCAGTTTTTAAGAGATAAGACTCCTGCTGCGCGCCGCCTTGGGCACCCTGCCGATGGAGGCGTTTTATTAAACGATATTTTATACCGTTATCTTGTTTTCTTACCAAGCTGGTGGAAATATCGGAATCAGTGCCAAAATGTACAAAGCACTTAGTGTAGGTGTGCAGCTTCGATAAGGGCCTTGGTATAGGCGTGTTGAGGAGCGGAAAGCACCTCTAAGCAGTTGCCTTGTTCCACCACTTCACCCTCTTTTAGCACCATGATGCGGTGTGCCATGGCGCGCACAACGGCAAGGTCGTGGCTGATAAACAGGTAGCTGAGCTGGCGGCGTGCCTGCAGCTCTCGCAGCAGCAGCACCAGCTGCTTTTGCACGGTGCGGTCAAGGGCGGACGTGGGCTCATCAAGCACCAGCAATTCTGGCTCTAAAATAATCGCCCGCGCCACGGCAATGCGCTGGCGCTGCCCGCCAGAAAACTCGTGGGGGTAGCGAGCCGCGCAGCTCTCCGGTAAGCCCACTTCACGCAGGGTTCGGTGTACCCGCTCGGTTACTTCGGTCTCGCTCAACGACGGGAAGTGAAAGCGCAGCCCCTCGCTGACAATATCAAACACCGGCATGCGGGGTGAAAGGGCGCCGTAAGGGTCCTGAAACACCATTTGTAGGCGATGGCGCTGGCGGCGCAGTGCATCACCGGACAGCTGGCTGAGCGTGGCATCGCCCAGTTGTACTTCTCCCTGGCTACTGACCAAGCGCATAATCGCCGACGCTAACGTCGTTTTACCAGACCCTGATTCACCGACAATGCCCAGCGTTTCCCCTGGGGCAATGGTCAAGTTGGTGGCTTTTAACGCCTCAAATGCCGGTGGCTGACGTTGAAACAGACCTGTTTTAGGGCGTTTAAAACTGACCCGCAGCTGCTGAGCCGTCAGTAACGGTGTGGTATTCGCCGGCTCGGCGGGGCGACCTTCGGGCTCGGCGGCAATCAGCGCTTTGGTGTAATCGCTTTGCGGATTGCTGAACACTTGGGCAACGCTGCCAGTTTCCTGCACCTTGCCTTGGTACATCACGCACACCCGGTCGGCATGGCGGCGGACGAGGTTTAAGTCGTGGCTGATCAGCAGCACCCCCATGCCGTGGTGGTCGCGTAGCTCTTTCAACAGCGCAAGAATTTCCTGCTGTACGGTGACGTCGAGCGCGGTAGTGGGCTCATCGGCAATCAGTAGCGCGGGGTTGTTGGCAATGGCCATGGCAATCATCACTCGCTGGCGCTGTCCGCCCGAGAGTTGGTGTGGCCAAGCATCGAGTAGTTCCTCTGGGCGAGGCAGTTTGACTTGCTCTAACAGCGTTTTTGCTTTGCTACGCGCGGCTTGGCCGCTGAGCCCTTGATGCAGGCGCAACGTTTCGCCAATCTGTTTGCCAATGCGGTGCAGCGGGTTGAGCGATGTCATCGGCTCTTGAAAAATAAACCCTACACGATTTCCGCGAATGCCGTTCCAGTCGCGCTTACTGAGCTTGTTAAGATCAGCCCCTTCCAGCCAGCGCTGGCCGCGTACTTCAGCGTTACTGGGCAGCAGGTCGATGGCGCCTAGGGCAGAGACCGACTTCCCTGAACCGGACTCTCCGACAATGGCTAAGGTTTCGCCAGCGTTGACCGTGAGCGACAGGGCGTCTACAACGACCTTGCCATCGAAGGCTACTGTTAGCTCATTCAGTCGCAGCAGCGGTTGGGCAGTAGGCTTAGACATGGGTCGCATCCCGGGCAGAGGTTTTCTGAACAGAGCTTTCATGAACAGAGTTGTCCTGAGCAGAGCTAGGACGCTGTTTAACATGGCGAGGGTCGAAGGCATCGCGCAGGCCTTCGCCAATAAAGACCAGCAGAGAAAGCATAACGGCCAGCGTCATAAACGCAGTAATGCCCAACCACGGGGCGTGCAGGTTGTTTTTGCCCTGCGCCGCGAGTTCACCAAGGGAGGGCGCTCCAGGCGGTAAGCCAAAGCCCAAGAAATCCAGCGCGGTTAGTGTGCCAATGGCACCGGTGAAAATAAACGGAATGAAGGTCAGCGTGGCGACCATGGCGTTGGGCAGTACGTGACGCCACATGATAAGCCGTGAAGGCAGCCCCATGGCTTTGGCGGCGCGCACGTACTCAAGGTTGCGGGCACGTAGAAACTCAGCCCGGACAATATCCACCAGCCCCAGCCAGGAAAAGAGCAGCATAATGCCCAGCAGCCACCAAAAACCTGGCTGCACAAAGCTGGCCAGAATGATCAACAAAAACAGCACCGGCAGCCCCGACCAAATCTCCGTCACCCGCTGGCCAATCAGATCCACCTTGCCGCCAAAATAACCCTGTATACCGCCAGCAAAAACGCCAATCACTAACGACCCCGCTGTTAGCACTAACGCAAACGCCACGGAAAGCCTGAAACCGTAGATCACTCGGGCCAGCACGTCGCGTCCTTGGTCGTCAGTGCCTAGCCAGTGGCGGCTGTCTGGCGGCGCAGGGGAAGGCTGCGTCATCTGCATATCTAAGGTTTGGTAAGAGAACGGGATGATTGGCCAAAGAGCCCAGCCGTGTTCGCTAATCTGCTGCTGAATAAAGGGGTCCAGGTAGTCGGTGCGCGTGGGCAAAAAACCGCCAAACTCCGTTTCCGAGTAGTCCACTAGCAGCGGAACATACCACTGTCCGTCGTACTGCATCACAATGGGTTTGTCGTTGGCGATGAGTTCGGCAAACAGGCTAACAATAAAGAGCACGCCAAATAGCCAAAGCGATACCTGGGCGCGGCGGTTGGCTTTAAAGGCTGCCATCCGGCGCAGGGTGATCGGGGAGAGGTGTGAGGTAATAAAGCGCATATTAAGACTCCCTCGATGCAAAATCGATACGCGGGTCTACCCACACATAGGTCAAATCTGAAATCAGCTTAAGCAGCAGGCCGATCACGGTGTAAAGAAACAGCGTGCCGAAAATCACCGGATAGTCCCGCTGCATCACCGCTTCAAACCCTAACAGACCCAGCCCGTCTAGGGAGAAAATCACCTCGATCAATAGCGCGCCGGTAAAGAAAATACCGATCATCGCCGAGGGTAGGCCCGCGATAATAATCAGCATCGCATTGCGGAACACGTGACCGTATAAGATGCGCTGCTCATCGGCCCCTTTGGCGCGGGCGGTCAGCACGTATTGCTTATGGATTTCATCCAGGAAGCTGTTCTTGGTCAGCATAGTCAGCGTGGCGAAGCTTCCAATAGCCGCGGCAATTACCGGTAGCGTGATGTGCCAAAAGTAGTCTTTTACCTTTCCCCAGGCGGATAGTTCGGCAAAATCCGGCGAGGTTAGCCCGCGCAACGGGAACCAGTCCAGGTAGGTGCCGCCAGCGAACAGCACAATTAGCAGGATCGCGAACAGAAAACCCGGTATGGCGTAGCCGACAATCACTAGGCCTGATGTCCAGACGTCAAAGCGTGAGCCGTGGCGTAGGGCTTTGCGAACCCCTAAGGGGATCGAAATCAAATAGACCAACAGGGTGGTCCATAACCCGAGTGAAATCGACACCGGCAGTCGCTCGATCATTAGATCAATCACTGGGCGGTCACGAAAAAAGCTGGTGCCGAAATCGAAGGTCAGGTAATCCGCCATCATGCCCAGAAAGCGCTCGTGGGCGGGTTTGTCGAAGCCGAATTGCTGCTCTAACTGCTCGATAAAACGTGGGTCGATTCCTCGCGCCCCTCGGGAATCGTCACTGACCTGTACGTCCGCACCGCCCATATCAAGCCGTGTGCTTGCCATAGCGTTGGCGCCTTCAAAGCGTGCCAACATCTGATCAATCGGCCCGCCGGGAGCAGCCTGCACAATCATGAAGTTAAGCAGCATGATGCCGAACAGCGTCGGAATCATCAGTAGCAGTCGGCGTAGGGTATAACGTGCCACAGCGCACTCCACGAAAATTAGGTAAACAAGCTGTTTTGTGAGCGATTGTCAAAAACGATACTGAGTGGCAACTAAACGCTAGCGGCGACGGTTACGCCGCTGTAAGGCTGCTTCACGTTCTGTGTCGACCCACCAAGCATCTAAATCCATGGCATAGGCAGGGAAAGGCTCGGGGTAACCGAATTTATCCCATACTGCGATGCGCGTCTCGCCAGAGTGATAGTGAGGGATGACATAAAAGCCCCAGCGCAGCACGCGGTCAAGGGCGCGGGTAGCGTTATCCAGTGATTCACGGTCATCAGCCCGAATAATGTGTTCTACCAGGGCATCAACGGCAGGGTGGGCCAGTGCCATGCGATTGCGGCTCTGGGGCGCTTCTGCAGCAGCACTGGTCCAATAGTCACGCTGTTCATTCCCGGGGTTATTGGATTGCGGGAAATGGCTAATGACCATGTCATAATCATAGCCCCGTACTCGGTTAAGGTATTGGTTAATATCCACAATACGCAGCGATGTTTGCACACCCAAACGCGCCATATTACGCAGCATAGGCTGTACGACCCGCTCCAACCCAGAGTCGTAAAGCAGCACCTCCAGCGTCAGCGGGCGGCCCTCGGCATTCACTAGCATGCCATCCTCAACCCGATAGTCTGCTTCGCGAAGAAGGTCTAACGCTAATCTTAGCCGTTCACGCAGCTCGTCAGGGTGATCAATTGGCAGTGGCGCTGTGAACAGTCGGTCAGATTGATGCGACGCCAGTAGCTCTTCACGGTAAGGCTCTAACAGTGCCAGCTCCTCTACCGAGGGTGTGCCCACGGCTTCCATCTCCGAGTTTTGAAAGAAACTTTCAGTGCGCGCATAGGTATTGTAAAAAATATTGGTGTTTAACCAGGGAAAGTCGAAGGTTAGGCTCAAGGCTTCGCGCACCCTTGGGTCTTGGAACTTCTCTTGGCGCAGGTTGAACACAAACGCCTGCATCATGGAGGGGTTCACATCGGGCACGGTGATGCGTTTAATCAGGCCGTCTCGATAAGCGGGGAAGTCGTAGCCGATGGCCCACGTGGCGGCGCGGGCATCAGTACGAAAGTCGGTCAGGCCTGCTTTAAACGCTTCCCAGGCGATATCACGATCCCGGTAGTACTCGTACACCACGCGATCAATATTGTAGCGCCCAACGTTGACCGGGAGATCTTTCCCCCAGTAATTCTCATCGCGCTGGTACACGATGCGCCGACCCGGGTCGACTTCGCTGATTCGGTAGGGGCCAGAGCCAGGGTGGGCCGCTAGAGTCGGCGCGGTAAAGTCACGGGGCTCCCAGTAATGGCGGGGGAGGATCGGCAGCTGAGCAACGATCAGCGGTAACTCCCGTGATTCAGTATCGTTAAATTCGAAACGCACCTGATGATCGTTTAGCGCGATGACCCGTTCGACGCCAGCGTAGTAGCTAGCATAGAAGGGATTACCCTTTTCACGGAGTAAATCAAACGAGAACACCACGTCATAGGCTGTCAGCGGTTCGCCATCTTGAAAGCGAGCTTCTTCACGTAGATCAAACTCAATCCATTGGCGCTCAGGATCCAGGCGTACGCCTTTGGCTAATAGCCCGTAGAGGCTAAACGGCTCGCCAGGATTGCTGGCCATCAGCGTGTCGTAGATTTGCGAAATGCCGGTGGCGGGGGTGCCGCGAATGATAAAGGGGTTTGTCGAGTCGAAGCTACCGCCCACAGCGGTATGGGTAATAGAACCGCCTTTAGGCGCTTGGGGGTTCACGTGAGGAAAGTAGGCAAAGCCTTCCGGCAGCTTCGGGCTATCATATAGCGATAGCCCATGCACCGTTTCAACAAGGGCGGTGTTGCCGCTGTCTGTGGCCTCTTCTGAAGCCATTAGCGAACAGCTCAGCAGCAGAGCGCTGATCAGTAACACGAGTTTCTTGAGCATTACGCTGCGTGCCATCAGTAAACTTCCTGTAGTAGCTCTGCTTGTAGTAACCCTGCTTATAGTAACTCTGCTTAGCCGTTATACCACCCTTATATCATTCTGATAGGCCTCACCCCCTGCTACTGAGCCGATAGTGACAGTCGTTGCCCAGGCTGAAGTGCCTCAGGGCGTTCGATGGCATTCCAGCGGATTAAATCTCGTTGATCAATATTATACTGTGCGGCAATAGCGGAAAGGTTATCGCCACTTTCTACACGATGTACGGTAGGTGTGCTAGCTGATGCAAGCGAAGTGTTGCCTGACTGTGAAAGCTGAGCTAATACTTGCGTATCCACCTCTTCAGGCACTAAAAGCGTTTGTGCGCTGCGTGGATCGAGGCTGCCGTTTAGCAGGCCAGGGTTTAGCTCAGCCAGCGCCGACTGGCTAACATCCAGCAGTTGAGAAGCCTGAGCCAAGCTGACTGGCTGCTCCAGCTGAATTTTGGCGAACGCAGGATCTGGATGAATATCCGGCAGGCTAACGCCATATTTGTTGGGATCGTTAATTATCGTCGCAATTGCCTTGAGCTTTGGCACGTACTGCATGGTTTCTTGGGGCAGCGAAAGATCCCAGTATTGTCCTTCTAAGCCTTGACTCTGCGCTTGGCGCTTAGCGCGATTGACCGTGCCAGCACCCGCATTATAGGCGGCTAATGAAAGCATCAAGTCACCTTCGTACCACTCATCTGCCTGCATTTCTAGATAGTTCAGCGCGGCGTCGGTGGAAGTAATCACATCCAGGCGACCATCATAATTCCCGTTACGCACCAGCCCCAGTGCATCCCCGGTTCGCGGCATAAACTGCCAAAGGCCTGCAGCACCCATATGGCTTCGGGCTTGAGGGTCAAATGAACTTTCCACAAAGGGGATGAGGGCAAGCTCGCCAGGTAGCCCGCGATCGCTCACCTGCTGGGCGATCCAGGCTAGCCATGGTGTGGCGCGCTCGGTAATGGCCGCAATGTTCTGCGGGCTGGAGCGATAGTATTCAATCCACTCATCGACTCTGGCCTGGGCATCGGCGGGCAGGTTTTTTTCTTGCCATTGAAAACTGGATCGTAGTGAACTCCAGGCATCCTGGGGTTCAAGCACGAGGGCGTCCCAGAAATGGTGATGGAGGGCCGTCGGTTGAAAATGCGTGTTGCTATGCGAATTGCCACTCTCCGAGGCGACATCATTAACAGTGGCATACGTGTAGCTTGGATCAGTGGCAGAAGCTTGTGAGCTTGCCGCCGCGGCCAACAAAAGGCCCATAATTAATGTGCTCCCAGCGCTTAGTAATAAGCGCTGGCGAATCGTTCGATAGGTCATAATAGGTTCGTTTCTATTCGATAGCGTTCTTAAAAACGGTTCTTCCACTCTCTTAAAGTGGTGAACGTGGCGAGATCGTCATCATTTGCTCCCTGAGTGCCTGCCGCTTGGCGCACGCTATCGGTGCCCACGCGTAGGTAGGGATTGATTTTCAGCTCGCGTCCTATCGTGCTGGGTAACGTGGGTCGGTCGAGAGACCGTGCTTTCTCACACTCCTGTAAAGCGTAGGTAACGTCTTCATTATCGGGGTCTGCAGCACGCGCAAATTGAAGATTTGCGTGCGTATACTCATGGGCTGCAAAGACCAGGGTATCCTCAGGGAGTTCCCTAAATTTTGTCAGCGATACGAGCATTTGCTCCGGTGTACCCTCAAAAAGGCGCCCGCACCCTGCGCAAAACAGGGTGTCGCCGCAAAACAGCAAGGCAGGTATGCCCGGCGTAAAGTAGCTAATATGGTCTAGGGTATGGCCTGGCGTGGCTATTACTTCAAATAGACGGCCCATGACCCTTACTTCATCACCGTCGCTTACCGTTACATCAATGCCTTCGATGGACGGGTTTGCAGGGCCGATAACACGGGGAGAGTAGCGTTTAATCAATTCGCTTAACCCACCGGTATGATCATGATGATGGTGGGTGATTAAGATGGTGTCTAGTTGGAGGGCATCACGTTCAAGAATCTCAATGACCGGCGCCGCTTCACCAGGATCCACAACGCAAACGCTTTGGCTGGTATCTTGTCTTAATAGCCAAATATAGTTGTCGCTAAGGGCGGGAATCGGTGTCACGCTCATCATGGGCGAGATCCTTTGAAATTCGAAATAAGTAATCGGCGAAATAAAACCGTTAGTTAATAGTGGCCGTTACTGAATAAGTGGGCACTAAAATTCAATTTTTAAGCCGTTTATCTGGGCGCAAATATACGAGCGCCAACGCCGCTAAAAGTCAGTTACTTTGGAGGGAAGCGCTGTTCATGTCAAATTCGTCGATGGCACCGATGCTCGCTCAGCGGATGGCTCAGAGCCAGGCGTACTGGCAAACAGAGGCGGGTCGAGCTTTGTGGGAAACCCAGCGAGCTTGTTTAGGGCCGGTGGTAGAGGGGCGTAAAGGCGGACATAGCTTGGAGATGAGCATGGGGCCTGCGTTAATGACGATGTCAGCCATTCCCCATATGATTCGGTGGGCGCCCACTCGCGCCCTTGCTGCATCTCCAGCCAGCTTGGTGTGCCCGCCAGGTCAGCTGGCACTGCCAGATCGCTGTATCGACACCATGGTAGTACACCACTGGCTAGAGCATGTTCCAGATGCTCACTATACCCTTCAAGAGGCCGCACGGGTGACGGCAGACAACGGTGTTTTGGTGCTGTTTGGCTTTAATCCTATGAGTGTTAGTGGAATGACACAGCGCTGGCGTAAGAAACAGGCTCAGTTTCCATGGAACGGGCAATGGCGTAGCGCTAACCGGCTACGCGACTGGCTGGCGTTTGTCGACTTTGAGGTGGAACGCGTAGACTATTGCTGTTTTCGTGGCCTGATGAACGCTAAGTGTGGCGAACCTTGGGAAGCTTGGGGGAGAAGGCACAATCTTCCTATTGGTGAAGGCTACATGATCCAGGCACAGCGGCGTCAACGTCACGCCCCCATTCAACGCGTTAAATTTGGCTTACGCGCGCCTGCTTCATCATCGACGCTGGGTGCGACACGAACTGGCGTTTCGGCGCGCTACCCATTATCAGATCAATGTCGTCAAAAAAAGGACAGTGAGCGTGAGTAAGCAAGTAGCCGAGGGGCTGCCTCAAGTCACGGTATATACCGATGGGGCGTGTCGAGGCAATCCTGGCCCAGGTGGCTGGGGGGTAGTGTTAGAAAGCGGCCCCCATCAAAAAACCTTGAAAGGCTATGAAGCCGAGACGACCAATAATCGCATGGAGTTAATGGCGGCGATCATGGCACTGCGTACCTTGAACAAACCATGCTGTGTCGCGCTATGGACCGACTCACAATATGTACGCCAGGGGATTACCCAGTGGATCCATAACTGGATCAAGCGAGGCTGGAAAACGGCGGCTAAGCAGCCTGTCAAAAATGCTGAGCTATGGAAGACTCTGCATGAAGAAACTCACCGGCACCAGGTAGAGTGGCACTGGGTAAAAGGGCACAGCGGGCATCCGGGGAATGAGCGTGCAGATCAGTTAGCCAACGAAGCCATCGATGAACATCAGAGGAGAGCGGCATGCGCCAAGTCATCTTAGATACGGAAACCACCGGTATTGATCCCAAAGATGGTCATCGGCTGGTGGAGATTGGTGCCGTCGAGATGATTAATCGTCGGTTCACTGGGCGTACTTACCATCAGTACATCAATCCGGAGCGTCACATCGATGCAGAAGTGGTCGCGGTACATGGCATTGACGATGCTAAAGTGGCCAACGAACCCGTGTTTGCGGAGATTGCCGATGCGTTTTGGGCGTTCATTGATGGGGCCGAATTGGTCATTCACAACGCGCCCTTCGATGTTGGGTTTATCGATCATGAATTAGGCATACTCAATAAGCATCGCCAGGCACCCGCTATTGGTCCGGTGCGCGACCACTGTCGTATTCTGGATACGCTGGTGATGGCCCGTGAGAAGCATCCTGGTCAGCGCAATAATCTAGATGCCCTGTGCAAGCGATACGACATCGATAACGGGCATCGTGTGCTCCACGGCGCTTTGTTAGATGCTGAAATTTTAGCCGAAGTATATTTGGCTATGACCGGCGGCCAAACAGCGCTTGTCCTAGACGCTGACACTTCGTCGAACAAGCAGCAACAGCATCAGGCAAATGAAGGGTTGGCTGTCAAACGCCTGGCGCTCACCCCTGGACAGTTGCGCGTAATACGCCCTAATGCTGATGAGCATGCGGCGCATAAAGCTAAATGCGACGCGCATCAGTTGCGCTGGTTTGAGGAACCCCAAGTCGATGCTTAAGCGTGAAATACCCCACAATGCCCGTGAAGGCCGTGTGATCCGTGTATCCCGCAGCCGTATTGCGCCTGGGCCGCTCGCGGGTGAGTTAACTCCACTCCAACCCCTGCAGCCCTGGAACGAGCAGATGCAGCCGCTATGCTACTGGCAGGACGAACCCGTTGCACTGCTGGTTGAGAGCGTGCCGGGAGAGGACTGGATAGATGGTCGGCAGTGGCTTGGGCAGCTGGCGGCGTCATGGTTCAGCTTACTTTCAACCGCCTTACAGGTGGGGGCTTGGCTTGAAAATCACCGGTTTTGTGGGCGTTGTGGTGAAAAAGCTACCAAGCTTGAGGCGGAGTTCGCTATGCACTGCCATGCCTGCGGGCACCGCAACTACCCGCGTATTTCGCCGTGTATTATCACGTTGGTGACCAGCGGTGAAGCGATGTTACTAGCCCGCAGCCCGCGCTTCCCACCTGGGCGCTACTCCACGCTAGCGGGGTTTATAGAGCCTGGCGAATCTGCTGAAGAGGCGGTTCATCGGGAGATCTTTGAAGAGGTGGGGGTGCATGTGGATAAGCTGCGCTACCACCAGAGTCAAGCGTGGCCATTTCCTCATTCGCTGATGTTTGGTTTTTTCGCAGAGGCAACCACGCGGCGGATACGCATTGACGGCGTAGAAATTAGCGATGCGGCTTGGTTTTCGCCGCGTCAGCTACCCTCGCTGCCGCCGCCTTACTCTATTTCTCGTGAGCTTATCGAAACTCACTTGGCACGTTGGCGTTAATCGCTTGAACTGATTAACGCCGACATAGTCCTTATTCGCTAGGAAATAGCGACGTAAGCTTAGTGGCAAGCATGACGTTACCCGTCGCTTTTAGCTTGCCCGTCATAAACGCCGTCATGCCGTTAACATCGCCGCTCATTATGCCTTTTAGAGTATCGGTGCTCATGTTCAGGCTGACGGAAGGGTCATCGTGCTCACCTTCTTGGATATCCAACGTGCCGTCTTGGATATTGAGGTAATAGCTTCCCGCATCTGTGAAATGGAACTGAAATACTTCTTCCATTCCCTTGGCGGCTTCAGGGTTAAAGCGGGCTTGCAACTTTTCAAGCGTATTTGATGACATAATAAGATTCCTAATGCGTTTATGGGTGTATGACGGGTTGCCGCTCAAGATGGCTGGTGAATCAACGTGCTGATCACGAGATTATTTCAAACAATTGTTTTAATCAAGGGGCCTGGGTACATGGTAACGAGGTCTTGGGCCTAGGTGTGGTCAAAGTAAGTCTTTTCAGCCTTTAAATACAGTATGGGGAGCAGTATATGAGCGAGTGGGTGGTAGAGATAGGAACCTTCCTGGTGCAGGCTGTTATTGTGATGGCCTTGGTGGGGTTCATCTTATTGCTGATTATGCGCAGCAAAGAATCTGACAACAGCAGTCTTAAATTGCACGTTGAGTCGCTAAATGATCAGCGCCGTTCACGGGAGCGCCGCTTGCGTGTTCATTCCACGCAGCATGGGGCGCGTAAGCGGCTCATCAAAGCTTTTCGTAAGGAAGATAAAGCACGTCATAAAGCGGTGAAGGGTGACAAGCCCACTCAACAGCAGTCTTCAACTAAAGTGTGGGTTTTGGATTTCCATGGTGATTTGAAAGCCTCGCAAACTGAGCATTTTGCCCAAGAGATTTCAGCAGTGATCCAGGTTGCTTCGGCTGAGGATGAGGTCATTGTGCGCCTTGAGTCCGCAGGAGGCGTGGTTCACGGCTACGGGTTAGCGGCGGCTCAGCTAGACCGTTTGCGCGACGCAGGTCTCACCACCACCGTTTGTATTGATAAAGTGGCTGCGAGCGGGGGTTATATGATGGCTTGTACCGCTCACCACGTTAAAGCTGCGCCTTTTGCAGTGATTGGCTCCATCGGCGTTGTCGCGCAGGTGCCGAATATTCATCGCTTGCTAAAGCGTCACGATATTGACGTGGAGTTACTGACCGCTGGCAAATATAAGCGCACGTTAACTGTGTTGGGGGAAAATACCCAAGAGGGCCGCGAGAAGTTTATCGAAGATTTAGAGAATACCCATCAGCTATTTAAGGATTACGTTTCTCAGCATCGTCCCGCAATGGATATCGATACACTCGCCACTGGCGAAATTTGGTACGGCAGTGAGGCTCTTGATCAGCAGTTAGTCGATAGCGTGGGGACTAGCGAGGCTTATTTAGTTGAGCGGATGGCGGAAGCCGATGTTTATCAGGTTAGGCTTGAGCCGCCTAAAACCATTAGTCGTAAAATCGGCTTGGCAGTGTCTGCCGGGATAGAGCAAGCAGCCCTCAAGGCGTTAGGCCTCATCGATGCGGCCGGGTGGCAGCGCCGCTAAACGCGTTGATGCCTAAGGCTGCTTTCATAACGGTTTAAATTGCAGTGAATCACGCTGCGTAATGGTGCGCCAAGGTGTCAATAATCGCTTTGGCGCTCTCACTTTTAAGTGAATAATAAATGGTCTGAGACTCTCTACGAGTGTTAACCAGATGATCACGTCGCAAAATGGCTAGGTGTTGTGAGAGCGCCGATTGGCTGAGAGACAGCTGCTGATTAATTTGGGTAACCGAGAGTTCTTTTTCTGCTAGCAAGCAAAGGATCTGTAAACGTTTCTCGTTGGCAAGGGCTTTTAATAAGTTAGTACCTGCCTCGATGGCATGGCCGTTATGCTCTAGGAGGCGTGAGGCGGCGCTTGGGGAACCAGACATGAGTATCTCCTTGCCTACACTGATGACACAGCGTTGTAATGGTTTTATAGGCATTATCGCGTCGGGGGCGCATCGCGAGAATCTGTTTAATCAATGATCAATAATTTAGCGTGTTTTGTCCAAAAACCGGTTTAACGATTTATCAATGGTAGTGTTTCTCTTTTTTGTCGACAATCAGTGCGCATTTATACGGCTTTGGTCGCGTTTTATCCCATAGTATGAGGGTGATTTCCCGATTAACTTTATAGAGTGTCAACAATCAGGCTCGTTTCTTTGACAACATCCAGGTTAATCGACGATGACTCTCTATCAAAACACCTTTCAACAATCGGTGGAGCACCCCGAAACCTTTTGGGCTGAACAAGCCAAACGGCTTCCATGGTATACCTCTCCTTCCACTATTCTTTCCTATGATGAGCAGCAGCATGCCCGTTGGTTTGGTGATGGCGAGCTAAATATTTGCTATGCCGCTATCGATTACCATGTGGAGCAGGGGCGAGGCAGTCAGCCTGCTATTTATTGGGATTCACCTGTCACCCAGTCAAAGCAAACGATTACCTACCAGGAGCTGCGCGACCGCGTAGCCCAATTCGCAGGTGGCCTTGCATCGCTCGGCGTCGCGAAAGGTGACCGGGTCGTTATTTACATGCCTATGGTTCCCGAAGCATTGATCGCCATGTATGCCTGCGCTCGATTAGGTGCTGTGCACTCGGTAGTGTTTGGTGGTTTTGCGCCCCATGAGCTGTCTGTTCGGATTGAGGATGCAGAGCCAAAGGTGGTTATTGCGGCCTCCTGCGGAATCGAAATTGATAAAGTATTGCCTTACAAGCCCATCATCGACCAGGCGATTGCGCAAAGTAGCTTTAAGCCTGACGCATGCGTTGTTTTCCAGCGTGAGGCGCTAAAAGCGGAGCTAGCAGAGGGCGACCATGATTGGCAGACGCTAGTCGCCAATGCTCCTTTGGCAGCGTGCGTGCCTGTGAAAGCAACCGACCCCCTCTATGTGCTCTACACCTCCGGTACCACGGACAAGCCTAAAGGGGTGGTTCGTGATACTGGCGGTTATGCAGTGGCGCTGGCTTACTCCATGGAAGCGATTTATGCGCTGGAGCCGGGGGATGTCATGTTTACCGCGTCGGATGTTGGTTGGGTGGTGGGGCACTCTTACATCGTCTATGCGCCGCTGTTGAGGGGCTGTACAACGGTTATTTATGAAGGGAAGCCGGTAAAAACGCCCGATGCTGGAAGCTTCTGGCGCATCATTGAAGAGTATAAGGTTAAGAGCTTTTTCACGGCGCCAACGGCCTTCCGAGCGATTAAAAAAGAGGATCCTGACGCTAAGCTATTGGAAAATTACGATATAAGTAGCCTTCAACACCTCTATGTGGCAGGTGAGCGTCTGGATCCCCCTACCTTCCATTGGTTGGACGACTTGCTCGATGTGCCGGTCATTGATCACTGGTGGCAAACCGAAACCGGCTGGCCGATTGCCGCAAACTTACCTGGAATAGAGTCCGCGCCTACTAAAGCAGGTTCTGCGACGTACCCTGTGCCAGGGTTTAATGTACAAATCCTAGATCGAGACGGTGAGGCCGCAGCGCCCATGCAGCAGGGAAGTGTGGTGATCAAACAACCGCTCCCGCCGGGCTGCTTAACCGGTATTTGGCGCGATCCGCAGCGGTTCCATAGTGCCTACATGGCAGCGTTCCCTGGTTACTACTTAACCGGTGATGGCGGCTATTTTGATGAAGAGGGCTATTTGTTCATCATGGGCAGAACCGACGATGTTATTAATGTGGCGGGGCATCGGCTCTCGACAGGTGAAATGGAGGAGGTTGTTGGTGGGCATCCGGCCGTTGCAGAGTGCGCGGTGATTGGTATTCATGATGATCTGAAAGGGCAGCTTCCTATTGGCTTGGTGATCACCAAAGATGGCTTTCAGGGTGACGAGGCTCAGCTTGAAGCTGAACTGATTAACTTGGTTCGTGAGCGTATTGGGCCGATTGCGTGCTTCAAGCAAGTATTGGTAGTTAATCGGCTGCCAAAAACGCGCTCTGGTAAAATTTTGCGTAAGTTGTTGCGCAACATTGCCGATGGTAAGTCATTCGGCATTCCGTCAACGATTGATGACCCTACCAGCTTAGAGGACGTGCATGCTGCCATGCGCGAGCGCTCCGTTGGTGCCGCGGATCAGGCTAAACCGCAGGACGCTTAATGCCTCTATAGTGATACTATTACCCGCCAAGCCGCCCAATAAATTGGGCGGCTTTTTTATTACCTTGCAGAAAGCGTATAATGCCCGGCCGCTGCGTTAACGCGCTTTTTTGAGGGTTCCCTAACCCCTCATGTGACTAAAAAAGGCCATCCTGAATGTTTGCATTAACCGATTCGCAATACCGGCGTTGCCTTGTGGTGATGATCGCTTTTCATATAGGCATTATTGCGGCAAGTAACTACTTGGTTCAGCTGCCGTTTACGTTATTTGGTTTTCATACCACCTGGGGCGCCTTCAGCTTCCCATTCATCTTTTTGGCGACTGATTTAACCGTGCGGTTATTTGGTAAAAAGCCAGCGCGCTCCATTATTCTGCGCGTGATGTTTCCCGCGTTAGTTGTTTCTTATGTCGTGTCCGTTGTTTTTCCACGGGGCAGCTTTGCCGGCATAGATGCCTTGGGTGAGTGGAACGTGTTTGTAGCGCGCATCGCGCTGGCGAGTTTCCTTGCCTATGTACTAGGGCAGTTATTAGACGTACAGGTGTTTGATCGTTTGCGCCGATGGGCGTGGTGGGTAGCTCCCGTGTGTTCGACAGTATTAGGCAATTTAGCGGATACCTTTGCATTTTTCTTTGCCGCCTTTTACAACAGTCCGGACCCTTTTATGGCTAACCACTGGGTGGAGATTGCGGTAGTTGATTATGTGATTAAGCTGGGCATTAGCTTGCTCTTTTTCTTACCCCTGTATGGCCTATTGTTAGCTTGGCTTACCCGCCGTTTGGTGGTGTGGACAGGCCAATCTGATGCGTCCCCTCGAACTGCATAATAGCAAGGAGCCTGCATGACCGAACTTGCCGCTGTTGAACTTCATGCCATCGACTTGCCTGCCGAGCAAAGCAGCCATGATTCGCTTCCGTTAGTGGTCATCCATGGCTTGCTGGGCAGTGCTGATAACTGGCGCTCGCACCTTAAAGTGTGGCAGCAGTCCCGCCGTGTGATTGCCGTTGACTTGCGTAACCATGGCCGTTCGCCGCATGCAGAGGGCATGAGTTATCAGGCTATGAGCCAAGATGTGCTGGCGCTCCTAGATAAGCTTTCGATTGAACGTGCCCATATTCTTGGACACTCCATGGGGGGCAAAGTCGCTATTACGCTAGCCCGTGTTGCACCAGAGCGTTGCGCATCACTTGTAGTGGCGGATATCGCACCGGTGGCTTACCAGCATGGTCATGATGATGTGTTTGCTGCGCTTGAACATGTCAAAAAAGGGAAGCCAACTAACCGCCGCGAAGCCGATGCATTGCTTGCCGAACACGTTGACTCACGCCCTACACGGCTGTTCCTTGCCACCAACCTAGTGCGCAATGAGGAAGGAAGTATGAGTTTGCGCGTTGGTTTAGATGAGATTCAGCGAGGTTACGAGGCTATTATCGGCGTACCCGATGGCGAAAAAGCTTTTGATGGTCCGTCGCTGGTGCTGCGTGGTAGCGACTCTCATTATGTAAGCGATGATATGCTGCCAGCGCTGCGCGATGTACTGCCAAAGGCCCGCTTGGTTACCCTTAAACAGGCAGGTCACTGGCTACATGCTGACCAGCCAGAAGCATTTCAACAAGCCGTTGAGGCCTTTATTGCCGCGCAGTCTTAGGTGTTAAGGCCAAATTCTTCCCCAAGCGGGGTGATGGTTAAACGGTGCTGCTCTGGGTTACGTAGAAATCTGTTTAGAATACGGTAAGTGTCGACATCAAATTGTGGGCATGAGCCGACAAGCTTTCTAGCCGCGCTTAACGTACTTCTGCTACCCAGATAGCACCAGTGGTCTACTACATGATAGGTGGTCTTCCGTGTGCTTTGGCCCTTTTCACGAATTACAATTCGAGCAGGCCATGGCCACGTACCAACTTGGAGTTTCTCCATTGCTTCCTGTGCGCGTTGAGAGTGCTCTTTCAGTCCCTCTTTACCGCAGCAAGCACCTTGGCACTTGCCTAATTGGTGGGCAAAACAGCGGCCTTTCCCTTTTTCCAGGCCAAGCACCTGTGGGCACAGCTGGTGAGTTTCACTCAGAGAGCGAAGTGTGTCTTTCGCTTCTTTAGCGCTGCGAAAAAGCCCGTAGAAGCGTCCCGTTTGAGATTGGCCTAGCGCGCTGCCATTCATCAAGGTGGGAGCGGTTTGTTCGGTTGGCCAGTGCCAGGTATGTAATTTCCCTTGCCGCCTCAGTTGTCGGTTCATTATAGGCATTAGTTGTTTAACCAACTGAGCCTCTCGCAGTTGGGCGCCCATGTCGCCTGCTGTCTCTTCCCACTCAATATGCTGTATTTGCTGGGCTAGGCGCATCTCTTTGTCATCTTGATAATCGCGCTGAAAGTGACCCAGTACGCGGCTGCGTAAATTAATGCTTTTACCCACATAAAGAGGTAGCCGGTTATGGCCATAAAAGAGGTAGACGCCGGGCGTTGGGGGTAGCCCGGCAAGCTGTGCGCTATCTAAATGAGCGGGTAAGCTTCGGTGGCGCTGTTCATCGCCTAGGGCAGCCTGCCATCTCTCGTGATCGTGGTGGTGCTGCCACGCTTGCCACAGCTTCCATAGCGCTAACGCGTCGTCTTCTGCTCGGTGGTGGCGTTCTACCGCTATTTCATAGCGCTCCAGAAGCGCTGCGAGATTGTGCTGAGCGGCTTGGGGGGCAAGGCGTCTTGAAAGGCGTAATGTGCAGATTAGTTGGGCGCGAAAATCGAAGCCTGCGCGCTTAAACTCATTGCGCAGAAAGCTGTAATCAAAGCGTGCGTTGTGGGCGACTAAACGTCCATCCCCGAGCCACTGGCGAAACTCTGCTGCTACCTGCTGAAACGCGGGGGCGTCGGTGAGCATATCATCCGTAATTCCTGTCAGTTGGCTGATGTGAGCAGGAATTTTACATCCAGGGTTAATGAAGCTGCACCAGCGTTCCGTGATGCTGCCATTAACGACCTTTAGCGCAGCGACTTCAGTGATACGATCCCGAGTGGCTCGGGTGCCGGTGGTTTCAACATCAATAAAGATTAACGGTGCTTCGCTCATGGCGCTCCAGCGCAAAGTGGGTAAGTTTGCCAAGTTATATCGAATGCGGGTCAATCGCTAAGCGCGGTACGGGCAGTACGGCGTCGATAAGCTCTGCTTGCAGTAAAAAGTGTTCAAACGCCTTATAGCGGCGGGTATCGAGCGCCGCCGGGCTCAGTGTCATCCGTCTAAGCAAATCCTCCCAGGCTTGTGCATTAATGGCATTATCAACCACCGGATGGGTAGTGGCTAAAAGTGACCAAGCAGCATCTGGGTTGTCGATTATCCAATAGCTGGCTTCTTCAAGCGCGATTAAAACGCGCGACCATGTTGGGGCGCGGCGAGTGGCCGAATCGCTATTGGCCACTATGATGAGGCCGTCATGTCGGGGTATTTCTAACTCGTGGTACTGAACGACATGGGTGGTAATGCCCTCTGTGGCAAGTTGTGGGGGTAAGTAGTGAAAAAAGCCATCTGCAACGGCTTCCACTCTTCCTTCTCGTAGGGCGGTCGCGGCCGTAAAGCGCACATTCTCAGGCGGCATCACCGTATCAACTTGCTGGACGGAATGGGGGCGTACTTGTTGCAACACTGCATCACGCCCTTCGCGCGTCGAAAAGCCGTAGTGTAACCCTGCGAGATGCATGAGCAGATCCTCGCCCTGATGCTGTTCGCCGGACACAATAACTGCCGTAAGAGGTGTTTCAAATAGAGTGCCAACGCGGGTAATGGGTGCGCCGTCGTGGACATGCAAATGCAGTAGAGGCTGTCGCGTTAGTGCAAGATCAACATCGCCCGCGGCGAGCAGTTTAATCGCAATCGTTGGGTCTGCGGGGGTTTGCAGCTCAACCGCAAGCCCCTGAGCAGCAAACATACCGCGTTCTTTGGCAATAACGAGAGCTGCATGGTGGGGGCTTAAATACCAGTCCAGCATTAGTGTTAGTTGCTTCAGAGGGGGAGGGTCTAACGGCGGAGGGGGGATCAGTGCCATGGTGGGTGCTTCTTCTTCGGCACTTTCTTCGGAGGAAGATTGCCACAATGCGTCAGGAACTGTTACCTCGCTTTCAAGGTGCAGTATTTCGGTGTTATCAATGTCTTCTTCATTTGCGTAAGCAACGGCGTTTGAGAACAATAACAATACTGTTGATGACAGCAGTGTGAATAAAAGCGCGACTAACCATCGGCGAAGAAAAGGTTGCAACATAGACAATAACTCCAGGCATTGTAAGGGCGGAGTGTAGCCGCGAGGTTAAGGATCTGACCACCCCCATCACGCATCCACTCCGTAATATGTCACAGTAAATTCAACGGTAGCATGCAATAATAGAGCAGCATTGATGTAGAGACGGAGACACATGGACGCAATTTATACGTTCTTCTTAGTAGGCGGTTCGCTCATGGCGCTTAGCATTTTAGCGAGCCGCCTTTCATCAATGGTTGGCGTTCCATTACTGCTTATCTTCCTTGGGCTTGGCATGCTAGCAGGTGAGGAAGGCGTACTGGGCGTTGAATTCGACGATTACTCAATGGCCTTCACGATTGGGCATTTGGCCCTGGCCATGATTTTGTTAGATGGCGGTTTACGCACTCGCCTGAAAACGTTCCGTGTAGGCTTCAGGCCCGCGCTTTCTCTAGCGACCTTTGGTGTGTTTATTACCAGCACCATTGTTGGTTTGATTGCCATGTGGGTGTTTGATCTAACGCTCATTCAAGGGCTTTTGGTGGGGGCGATCGTTGGCTCCACCGATGCGGCCGCCGTTTTCTCAATGCTCAGCGGCCGTGGTGTCAACTTGAACGAGCGGGTAGGGGCGACTCTTGAAATTGAGTCGGGTACCAACGACCCGATGGCGATTTTTTTAACGCTGATGTTGGTTGAACTGTTGGTGGGAGATATTGGCGGCCCCCTAGAGACCCTACTTTTCTTTATTTCCCAGTTTGGTATTGGCCTACTCATTGGTTTGGGAGGTGGGTGGTTAAGCGCGAAACTGTTGCGTTGGCTTGACCTTGCCCCTGGACTTTACGCCATGCTGGCGCTGGCGCTTGGGTTCAGCGTTTTTGGTTTAACTAGCGTGCTGGGGGGGAGTGGCTTCCTTGCTATTTATTTAGCCGGGTTGATGATTGGCAATCAGCCAGGCCGACACCTGAATTTTATTTTGCCTGTTCACGATGGCTTGGCATGGTTAAGTCAAATTGGTCTGTTCTTGGTGCTGGGGCTATTGGTTACGCCAAGCGAGTTGTGGGAAGTGGCTTTGCCCGCAAGCTTAGTGGCCCTGGCGTTAATCTTCATTGCCCGCCCGTTGGCTGTTCTCATTTCTATCAAGCCCTTTTTTAAGTTTCGCTGGCGAGAAACCTGGTTTATTGCTTGGGTAGGGCTGAGAGGAGCAGTGCCTATCGTGCTGGCTATTTTCCCGCTGATTGGTGGTGTCGAAAACGCTTCGCTCTATTTTAATGTGGCATTTGCAGTGGTCTTAATGTCGCTGCTTATTCAAGGGGGGTCACTTACCCTCATGGCGCGCTGGTTGAAAGTAGAAGTGCCTGTGGGTACTACCCCTAACCGGCGCGGGCCACTTGGCATACTGCCTGAAAACGATTTCGAGATGTTTGTGTACGTCGTCGAAAACCAAGATTTAGAAGATGTGCCGATTCGGCTTTTACGCTTTCCGTCCGGTGCGCTGATTTCAGCTCTGTTTCGCGATCATGCCATGCTTCACCCCAAAGGCAGTACACGGCTCAAGCTAGGCGATGTGATTTGTGTCATCGGACGTTCAGAAGACCTAGTAGCGCTGAATCGACTGTTTAATGGCGATGCCAAACTTAAGCAAGAGCGTGCTTTCTTCGGTACTTTTACCCTTGATGGCAGCGCCCAGATGCAGGATGTTGCCCAGGCCTACGGCTTAACGTTAAGCCCAGGGGAGCAGGATATGACATTAGCGGAGTTCGTCTCGCTGCGCGTAGGTGGCCACCCCGTTGTCGGCGATGATGTAGATTGGCACGGTATTCACTGGGTTGTTAGCGAAATGGAAGGCGGGAGTATTACTCGAGTGGGCTTAAGGCTGTACTAATTCACTCTAAAGGCATTGACTTACAAGGAAATGCTGTTATTATACGCACCCATAAGCCGGAGGGATGGCAGAGCGGTTGAATGCACCGGTCTTGAAAACCGGCATAGGTTAATAGCCTATCCAGGGTTCGAATCCCTGTCCCTCCGCCAAGTATTACGACTAAGCCGCTGATTTCAGCGGCTTTTTTGTGTTTGTAATTTAGCCAGCCCATACCCCAGCCCATACTTTGGTTTTGGCTCTCACTGAATAGAAATAAACCTCTCTGGACGCTCTCTCTTCGTAAGTCGTTTTTTGATACTCGCATCCATGGCTCAATTCCCTCAAAAACTTCACTGATACAGCTCGTAAGGGGGAGGTGACAGCCTCTATTCTTTCAGATACTGTCCTCTGAAGAGTTTTGAATGGTAGCCACTGGCTGGTAACGTGATATTGCGATCACGCGGTTTGAGCTTGGTCACCGGATCGGCGGGGTTGTGTTCGACGACCCCCCAAAGCTGGGCATATCGGAAGATGTGCTTGAGTAGAGCCAGCTTGTGGTTGGCCTGCGTTTTTGACTGGACGCTGCGAGCATCCGTATAACGATAAATGTCGTGCACCGTTATATCGCTTGTCTCATACTTAGCAACCTCAGCGCGCAGCTTTTTGAGCTCCTACAGGTTGGAGCGTCGCGTTGCTTCAGCAGGCTTGGCAGGAATGATCTCTGCTTCATAGCGGTCAAATATGCGGCCCGTGCCTGCTTTGGGGAACAGCCGCTTTTGCCATTGCTCATAGGCGGCCGGGGCCTCCTTGGCCGATTCACCCAGGCGAATCCAGCTTTTGCCCACTAGTGCCTTCTGACGGGCGTTGCATTTATAGCGCCATGCACCGCCTTTCCAATACCCTCGGGGAATGCCTGGGTTCTCCTGCATAATTCGTGTAAGGCCTCAAAGTTGGGTCGCTTGGTTTCAGGCCCCTGACTGGGATTCTCGCCGCGCAACACTTGCTCAACGCGCCGACGACCAACGATCAGCGCGCCGCTTGCGTTGATCTTCCAGCACACCCCATGGCATCAAGTGAGGCACATTGCTCCTTGGTTTGCTTGCGGCCAGTCAGGGCTTCTATCTAACCTGGCGTTAATAGCAGGTCCATGATGGCGTCTCCCTTGGTGGACAGCGAGGCCCAAACAGGGCCTACGGGCACAAAAAAACCGCCAAGCGGCGGGGTAAGGTGTATCAAGGTATGCAGATATTCTCAGCCTCTGCTGGGGCACTAAGAGCCTGGTGTGGAGCCGGGCTCTTGAAATTTGATCGTCAGTTGACGAGGGCCAGCTTAGGCTTGGGAGCAGCTGATTTCTTGGGTGAATCAGTAATGCTCATCGTGGGAGCAATGTTGAAAATGAGCTTGTTAATCTCTTCGCGATGAATATTTAGCTCTTTCTCCAGAATAGGTACGAGACCTCCTCTGGGGCGATAGAAGTCAATAACCTTTTGCAATATCTGCGATCTCTCATGGGGCTCGCTATCCGGCTCGGTTTTACGATAGCCGAGCTTCGACATTTCGATACAAAGTGCTCTGTAACGCCATTCGGTAAGCATATGGTTGCGAGACATGGTGTAGGTCATGGCGAAAGCGGATACGTTCCAGTATTTCTTCTCCTTGAGAATGTCGCGCAACTGAATGTAGGCTCTTTTACGAGAAAGAACCCCTTGTCTTGGCATAAGGAATTCACCAGCGAATGCATCCGCTTGTGCTTCCGCTTCTTTTCCCTTGTTTTCGGAATACCTGTGCAAGACAAGGTGTGCTAGTTCGTGCGCAGCATCAAAACGACTCGACTCTGAAGATTTGAACGAATTCAGAAAAACATAGGGGTCTGTAGATTTGTGCCAACAGCAAAAGGCATTGACTTCGGCATTTTCTTCAGCTAACGAAAAAACTTTAACGCCTTTAGATTCAAGTAGGTGAATCATGTTCTTGATAGGAGAAAACCCTAGTCGCCATTCTAGTCGAAGAGCTTGTGCAGCGGCCTCCGGCTCCATATCGGAATAGTCGGGAATATTCGGCTCTGGCAGATTGAAATTTTCAGCAAGCCAATCTCCTAGCTCGAAGGCTATTGCTCCAGATGATTGAGCTGCCTTCTTTTGTGCAGCTGTAACCCTGGAAAATGAGCGGAAGCTGGGATTGAGCGGCTCAACCAAATCTTCTCTATAAAAGAAGCCAACTGGAAACTGTAGAGCATGGGCAAGGGCTTTTAAAGTTTCGTCTGAACAACCGTTGCCTAGTTCAATATTGGTAATAGTTTTGGAGCTCAGGCCAGTTAAGCGAGCTAAAGCAGTTTTGGTGTAACCGCGACGCTCGCGCGCGACAGTGACGCGCGAGGGCGTGAGTTCGCGATCAGTTTTCATATTCCACTCTTAGGACTGATGGGTATATCAATGGGCGGAGTGCCGGATTCGTCTTCCTGATCGTCCAAGGGCTCGTTTCTCAGCGGTACAGGCGGAAGGATAATCCTTTTAGCCCACTTGGTGGGCTTGTTCATGTACATTTCGATAGGTTTTGATATCTCTAGCCGAATTTCGTTTTCGTCTTCATCTAGGAAAGCTAGGACGAACCACAGACCTTTGTATGATTCTAAATCAGGGTTATGTGATTGCCCGCCTACCAAGCTCAGAGACATTTGGCTGGAATTATTTTTAATAGCAGATCTTGTCGTTTTTCCCTTTTTGTTTCCGGTTTTGGGTTGAGTCAGCGTTCCAGTATTGCTATCACCGTTTGCGAACGTGATTGAGATCTTTTGCCCTTCGGTCGTTAGTTTAGTAACGCGGGGCTGGTTGGTGACGTCCTCTGGCATCCATCCTCGTTGCAATAACTTATCTCTAAGTAGGTTTATCGCATCCTGCCAAAAACGAGTTCCTCGTGTTCCAGAGGGGTGAAAGGGGGTGACTGTTGAGTGGACGTCGAGGAGTTCTGTTCCGAGATCCTCAAAGTCAGCGAGTTCAAGATTGAGCTCATCAAGATACCTAGGGGATTCGGTGGCGTAAACCAAGTCAGGTGCCAAGTTTTTTTGCATTGAGAAGTGGTCCTATTAGGGGTAGCGCTTCTCATAATAGCACATCATTTGATGTTGAGAAAAGGGAAGTTGCCGACAAAAGTGCTTGATGCCGAACGTCTGCTGCTTAACCGTTTGCCGTCTTAACCAAAAAAAAGATTGCATCATTTCAGGAGCTGCCCAGTGAGGCAGCTCCATTTCATCCAAGCAGGCGTTTACAAATACCCCATCTCAGCAAACGATCTACAACCATCACTTCCCACCACCACGTGATCAATCACTCGGATGTCCATCAGCCCCAAGGCTTCCTTTAGTCGCTCGGTAATACGTCGGTCTGCCTCACTGGGCTCGGGGTCACCGCTGGGGTGGTTATGGACAAGGATCACGGCGGCGGCATTGAAGGCCAGAGCCGCCTTTAGCACTTCCCGTGGATAGACGCTGGCTGAATCAATGGTGCCGCGAAACAGTTCTTCAAAGCGGATAACACGGTGTTGGCTGTCGAGGAATAGCACACTGAAGACCTCATGCTCGTAGTCTTGAAGCAACAGCTGCAGGTGCTCAAACGCTTGTGAAGGTTGGGATATCTTGCGACCTTTGGCGAGCTTGCGGCGTGCGAAGCGCTTGGCCATGGTAATGATATCGGTTTCGGTAACTGGTGAAGTGGCTAAGTAGGTGCCCGCCACTTCACCGGCTTTCAGTTTGGAATGAGTCATGGCTGTCTCCAAAAAATAAAAAAATGCCAGGGTGGTGGCCCCGGCATCTATGTCGTTAGATAGCGTGTTGAATTTTGAGGTATGGGTTCCGTCACGCAGCCATCACTTGGCTGATGCGCCGCTCCATCTCTTCATGAAATGCTTCAACCCGTTCGGCAATGGTGCGAATCATTATGTCGTCACGGTAAGCGCGCTTAATAAACAGCGGCATGCCAGGCCAGTAGCTCACAAAGTCTATCCACTCCCGTTCACTGGCCCACAGCCCGCCTTGGCACTGGGCAACATGTTCGGTGGGAATCTCCCCGCTCAGCAGCACCTCGATTTGGAACTTGGGGAGCTTGGTTTTAATTTCCAGTAAGCCACTATCACCCACCAAACTGTCGGGTGAGTAGCCCACCTCATGATTGAGGATAATGCCTACTTCCTGTGGCTCCGGTTCGCCAGTGGCATCGCGGTACAGCTCGCGGGCCAAGCCTTCTAGCTCATGGCCACGGCGGGTATGCACGTTGCCTTGAAACGGTTCAGCCAGTTCGCCGGTAATCCGCTCGCCGATTAGTTGGTGCATATACGAAAAGGCCCCAGCGCCAAATCCACCAGGGCCTTTGCCGTTAACGAGCAGCGTTTTAAGCTCCGACATGGTGACGCGCCCTAAGCGCGCCGCCAGCCATTCAGGGGAGCCTTGCACCATGTTGAGTATCTGCATGGATACCTCCTTTACTCAGGTGGTTGATGCCGTTTACTTAACCGCTCGCTTGGTGAGGGATGCCCGCAGCTTATCGAAATCCGCCTGGGGCACCTGCACCGCTGATCCGTATTTGCCACTGAACCATTCCTGGGTCGTAGCGGGGCATTGGCTGATCAGTCGCTGGATATGACCCGCCTGAAACGGCGTTACCAGCCTGACACCACCGGCAGCGCTTCCGTTATCATCTTGGCCTCGCGTCGTAATGTTCAGCAGTGCGGAAAGTACATAGCGCTTGCCGTAGCTGGTTGAAGACCCAAACGCCTGTACCGCGTTTTTGTTACCGCTCATATCCGCAGGCAGCAGCATGCTGGTCTCTTCGCGGTGGCCATCCTTGTGCATCAGTACACCCGTTACCTTAATACCGCGTTCCTGGGTCTGAATACGAAAGCTCACTGCAAAGCCGTGCTTCTGCATAATGGGGCGCACGGTATCGACGATATCTTCCAGCGTGGCGTAAAAGCCGTTGTTGGTTTTACCCCGCTCTTCAATGCTGGGCAGCTCGGTCTGCATCGCGGCCATGGCGGTGCTGTAGGCCATCATGGCTTGCCGATCCATCACGCGTTCCTGCATTTGCAGCAAGCGCTCCATCTTGTCGATATCGACGTCAGGATTAAGGGCTGCTCGCTCGATGACCTGAATGATAGCGGTGCTATCGGCGGTGGGGTGAGCCTCGACCGAGGCTGAAGTATTCGTTAAATGGGCGTCTGCTTGAATGCTAGACGATGGAGTTTTGCGGCTAGAAGAATTTACTACATGAGTACGCTGTGCCATGGGACACCTCCATTGCGATAAAGAACGTTAGCGATGCTGTCTATTCGGGCATCGTGGTGGAGTGGTTCAGGGGCTATTCCGCCAAATGCTGGGATAGCTCATGGGCTTTAATAGGCTCTAGGCGTATCTCTGCCCGATAAAACCTGCCTTGCGCGCAGACCACGGTGTCAGCGCAGTGGGCGTGATTGGCGATTAGCTCCTCGGTGAGGCGCATTAACGCGACTTCAATCGCATGGGAAATAAACGTCATCGTGTTACCTCGCGGCATAAGCCCCACAGCAAAACGCCCAGCCTTTTCAGGGGCTGGGCGTCTATGCCGTGGAGGTGGTGGTGATCATTAGGTGAATCGCTTTTGGGGATGGGTGTATGGATGGTTACGACACCAGTTGTAGGGCGGCATCCAAGGCCTCTTGTTTGAGCTGTGCCCCTTGACCAAACCAGGCTGAATCCATCCGGGTATCGTTACTACGCGCCCGCTTGTCGTGATCGACGTATTCGGTCACGGCATTGAGTAAGCCCCAGGCCGTGTCTTTGGCCGTCACCAAATGAGAGCCCCGGCCTTCACCGTGGTAGAGCTTCTGCACCTTATTCAGCGCCCGGTAGTTGGGCAGCTTAGAGGGATCTTCTAATGGTTTCTCTGCCCCACAAATCACCGACTGAAAATACTGCTGTGCTTCCTGGCGATTGATCTTACGCTCCGCCAAGGTTTTCATCCGGTACATGAAGTCATTCCACTGAGACACCGATATACCCAGCTGACGCTTCACAGCACGCGGATCAAACTCTGAACGGTGCGGCACCTTCACCGCTTGCGACGTGCCATCGACAGCAATTTGCAGTGTGTTATTGCACACCACCCGCACCGTGGTGGGCGTTGCCATGGTGGCGAGAGTGCCATCGCAGGAAGTGGCCAACAGCAAATAGTCGTTGACCTCATCCTGTCCTTTGAGCGACGTGCTTAAGCCGCTACGGGCCAACGCCCAAAATTTACGCCCCCCTTTAAGCACTCCAGCGGTTTCCAGCTCATATCCGGCGTATTCCGTTAGGTCACGGTAAAACTCCAGAATCTCTTCGGGCTGCACCACCTTGTAGCGCTGCGATACCACCGACAGCGGCGCTTTGGTATCCGAGCGGTAGAGCACCTTCTGTTCAGGAAACGAGTGAATGCTGCCAAGGTGGCTAGCCCCTTCAGCAATAAAGCGCACCGGCGCTTCTTCGATATGCCAGTTCATACCGGCCTGTTGCTGCCAGACCTCCAGCGGTTGATGACGCGACAGCTGCTGCCCCAGACCATGCCAAGGGGTAGCACCAACGTAAGCCATGTGTTCAACGAGATGTGCCATAAGAGATCTCCTTTAGGATGTTTAACTTAATCAGTGAGCACGGCATAACGGCCCGCGCCAAAAGGCTGCGGGCTAAGCCGTTGTGATATTCAGTGAGAGAGTTAAATGTAGCTAGATTATTCAGCGTGAGGACGGAAGGTGCAGTCACAGGCACAGCAGGCGTAATTATCGAGCATTTTCTGATCGATCTCATGGCCCAGCTTGGCACCGGCAACACCAAAGGTTGTGCCACCTAAGAACCCGCCAAATACGGCACCGGACAGGCCACCAATGGTCATACCTGCCGGGCCTATCATTGCACCGACTAACGCCCCCGCCTTGGCACCACTAAGGGCACCGGCTACCCCAGAGGCAGCACCGGCAGCGGCCCCAGTGGCACCGCCGACCTTTCTACCCAGGTTGCGGGATACGACATGTTGAGAACCACAGTTAGGGCAATGGATCGTCATGATAATTTTCCTCCATAGACAGTGAATGGATGCGTATCAAGCCATCCCTGATAACTTCATGGAGGTAGTATGTGGCTGAGATTTTCTTCAATCGAATGAGAAAGTTGCGCTCGGTGTGTACATAGTATGTATCCGGCAGCAACGTAAAAAAGTGGGGAAATACGGCCTGCGACGGCAAACGCCGGAGTGATTAGAACGGGGTGATGTAATTCTTTACACGGCGTGGCTATCTGATGCCACGAGTTCATTTTTTGTGGGAGCACTGCTGGGACAAAAAACGCTAGGTAGCGCTTAACATAATCGATAAAAGTGTCAGCAGTACCGAAGCATGACCGGGTATCGCTAATTAGGTAAATGTTAATATATACCTACTGCTTTAGAGCTACTGGGAGAACTTATTCAATGGTGTATTTATAACACCATCATTGAGCACACTAACGAGACTGGGTGGTGCTCACACACCAACCCAGCCATAACGCTAACCGTTATCCGTCTCAATACCCAAATAGCTGATCGAGTGGAGCGTGAAGCAAGCGCACACATTGGTTATCGATAGCACTTACCGTCGTCCTTAGCTGCTCCCATACGCGTGGCAATACCGGCGAGGCAACGAGACCCGCTTATTACAGTTAACGGAGCCACCACCATGAAACAGTCCAAGCGTCAGAAACAACCGAAGCGCCTAAAACAGAACCGCAATCACACCCTGCATTACAGTCAGGAATACTCTCCAAAAGAAAATGTCACGCTACCCGTGCTCACCAAGGACGGGCCTTTGATCACAAATTATCTCGACCGCGCTTATAAGGTATTTGATAAGGCATTGGATGCACATAGCAAGGTCTTGGTAGTGCGCTTTGACCTAAAGGTGCCAGCGCAAGTCTCTCTTCCCGAAAATGCAGGTGGCAATCGTGTGATTCGCCTTTTCCTAGATTCGTTAGAAGCCAAGATTGAAGCTAACCTTCACCGTAAAGGTAGCCCACATAAGTGCCCAGTGCGCTACATCATCGCCCGTGAAATTGGGGATAAGAACCAAGGGCTTCACTATCACGTCATGCTTCTACTCAATGGCCATGCCTTTCGCCACATTGGCGCCATAGAGTCAGAAGAAGACAACCCGTTCTGGTTGATAGTAGCCGCATGGGCCAGTGCTTTGAAGACGACCAACGAGGAAGCTGTGGATGGAGTGCAGTGCGGCTTTAATCGCGCAGGTGTAAAGCAATATTATCTTGAACCTAGCCTAGATTATCACCAACTACCCAACGCCTTCCGACGTACCAGCTATCTCTGTAAAGCGCATACCAAGTAGTTCGGTGAAAGGCGCCACGGCTTGATGACGAGCCAAAAATAAGACACATACTCATTGTATAGGCCCGCTTTGACGGGCCTTTCTTATTGGTATGTAGGAGAGACCTCATGACACGATATCCATGGCAACGTCCCCCCACCGCAGCAGCATCTACTGGCAATAATTTACATGCGAATGCTCCTTCTATGGCAGTAGCACATTCACCGGATACGCTAGACGCCAACCAAGCACGGCTAGCGATCCTGGAGCGTGACGAGCCCAAGCGAAGATTAATACGCGACGCCTCAGCATTACGAAAGCAACGTGGCATTACTCAAGCCCAAATGGCAGAAGAGTTGGGCGTGCCATGCCGTACGCTGCAGGAATGGTTGCAAGGGCGGCGCTATCCCAAAAGGCCTGGACTAACGCTGTTAAAGAGGTGGCTTTCAGAAAAAAGCAGGTAATTGCTGGTTCGATATTGGATGAGGTTAAAGGCATAAAACCCCAGAAATTAATTTAGGAGAAGCTGTTCTGAGGAGGCTGAGGATGGCTCGTCGAGTCTCTAATAAGCTGTTATTAGCACATGCCGAGTAGAGGGCAACGCTACATCCCGCTACAAGTAGCAATGTAGCGGGGGTATGGCCATGAAACACTGCACATTCTTTCTTGCAGGCTGGGTTTTTAAAAAATCAGATTGTCAATAAAAAATATCTAGAGTTTTTCCTTCCGCCGCTTCAGGCCTAGATATTTTTGGTGGCCGTAGGATGGTTGTAATGCCTAAAGTTCACTTCACCCAGGTGCCCTGGATGATTTATGAACTGATAAGGAGACCGTAACCATGCAAGCAACTGACGACTTAACTGTCCTGCGAATGAAAGACCTAAAAGACTTTATCGGTCTATCCCGCTCAAAGATCTACGAAATGCTAGATCCAAAATCAAAGCGGCACGATCCTGAATTCCCACGCCAAGTGCGGTTAGGTACTGCCGCTGTGGGTTGGTACCGAGGTGAGGTTATAGCTTGGCTTGAATCTCGTCGCCAACAACGCGGCTAGCCAGTCTGGCACGTTCAATCACTGCATTTGCTCTTTAACAATTAAATTTTAACGCATGCTTCATGCGGCGCGTGGCACTGACGATGTGCTGCATGAAAGTAGCGCCTGCAAGAGAGAAACACCATGCTTAACATCAGGAATTATTACTACAGCTGTTTGCCTGCCACTGTTTTTAATTTTCCAATTATCGAAAGCGGTGGCGTATTGCAAGATAAGATCCATCAGGTCGGGGAGGCAACCCTGGCCCCATTGCCTATGGTTGCGCAAGGAGGCTTGGCAGTGGCCTCCTTTTTGCTGCAAAACCTGGTCGATGTTGAAAAACCCAACGGGCAAATTGTGCCGCCTAGTCAGTATTTTGCAGCTGTTGCTGTGTCAGGCGAGCGTAAGACAACCGTTGATAATCAGTTCTTTGGAAAGGTTAACGAGCTAGAAAGTGAGCTAGACCAAAAATACGTTGAGACGGTGCGAGATTATGAGCTTGCGCTGACGATTTGGCAGGCGAGAAAAAACGGCCTTTTGAGAGAGGTGGCCAAGTACGGTAGTGAAGAGGCTATCGAGGAATTATACGAACATGAAAAACTTAAACCCAAATATCCACCGAGAGCGGGCATTCGCACACTGAGTGATGTAACGCCTGCAGCCGCCATGGCTCTGTTTGATCGGGAAGCTATTCAATCCACCATTTTACGCTCCAGTGAGGGGGAGGAGATCTTATCCGGGCATGCAGCCCGCCAACTATCGCTGTGGAACTCGTTATGGGGAGGTGACCCGATACGAGTTGACCGCAAAAACAGCAGTAGCTGCGTGGTAAGACCACGCACAACGCTTTATGTGCAAGCGCAACCTAGCGTAATGCAACGATTTGTTTCCAAAGGAGGAGAAAACGCAAGGGGCATTGGCTTTTTTGCCAGAACCCATATGACTTACCCCGCAACCACACAGGGCATGCGACCTGTGAAGGAGATACGTAAAATACCCAACTATGAGTACGATACATGGGTGCAGGAGCTATTCCAGCTCAATATCGAAGCAGGTAAATCGCCTGATTTTGAGCGCACTATTATTCGCTTCACCAATGACGCGAAGGGGCGTTGGTTTGTGCTGGCCAATGAAATAGAGCGTGAAATTCGTCCAGGGGGTCGCTTTGAAGGCTTTGGCGATCATGCCTCTAAGCTGGCAGACAATATCGCTAGAATGGCCGTGCTGCTGCACTGTGCAGAATTTGGAATAGAAGGGGAGGTGTCATTACGCACGTTAAACGACGCTACTTTACTCTGCTTCTGGTTTTCAAATGAATTTCTCCGCTTGTTTCAGGCTCCGACAGAAGAGCAGCGCGATTACCTATCCTTGCAAAGCTGGTTCAACCAAAAACGTGCTGAAGGCTACCGCTATTTGCGCAAAAATCGCGTCAGGAAATATTGCCCAAATGATTTGCGAGATGCGGGGAAACTCAACATTATCCTGAACATCATGCAAAACAACTGCGAAATAAGAATGGGAGTAATAGACAAGAAAACAATTATTGACCTGTTTCCAACCCACCAAGATGATCAAGCGCTACTAATGACGGTGGTCAACTCATAGCCAACAACGCAACCCCGGGCCTTTTCAGGCTCGGGGATTTTGCATATTTGGGTAATGGTAAAAACATAGTGAGCTTGTATAGCGCTTCATTCGCCTTAGCGATTGATATACGCTGATGCAGGATTATTCATTGAAGTTATGCCTAACTGAGGCAAGGGCTTCCGGTTGGCAGTCAGGGACGGAGAAGGGGTGGGTGTTTGGAGATCATTGATAATATCAACCGGCTGCTGGGCGACGACCTGAAAAGCACCGTACAGCCCGGTGCTAAGCTCAAGATTGCAGCTTCGTGTTTCTCTATTTACGCGTATGAATCGCTCAAGCAAGAGCTAGAGAGCGTGGACTCGCTAGAGTTCATCTTTACCTCGCCTACCTTCGTGCCCCATGAAGCCACCGATACGCTTCGCAAGGCTCATCGCGAGTTCTTTATTCCCAAAGCAGAGCGTGAACGCAGCCTGCATGGCAGCGAGTTTGAAATTCAGCTCAAAAATAAGCTGAATCAACGAGCTATTGCCCGTGAATGTGCCAGTTGGATTCGGCGTAAGGCCAGCTTCCGTTCTAATCGTGGTCAAGCTGCCATGCAGCCCTTTGCAGGGGTAGAAGCGCACGCGGGCGACACCGTTTATATGCCGTTGCAAGGCTTTACCGCTGTCGATCTTGGCTACCAGCAAGGCAATGCCGTCTCCAACTTTGTCACGCGGTTCAGTGACCCAGCACATACCGCACAATTTATGACGCTGTTTGACCAGCTCTGGGAAGATGAAGAGAAGCTGGAGGATGTAACCGCCGAGCTGTGCGAGCATATCGAAACCGTGTATCGAGAGAACTCGCCCGAGCGCATTTACTTTTTGATGCTTTACCACATCTTTCACGAGTACCTGGAAGACATCAGCGAAGACGTTTTACCCAATGACCGCACGGGTTACCAAGATACGGTGGTGTGGCAGAAGCTCTTCAATTTTCAGCGGGATGCAGCTACTGGCATTATCAATAAGTTAGAGACCTACAACGGCTGTATCCTGGCCGATAGCGTTGGGCTTGGTAAAACCTTCACGGCACTGGCGGTGATCAAATACTACGAGCTGCGCAATCGTGCCGTGCTGATACTATGCCCGAAAAAGCTGGCCGATAACTGGCTGACCTATAACCGCAACCTGACCACCAACGTACTTGCTCAAGATCGGCTCAACTACGATGTGCTTTGTCATACGGATTTGCAGCGCACCAGTGGCGAATCCCTAGGCATGCCGCTTGATCGTGTAAACTGGGGTAATTACGACCTTGTGGTGATCGACGAGTCACATAATTTTCGTAACAACGACATCTATAAAGACAGGGAAACGCGTTACCAAAAGCTGATGAACCAGGTCATTCGCGCTGGTGTGAAAACCAAAGTGTTGATGCTGTCGGCAACGCCAGTCAATAACCGCTTCAACGACCTGAAAAATCAGTTGGCACTGGCTTATGAAGGCGAATCAGAAAACCTGACACGTCACCTCAGTGGCACCCAGGATATTGATGTTGTGTTTAGGCGTGCTCAGGCTGCTTTTAATCACTGGTCGTCTCTGCCTCCTGAAAAGCGCACTACTAGCGCTATCCTTAAGTCGCTTGATTTTGATTTCTTTGAACTGCTGGACAGTGTCACCATTGCACGCTCACGGCGGCATATTGAAACCTTCTACGACACCAGCGAGATAGGCAGCTTTCCTACACGTCGAAAACCTCTGTCATTTCATTGCCCATTAACTGAGCGTAAAGGTGTCATTGATTTCAATGAGATTTTTCAGCATCTCTCACAGCTTAGGCTCGCTGTTTATGCGCCTATCAGCTATATCCTGCCCAGCCGTTTGAAGAAGTACGAAGCGATGTATGACACCCAGGTGTCAAGTGGCGGAGGGAGCTTCAAGCAGGCTGATAGGGAAAAGAGCCTGCAAGCCTTGATGACGACTAATTTGTTGAAGCGGCTAGAAAGCTCTGTGGCTTCCTTTCGACTGACGTTACAAGCACTGCAAAACAGTCATCAGACGATTCTAGATAAAATCGAAGCCTTCAAGCAAAACGGCAGCACGCAACATTTTGCTGATATTGCAGCGGCTTATGAGAATGCTGATCCTGAGGATGATGATATCCCCATGCCTGACGACAGCACGGTGGGTAAGAAGATACAGATCAGCTTAAAAGACATGGACTTGCCTTCGTGGGAGCATGACCTTAACAACGACTTAGTGTGGATCGAGTTGCTGTTAGAACAAATGGCAAAAGTCACGCCTGAAGACGATACCAAGCTGCAGCATCTAGGTCTTTACATTGCTGACAAAATCGCGTCACCTATCAACCCCGGCAATAAGAAAATTCTCATCTTTACTGCCTTTGCGGATACCGCGAAGTACCTTTATGAGCAGTTGGCCCCGGCACTATCAAAAGTACATGGCCTTCACACTGCCTTGGTAACTGGTAGCGATGCCCCGGTTTCTACACTAGGTAATATGCCCGGTAGCCGCCGCCATTACGATTTCCAAGGTTTACTCACTCTGTTTTCGCCGCACTCCAAAAGCAAAGCGCAGGTGTTTCCGAACGAGCCGCGTGAAATTGATATCCTGATTGCGACAGACTGCATCTCAGAAGGCCAGAACCTACAGGACTGCGATACCCTCATTAACTACGATATTCACTGGAACCCGGTGCGCATCATTCAGCGTTTCGGGCGAATTGACCGTATTGGCTCACTTAACGAGACTATTCAGCTAGTTAACTACTGGCCGGACATCAGTTTAGATGAGTACATCAACCTCAAAGAGCGGGTAGAAAACCGCATGGTGATTGCCGATGTCACCGCGACGGGGGACGACAACGTACTCAATGCTCAAGCGAACGATACTGCCTATCGGCGGGAGCAGCTGCGCCGTCTTCAAGACGAAGTCGTCGAGATGGAAGATTTAAAGTCCGGTGTCTCTATTACGGATCTGGGCTTGAACGAGTTCCGTATGGATCTGCTGGGCGATATCAAAGAGCACGGAGATTTAAGCCGTCTGCCCAATGGCTTGCATAGCGTTGCACCGGCACAGCCTGACAAAGGCCTGTTTCCAGGAGTGATTTTTCTGTTGCGACACCTCACGAACTCCGGCCACAAAGCAGAAGGCGAACTGCAGCAACAGAACCGCTTACATCCTTACTACCTGGTCTATATTGGCAATGATGGAGAGGTGCTGAACGATTACACTGAGGTCAAACGCCTGCTAGATTTAGCGCGCACAGCCTGCAAAGGGTATTCCACTGCTATAGAGCCTGCCTACCGTCCGTTTAATGAAGAAACCCAGGATGGACGTGATATGAGCGTTTATTCAGCACTGCTGGATCAAGCAATCCGCTCTATGGTGGCTGCCAAGGAAGAGCGAGAGGTGGATAGTTTGTTCGGAGGCGGGACAACCACGGCCTTAGTCGATACCATACAAGGACTTAGCGATTTTGAGTTGATGGCGTTCGTGGTGATCCGCGACGCCGCGCACTAAGCCTATTAAAAGACGATATCGCTGCGGTTAACTGGGGGAAGGATGAAGCTGAACAAAGTTGATGTCAGGAACTATCGCTGCTTTGAGTCAGTGAGCCTGTCTTTGCACCCCCAAATGACGGTAATTGTGGCAGAGAACGGCCAGGGAAAATCCACCCTGCTAGATGCGATACGCGTTGGCCTTTGGCCCTTCATCAGCAGTTTTGATCTAGCGAAAGCTTCAGGATACAGCGACCCGCAAAACGGTATTGCAGTCGCAGACGTGCGCCGTGTGATGGAGAGCAGCGTGGGGATGAAGCGCCAGTTGCCCACCATTATCGAAATGGAAGCCGATTGGGACGAGCTCTGTTCCGTTGAGTGCGGCAACACCATGCCAGCGTCACACTGGCATCGTTTTCGTGAAAGTGAAGCTAGTCGCACCAAAACACGGGGTGATGGCGATACCAAACAGTTGGAGAAGTGGGCCAAAGCGCTACAGGAAACCGTGCGCAAGCCAGAAGATGCTTCTCCCTTACCCGTTTTTGGTTATTACGGCACCGGCCGTTTGTGGATGCAAAAGCGCCTACTATCAGAAGCAGATCGTCGCTCAGAAAAGCAGTCTGAGAAAGATGACTTCTACGTGCGCACATTTGCCTACCGACACTGTATGGACCCGGCCTCGTCGTTCAAATATTTTCGTGACTGGTTTATCTGGGCTTGGAAAAGCCGTACCAATACGAACGAGCGTAAGTCAGCAACATCAGCTGACCGAATACGCGCCCATGAGCGCATTGAAGCCGTCCAGCATGCTATCGACGCTATTCTTAAGCCGACCACCGGTTGGCATACTCTCGAATATAGCCTGGAAGATGGCGAAACCCTGATTCTCAACCACGATAATGCAGGTTACTTATCAGTCGATCAGCTAAGCGACGGCATACGTAGTGTTTTGGCAATGGTAGGAGACTTAGCCTACCGCTGTATTCGCCTGAACCCCCATCTAGGGTCAGAGGCTCCGTCGAAAACAACCGGCGTTGTGTTGATTGATGAAGTAGATATGCACCTGCATCCTCGCTGGCAACAGCGGATTTTGCAGGCATTACAAACATCGTTTCCCTCTATTCAATTTGTGGTGACTACCCATAGCCCCCAAGTGATCACAACCGTGGCGCGGGAAAATCTGCGCGTGATTCACGAAGAGGACGGCCAGTTTGATGTCGTGATGCCAGACTTCAGCCCGTTAGGGCATTCGTCAGGGGATGCGCTCTCTTATGTCATGGGGGTAACGCCCACTCCCGCCATAGACAACATTGAAGAACTGGTGGCGGAAACCGAGCAGTTGATTCGTGCAGGCAAAGAGCAAACGCCAGAAGCGCAGCAAGCTATGCAAACCCTAACGGCCATGGGCTACGAATTTACTGAAGCAGAGCTTCACACTTGGCGCTTTTTGGCAGACCTGAAAAAGAGCCGTAACGATGGTTGAACTACAGCATGGCAGCACAGAACCGCCCGTCCTGACAGCGTTCAAGCAGCAGCACCCTGGCTTGCAGGTAATAGACTTTAACGAGAATCAGCAGTTTCAGGCTATTAAGTACGAAATACGCTCGGCCCTTAACCTTTTGCAGGAAGGGCGCTGCGTTTACTGCGAGGCTTGGTTGAGCGACGAGGAAGGGCATATTGAGCATATAGTGCCCAAAGGTGGGCCAAATGCTCAACCAACGCTCTGCTTCGTGTACACCAACTTTGCTCATAGCTGTTCCACAAACAACACCTGTGGGCATAGTAAACAAGCAAAGGTGTTACCCATACCACCAGGGCCGGGCTGCAATGATCACTGGACCCTAAGCACCGAAGACGGTTCTATCCAACCACTGACGGGATTGAGCCGGGCACAGCGACACAAAGTGACGCAAACCCGCGATATGCTGGGGTTAAACAGGCACGCTGAGCTTGTACGTGACAGAAAAAAATGGATTGAACAATTTGAGGTAGTGGCGAAAGCTCACCCAGAAGTGATAGACCAGTTCATTGACAGTGCGCCGTATCGATACCTACTCGCCACACTGCTCCGGTAACGTCAGTCATGTTCTATCACTACCCAGATAAAACCCGCTTAGACCGCGTGGTAGCCAAGCAGAAGGTGCTTGCTCACACCAAGGGAAGCAACAAGCTGCGTGAGCGTTTTCGTGATGAAGTAGAGCAAATCACTTGGCATGCCAAAATAGCCCCTAGCACTCTGAATTTACCCGGCACGAAGGATGTGCCCGAGCTACAGGTGTTTGTGGTCACCCTGAAAGGTGAAGCACTCCACGACGATGTGTTGAGCGCCATTGACCACGCTATCCCGTTTCCCATTGTATTTGAGCTGAAAGGGCCAAGCGGCGTGTGTGTTAAAGCGGCTTATAAACGCCCAAGCCAGGCAGATGCCAACAAATGGGTCACAGACGAAAGCTATCTCAGCAGCGGTTGGCATGCAGAGAATACAGAGCGCCATCCGCTACCTCCCGCTATCCATCTGCAGGCACTGTACCACCAGTGGCTGAGTAAGCTGATACCCACGCCCAAGCGAGATGGCGAGCGTTTGGAAGAGCAGCTATCACGCTTCAGTGCTGCCAGCACCTTAGAAAAGCAGGCTGAGAAATTAGAGAAACGGTTACGCAACACGAAACAATTTAACCGCAAAGTTGAGCTGAATGCCGAGCTTCGCGGAATTCGAGAAAAAATTGCCGACTATATTGCCCGCTAGAGGCAGAAGCGCCTAGCAGGCCAGGAGAAAGAAAGCACCATGGATAAGCTCAAAATGCACTCGCCCAACCTAACAGAGGGCAACATCGCCAAGCTGGCAGAACTCTTCCCTAGCTGCGTGACGGAAGCGCGTGATGAGCATGGCAAGGTAAAGCAAGCAATCGACTTCGATCAGCTGCGCCAGGAGCTTTCCGACCATATTGTTGAAGGCCCACAAGAACGTTACCACCTCAATTGGCCCGGCAAGCGTGACGCCTTGCTGGCGGCTAATGCGCCGATTGCTAAAACGCTGCGCCCTTGCCGGGAAGAAAGTGTTGATTTTGACAGCACAAAAAACTTGTTTATCGAGGGTGATAACCTAGAGGCATTAAAATTACTTCAGGAATCATATCTAGGAAAAATAAAGGTCATTTATATAGACCCTCCTTACAATACGGGAAAAGATTTCATATATAAAGATCGATTTTCAGATACATTTGAAGACTACATGACTAAGTCTAATCAACGAGGTGATTATGGTGAAGGTTTAGTTAGTTCATCTGAAGCTCAGGGGAAAAAGCACTCGAATTGGTTGTCGATGATCTACCCAAGGCTAAAGCTGGCAAGAAATCTATTGAGAGATAATGGAGTGGTTTTTATATCAATAGATGATAATGAGATTGCTAATTTAGAACGCATGTGTTCTGAGATTTTTGGTGAGGATAACTTGCTGGGTAGGATCATTTGGAAGAACGCAACAGATAATAATCCTTCAAATATAGCTGTTGAGCATGAGTACATATTGGCTTGCTGTAAAAATCGTCAATATTTAAACCCTGTGTGGAAGTCTGCAGTTACAGATATTAAAGAGGTTATAGTTAGTAAAGGTAAAGAATTGAATGATATTTATAAAGATGAGGGTGCTTTAAGAGAAGCTTATAAGGAGTGGTTTAAGAAACATAAGTCGCAGCTGTGGCCGCTTGATGGTTATAAATATATAGACCAAGGTGGCGTATATGCAGGTATACGTGGAGTGCATAACCCCGGCAAAGAAGGGTACCGTTACGATGTCCTTCACCCTAAGACTGGTGAAGCCTGCGTTGAACCATTAATGGGGTATAGGTTTCCCAAAGAAACAATGAATCGGCTTTTAGAAGAAGATAGGATAATCTTTGGTGATGATCACAATAAGCTTATTGAGTTAAAAGCTTATGCGCATGACTATAAGGAAAAGCTTTCTAGCGTCATAGAGCTAGACGGTAGGTCTGGAGCATATGATGTTAGAGAGCTTTTTCCGGAATATAAAACCCTATTTGAAAACCCTAAGCCTGTTAAGCTATTGCAGCGGTTATTATCCCTGACTATGGAAGAAGACGGTGATGTCTTTTTAGATTTTTTTGCAGGCTCTTCTTCTAGCGCTCATGCTTTAATGGATTTAAACAAAAAGGATTCTAAAAATAGGCCGTTCATCATGGTGCAGTTGCCTGAGCCATGTGCACCTTCTAGTGAAGCGTATAAAAAAGGTCTTCTGTCTATTGACATGATTAGTAAAGAAAGGATTCGGCGTGTCGGAAAAAAGTTAGCTGACAATGTTCGTCGAAATGTTAATTTCGAAGATTATGGTTTTCGTGTGCTGAAGCTGGACGTATCATGTTTCTCAGACGTTTATTACAACCCTGGAGTATTTAGCCAGGATATTCTTAATCAAGCTATTGATAATATCCGCCAAGACCGAAACCCTGAAGATCTGCTGTTTCAGGTGTTACTAGACTGGGGCGTTGATCTCAGCCTTCCGATAGCGCAAAGAAACATTGCGGGTAAAACGGTTTACTTCGTGGATGGTAGCGACAAGCACATGGCGCTAGCCGCCTGCTTTGATCTTGATATCGATGAGGCCTTCGTCAAGCAGCTGGCCGAGTATGAGCCGCTACGTGCCGTGTTCCGCGATGCTGGCTTTGCTAACGACAGCGTCAAAATCAATGTTGAACAGATATTTGCCCAGAAATCGCCCACTAGTGAAGTGAAGGTGATTTAACTCATGGCAATGGACGAACAGGCACTCAAAGCACAGCTGTACGAGCTTATTGAGCGATGGGAAGGGGAGATTGTCGAGTTTAAACGCGGAGTATCAGGGTTCTCCACGTCAGACTTGGGTAAGTACTTCTCAGCCCTTGCTAACGCCGCGAATTTGAACGATAGCGACAACGCTTGGTTGATTTTTGGCGTTGATGACAAGACGCGCGCAGTTGTTGGATCAGAATACCGCCAAGGTGCCGGTGAGCTTGAGAAACTCAAGATGCAGATCGCAGACGGCACTGAGCCTAGCATTACCTTCCGCGCTATTCACGAGTTGGCAACGCCAGAAGGGCGTGTCGTACTGTTTGAAATACCAGCTGCCCCAATGGGAATGCCAATTGCTTGGCAAGGCCACTATTATGCTCGTGCCGGAGAAAGCCTAACAAACCTGGGCCTGGATAAGCTGGATACGATTCGCCGCCAGACAGACACTACGGATTGGACTGCCCAGTTGGTGCCGAACGCAACGCTCGACCACCTGGACACAGCTGCTGTCGATAAAGCCAGAGAATCATTCGCAAAGAAATACGCTAACCGCTTCGAACATGATGAGGTTATGGGATGGCCACTGGCGACTTTTTTAGATCGTGCCAAGTTAACAGTAGACGGCAAAATAACCCGAGCCGCGCTGTTGTTGGTGGGTAACGAAGAAGCCGCGCCACTGCTTACACCGCATCCCGCGCAGTTGACCTGGAAGCTGGAAGGGCCGGAGCGGGCTTACGAACATTTCTCTCCCCCGTTTCTGCTCACGACCACGCAGCTATATCAACGCATTCGTAATATCCAACTGCGGCTATTACCGCAAGACGAACTGCTGCCTATCGAAGTCTCTAAGTACGACCAAAAAATCGTGCTTGAAGCGTTGCACAACTGCATCGCCCATCAGGATTACACCCGCAATGCACGTGTTGTGGTGGTTGAGCGGACAGATCGCTTGGTGTTTGAAAACGAAGGTAGCTTTTTCGATGGGCAGCCAAGTGATTACCTAGAAGGGCATCGAGTGCCAAGGCGCTATCGAAACCCCTTCCTGACGCAGGCCATGGCCGAGCTCAATATGATCGATACCATGGGCTACGGTATTCACGATATGTATGCCCGTCAGGTGAAGCGGTATTTACCACTGCCCGATTACGACTTGAGCGAACTGGGAGCCGTCAGGCTGCAGCTGTACGGCAGCGTTGTGGACGCAGCATATAGCCGCTTGCTGATCCAGAAGACTGACCTTTCGCTGGTAGACGTGTTGGCACTTGATCGCGTGCAGAAAAAGCTACCTGTTGCCGATGATGCCGTGACGCGCTTGAAGCGTGCAGGTCTCATTGAGGGGCGAAAGCCTAATTTTTATGTGTCGGCTCAGGTGGCTGGAGCAATATCAAAAAAAGCGGGATACATCAAAACCCGTGCTCAGGATGATGAGTTTTATGCAAAACTGCTGACAGATTACTTGCAAAAGTTTGGTCAGGCGAATCGGGCAGACATCAATGAGCTACTGATGGATAAGTTAAGTGATGGGCTAAGTGACAAGCAAAAGTACAACAAAGTCAGTAGCCTACTGACCAAGCTAAGGCGACGTGGTGTGATTGTGAATAGGGGCTCTGATACCGCACCGTGTTGGCATCTTGCAGAGAGCTTTCAAAGAGATGCATAGAGAGCTGCTCTGAAAGCCGGTGATTAGGTAAATAAAATCAGATGTTTATGTCTCTCTGCAAAAGATAGTTGCAGAGAGCTTGCAGAGAGAAAGCGTTAGGATGGCTATGAAGCTCCAATTTAAAACCCAGGCGTATCAGACCCGAGCCGTTGACTCCGTAGTAGCCTGCTTCAAAGGCCAGCCGCCAAGCCGTGGGGTAACGTACCAGATCGACCCAGGCAGGGTGAGCAAGCTTTCTACCCCTATGCAGCGTGACCTTTATGCGTCGCCTGAAGCGGCTGATGCAGGCTTTCGAAATGCAGATATTGAGCTTTCTGAGATGGAGCTATTGGGCAATATAAAGGCGGTACAGCAGCGCCAGAATTTGCCCGTTTCAGATGCGCTGGCCAAGGATGATAAAACTGGTTGTTCCATTAACCTTGATGTTGAGATGGAGACCGGTACTGGCAAAACCTACGTTTACCTGAAGAGCATGTTCGAGCTGTACGAAAAGTACGGCTGGGGTAAGTTCATCATTGTCGTACCCAGTATTGCCATCCGCGAGGGTGTATATAAGTCGCTGCAAATCACGGCAGACCACTTCCAAGAAGCCTATGGCAAGAAAGCACGATTTTTTATCTACAACTCGAAGCAGCTGCACCAAATAGAGGATTTTTCCTCAAATGCGGGCATTAACGTGATGGTCATAAACGTCCAGGCGTTTAACTCCCGAAGTGAAGATAATCGGCGAATTTACAATGAGCTAGATGATTTTCAGTCTCGTCGGCCTATTGACGTCATCAAGGCTAATCGGCCCATTCTATTCCTTGATGAACCGCAAAAGATGGAGGGCGGCAAAACGCTTGGCTCACTGAGCGAGTTTAACCCTCTGTTTATCGTGCGCTACTCAGCCACACACAAAACGACCTACAACAAAATCCACCGGCTGGATGCGCTGGATGCTTACAACCAAAAACTGGTTAAAAAAATATCAGTGCATGGCATCACTACCCGTGGCTTAACCGGCACGGATGCCTATCTGTACCTTGAAAATATCGAAACCTCCCGCAGCAAACCACCCGTTGCGGTAGTGGAGTACGAAGAAAAAGGGGCAAGCGGTATTCGGCGTAAGCGTCGCAAACTCAGGCAGGGCGACAATGTCTATGAGTTATCAGGTGGGTTAGCCCAGTACCAGGGCTTTGTGGTCTCTGACATTGATGCCAGGGTTGACCAGCTAAGCTTTAAAAATGGCGTTGAGCTGACGGTGGGCGATATCACCGCTGATATCTCTGAAAAAGTACTGCGGCAGATACAGATTCGTGAAGCGATCAAAGCCCATTTCAAAAAAGAGCAGCAGCTATTTTCTCAAGGCATCAAGGTCTTAACGCTGTTCTTTATCGATGAAGTGGCCAAGTACCGCCAGTATGACGAGAGTGGCGAGGTGGCCGGTGAGTACGCTCAAATGTTTGAAGAGGAGTACAACCGCGAACTCAACGAGGTGATGACGCTGGAAGATAGTGACTACCATCGCTATCTGAAGGGAATTGCCACCGAGAAAACCCACAACGGCTACTTCTCTATCGACAAGAAGTCCAAGCGGCTAGTTGATGGTGCTTTGAAGCTTACTAAAGATCCTGAGACGGGCTCTAAATCACCGGTTTCTCAAGATGTAGACGCTTATGACCTTATTCTGAAAGACAAAGAGCGGCTGCTTTCCTTCAAGGAGCCAACGCGCTTTATTTTCTCGCATTCAGCGCTGCGAGAAGGGTGGGACAATCCGAACGTCTTTGTTATCTGCACGTTAAAGCACAGCGATAACACCATCTCACGCCGTCAAGAAGTCGGACGCGGGCTGCGCTTGGCGGTTAATCAGCTGGGTGAGCGGATGGATGACCCCATGACCGTCCACGACATCAACGGTCTAACCGTGATAGCCAGCGAAAGCTACAAAGATTTCGTTACCGCGCTGCAGAAAGATATTCACGATAACCTTTCTGAACGGCCCCGTAAGGCCGATGAGGATTACTTCAAGGGCAAGCTACTGGTGAACGATGCCGGTGAAGAGACCGAAGTAACGGCTGCCATGGCGAAGGATATATATCGTTACTTGCTCAAGCATGATTATACCGATAACGATGACCACATCACCGATACTTATCACCAGGCCAAAGAAAAGGGCGCACTGGCGGAGCTGCCTGACTCACTGAAGCCTTATGAGGCACAAATTGGTCAGCTGATCGATAGCGTTTACAGCAATGCTCAATTGCCGCACATCGACGATGGCCGTCGCACCAAGCTCAATCCTCTGAACGATAATTTCCACAAGCAGGAGTTTCAGGCGCTGTGGGAGAAGATAAATCGCAAAGCGGCATATTCAGTGCGCTTTGACTCGGATGAGCTGATTCAAAAATGCGTCGGTTATCTGGATTTAAAGCTTCAGGTGAAGCGCCTTGAATACAAAATTGAGCGTGGCGAGCAGAATGTGGATGCCAGCTATGAAGACCTTAAGCGCGGCGAAGGTTTTACGGTCAAAGAAAGGGATAACCAGAAATACCAAGGCTCAGTGCATTCAGCGGTGACCTATGACCTGATCGGTCGCTTAGCCGATGGTACAAAGCTAACGCGCCGCACCATTGCTGCGATGCTTTCTAAGGTTCAGGCGAGTACCTTCAAGCAGTATGCCATGAACCCTGAAGACTTCATGATGCAGGCCGTGCGCCTTATCAATGAGCAGAAGGCGACCATGGTGGTCGAGCACATCAGCTACGACCCGATTAACGAGACTCATAGCCAAGACATCTTCACCATTGAGAAGCCTGAAAACCGGCTGGACACCGCTTACAAAGCCAAACGGCATATTTACGATTACGTGGTCACTGACTCCGGCATTGAGCGTGACTTTGTGGAAGATATGGAGACGCGCAAAGAGGTCGTGGTATACGCCAAGCTGCCTAAGAGTTTCTTCATCCCGACCCCGGTGGGCAATTACAATCCAGACTGGGCGATTGCCTTTCATGAAAATGATGTCAAGCACGTCTACTTCATTGCAGAGACCAAAGGCAGCATGTCGTCTATGGAATTACGCAAGGTGGAAGAAGCCAAGATCAAATGCGCGACAGAGTTCTTCGATACTATTGCCACCGCCCAGGTGAAATACGATGTGGTGGATTCCTACGATAAGCTGTTGGATTTAGTACGGTGATTTTTAGGTAATATCCGTTTCGTAAGTTAGGTGGATTTCATTCTAAGCTACTGATAAATAGCTGGTTTGCTTGTTTGGTGAAATAGGAGGAGTGATTTGAGTCGAGTGCTTTTAGTACGCAGCCCTGCGGCCTTGAGCGATCTGCATCAGATAGGCTACGGCTGGTCAAATATGAATTTCTCTGACTATGCCAGCGCTGATGAGCTTATAGGCGCTTTTCGCGAGCGCACAATTGATATTGGTCGCAAGGAGAACCAAATCCGCCGGTTTTTTAATATTCAACCAGGCGATCTTATCATTGTCCCTGTTAACCGAGCGATATTGCTTGCACGCGCAACAGGCCAAAAAATTTTTTGCCAGGACGTAGGTTATGGTGAAAATCGCATTGGTGCAGAGTTTCTGCGCAACCCGGACGGAAGCTTAAAGCGTGTTCCTCGGAACGATCTTTCCAATGCACTCGAAACTCGTCTAAAAATCCGCATGGCGATTGCACCACTGGACGAGTTCTCCGATGAGCTAGAGCGTCTCTATTCTACGCTCGAAAAGGGTGGGCATAGCAGCATTAGCAGCCACTACGAAGCACAAAACAATGATTTAGTAGCTGAGGCAAAAAGCGAACTACTCAAGCGTATTCAAAAGGGAGGTACCTACTTAGCAAGCGGTGGAGAGGGCTTTGAGCGGTTGGTTATGGAGCTATTGGAGTTAGAGGGTTATAGCGTTCATCGCCCGAGTAAGCGTCACTATGCAGGTATAGCGGATGCTGATATTGAAGCGTATCGGCAAGATCGTTTCATCCAGACAAAGCTCTTGCTTCAGGTTAAGCACCACCAGGGCACAACAGATGCCCATGGAATTAAGCAGCTAGCGGCCATCGAAGAAGAGGGCGCACAGCGCTGGCTCATCACCTCTGCTCTCATTGAGGAGCAAACAAAGACTTATGCAGAAAGCCATGATGTGCAGGTGATGGATGGGGCGGAGTTTGTTGATTGGCTCTTTGAGCAAGCTCATCACTTGAAGATAACGACCAGAAGCCGCCTGGGGCTTTCTGATGCACCAGTGCTGGTATAGAAAAGGCCTATAATGAAAATATGGGGCAAGCAAGCTGAACGGATTGAATTGAATGTGCTTGTTAGTGATATTGCAGCAGGTACAGAAAGCTTTAACAGCATAGCTTATGCGCTGGCCAAAATAGAGGCTAAATCTGGGTTTATGTTTGAAATGACTCCGCCAGATGAGCGCTACGATTCTGAGCGAGGGAATAAAGCCGGGGAAATTGCTGCGCAAGAGGATCTTCCAGCAGGATTGGGTGCATTAGCAGGCTTGATTTGTTTATTTGAGTCTACCGGCCAGAATTTTGAGCTTGCAAAGCAGTCTTTTGGGACTGATGTGTATGATTTTTTGAGGCAAGCGAGCCCTGGAAGTGATATCTATACCGGTAACGACAGCACTGACTTCGCTATCAAAGTGTCCCATTACGCAAAAGCTAGTCCGCTTGCACAAACTGCTATTATGCTGGACTTACTCGCAATGGTGGAAATAGATCGACCACACCGGCTATTCATGGAGTGGTGGGATCAGCCAGTGATGGCCATGCAGGCAGGCGATTTAAGAATAAGAAAACGTCTTATTCGGGCAATGAGTTAAAAAAAAACAAGGATGAGACATTCATGGCGCACTACAACATTGATCAAAAAGCATCGGAATACTTGAAGGAATATGCTGTTTTTGAAGAGCTATTGTTGTTTTGGGAAGCTCTTCTCAATAGAACCACACTTGTCGGCAAGCTGGAGGATATTAGTGAGCTTGTGCAATCCGCTCATGATATAAATGAAACAGCGGGTTTGCTTCCCGAAGGCGACGTTTTTAGCGATATTGAAAGATTTTCTCTAACAGTGCGCTTAAATCCTGAAAGGCGCCAAGTAGGCGGGCTTAAAGATGTACCACGAGGGTTGAAACAAGAATTTGAAATGACTGAAGAAAATTTTAAACGCTGGATGCAAGAAGAGCGTGAAGTTTTAGAGACAGCGCTGATTGATATGGAAGATTTGATTGATTCGATTGATGATAGTTTCGAAATGCCTTCAGAACTTGAAGAGCTTGAACATGTTATTTATGAAGCGCTGCAGCCTGAAGACCCGCTATATAGAGCTTTAAACCAGATATCATTGAATTTATCGGCGATGTGGGAAGATTTATCAAATACTGCTAGAGGCTTGATGTGCCTCTCCTTAAATGTAAATGATGATGTAGATCGTGCTGCGTTACCTGCTATTTTACATGATTATTAATAAGATTTTTTTATTAAAGAGTAAGGCTGCTGGTGAAGCTTAACTTTCAACTATTTGAAGGGTATAGGTGAGCCCGAGTCGAATTGAAAATAGTAGTTTATTTTTTTCAATTCGCATATGGATCTAAAAATTATGAGTTTTTATCACGTTTTTGGTGAAGTTGGTGAAGCTGAAGAGGTTTTAATTCACCGGCGTACATTGTTTATTGATTTGACTCATAGCGAATTAGTGAAATGTTTTATTAAGCCTTATGAAAAGGGAAATGACTTTATATCTAAGAGTAACGAAATAATCTCAATAAAAAATTTGCGATCAGTTGAAATTATTTGCACGAAAAACTCGTGCGAAATCGAGAAAAACGCACTCCGGATTAAAGAGCGCGAAGAGCTAGATCAGCTATATGGTCCAGGTCATGACTACGTTTATCCAAATATCGGAGATACTACGTATCGAGACTTATTTAATGTGGGAGAAAACGTTAATAAACTCTACATCAAAGGCCATCCTGGTTTCAAAGCTGGGCGCTGGGAGCTGTTGAAAAAAGTTATGATTTGGTTTGGTGGTATCGCTGGCCCAGTAGTTGTGGCCGGAATGGTTAAATGGTTAGGTTGGCTGTGAGCGCTATAGCCGACACCAACCACAAATAGCTAGTGTCAGGAATTATGTTGCTGGCGTTGTTGAATTACAGGAATAATCGATGGACAAACTGAACATGAATCATTTTGCTTTTATAATACTGTATATTGCTTGTCGCAATTCATCTGTTTCTACTCCAATGCTCATCAATTTATCATGAAATTTTTCTGAGCCCTGATAATCTCGCATCTTCTTCATGCGCCTTTCTGCTGCAATGTCAATTAATATTAATATATCTGCTGCGCCTTTTTGGTTGCGGGATATTTCTTCTTCAGAAATGCCTAGCGCATCTAAGTCTATTCCTATGTTTTCATTTTTTACTATTTTGTGAATTTGCCTTAAACATGCTGCTGTTAAACCTTTCTTGCCTTTCCATCTTTCTCCGAACCAAGCCTTTATCGCTTCTTCATTAGTGTTATAAAGATGATGATTGCTTTTTTGGGTTATATTCTTTAGGTGATGGCATGCTGCATTTATATCTATGATAAAGCTATTCGACCATTCATTTACTTGGTAGTCGCCAATATTTTCAAAATTAGGCTTTGTTTTTTCATGAACTTTTTTAGCAATTAGATCAAGATCCGACTGTAAAATGTAACAGTTATTTAGGTCTGCTTGTGTTGACAGTAGTAGCTTGTTCTTAAAGAAAAATACTTGATTTTTATAAGTATTTCTTCGGTCTTCGATGCCGCAAACACAGTGAGGAGGGCACTCTCCTTCGTGTAGGCTTTGCTGTAACGAAAGACTATAGGGGGTATGTAGATTCACGCTGCGATAATTATGAGTAAGCCACGCTATTTTTTGAGGCGTTACAGTCTTCCAGTTGCGAATGCGTAAAACTTTTGCACTATCAATAGGCGAGAGGGTAAAGCCATCTGCATCTTCAATATCGATTGTAAGCGGATTTTCACCTGCACGGTCAAAAATACCTTTTCGGTAGTTTCCAGGAAATCGCACACCAATATGAAAAGGTGTGCTGGGAACTACTATTAAGGATGCTTTTGATTCACAGAAAGCAATTGTTAATTCTTCTAAACTGCAGCCAATCTCCCTCATGGCATTTTTTGCGGAGGAAATTGGCTCATCGGATTGGTAAAAAATGGGCATGATAAGTAGCTCTGAAGAACATACTCTTAAAATTTGAGTAAAGCTTATCGCTTGGATTTTAGGTCAGTCAAATCTAAACCAAATATATTTCCCGTGTCTTGCGGTGCTACGTACTCTGCCCATTCCTGCATCATTGCTCTACGCTTTTCAAATAGATCGCCTCGCCGGTAGGCGGCTTCCACTTTGTTTTCAATGGCATGTGCAAGTGCCATCTCAGCTACATCACGCGGGTAGCTAGTCACTTCACCTGTCCAATCCCTGAAGCTTGAGCGAAAACCATGCGGTACATAATTCCCTTTCTCACCACTTGGGCCGTAACCCAACCCCCGCATGAACTGCAGAAGAGACATATTGGAAAGCGGGCGACCCGCTTTCATTCCTGAAAAAATATGATTATTCCCTTTCACTCGTGGGAGGCTAAGTAGCAGATCCATTGCCTGCTTAGACAAAGGTACACGGTGCTCGCGATTCGCCTTCATACGTTCTGCAGGGATCTGCCAAGTTGATTTTGCTATATCGATTTCATGCCACTCAGCATTGAGTACTTCTGACGTGCGTGTGGCGGTCAATATGAGAAACTGCAATGCTTTCGAAGACATGCTGCTGTAGTGCTGAATAGAGCTCATAAACGCCGCTACCTGATCGTAAGGCATAGCAGGGTGGTGATTTACTTTTTGCACCCGCGATGGCTTAGCTAATAGCTTATCCAGATGGCCCCGCCATCGAGCAGGGTTAACCGGGTCGCGATATTCATGGGCCGCTGCAAAATCTAGTACGTTTTCAATGCGCCCTTGTACACGCTTTGCGGTCTCGTTTTTGATCGTCCAGATAGGCGTTAAAATCTTCAATATGTCCTGCGTGGTGACCTCCTCTACAGGGAGGCTTCCTATCACCGGACGCACGTATGTTTTAAGTGTGCTTACCCACTGACGCGCATGCTTGGTATTTCGCCAGCTGCGGCGGTGGGATTGAATGTAACGCGCTGCACAGTGAGTGAACGTTACAGGGCCTGCATCTTTATCAGTTTTCTGTTCACGTGCTGCCAGTGGGTCGATGCCTTGCTTGACGAGTTTGCGTTGCTCAGAAGCTAAATCCCTTGCCTCTGATAGCGATATATCGGCGTAACTACCAAGCCCCATGTCACGTAACTTGCTATTCCAGCGAAAGCGATAAATCCAGCTTGCACCACCACCTTTACCAATTTTGAGGTACAGCCCATCGCCATCATTGGTCATGCCTGGGTTTGATTCCCGGACAAGCTTTTGAACACCTTTTGTCGTGAGTTTGCCCATAGCCGCTATCCCCATAGTAGGTCTTTAGCGTACCATATCCCAGCCCATACTCCAGCCCATACTTGGTCTCTGTTTTATGTGGTATCTGCGTGGATGAAACTGGACTGTTTTGAAGTTTGTTTTTATATAAATCAATAGTTTGTTGGATTTCTGTGGATTATTTGGGATATGCAGTATACGGACTGTCCCTCCGCCACTTATCTCGAAAAGCCCCTGATTCGTCAGGGGCTTTTTTCGTTTCTAGGCCCTTCGTTTCCTCCCTAGCAAGCCCTCTATAAATGCACCGGTCTTTCACTGTGTTGAGATTGTGTCTGGGAGAGATGAAAAGTGTGTGTAGGCAGCCGCCGCAAGTTACGTTTGCACGGATACCTCGTTTAAAACCATTAGCAGGTATGTATGTCATTTATGAACCTACAAATCATATTGCTCCCTGGCATAATCCCCCAGCCCTACCTCATCCAGTTTCGCGAGCGGCGCTAAAAACGTTACTTGGATAACCCCCGGTGCTCGGCCAATCTCAATGGCGCCGTTAACGGTGGCTCGGTTGCGAATCTCCGCGACGCTTACCTTCAGCAACTTAGCTGCCCGTTCCAGGCCGTTTTCAATAGCGTCGTTCAGGTTGGCGGCGGTGCCGACTACTGAAATGGGCGCTAGCGGCTCGATATGAGCAACGCCCCATTTTTCCGCAAGCCGTTGCCCTTTGGCTTTTTCCGAGGCACTGAACGGTTTGGCTAGCGGTGGCAAATCTTCTAGTAGGGGAAAGAGTACCGGGCCATCTAGCGGGTAGTGTTTGACCACTTCTACCTGCAGCGTGACGCTGCCGGCAACGTCCATGGTGTGCCCGGCAATTTCACCATCGCCTTGGCCTGCGTGCATATCGCCCATGTAAACACCCGCACCTGGCACCTTCACTGGCGCAATCAGAATGGCACCTGCCCGTACCGCATCAATGTCCATATGGCCATCGGTTTTATGCTCCGATAGCTGCTCGGGCGTAATCGCATACTCATGGGGCGCGCCGACTAGAAAAGCGCCAAAGTCGCCGGCGTTGTGGCTATCCGGCATCGGCATGGAAGGGCACGTGCCTAGCTGGCCCATAAAGGGGCGTGTGCGAATGAGTGTGCCTGGCATATCAGACGGCGCATAGTTAAGAATCGAGTGCTGCTTACTGCCGTCGGGTAGCGCTGAATAGTGGTCGGCGCGTTTTGCGAACGTGGCAGCGACATCGCTAGGCACGGTGAGGCCAACGGTACGCGTGTCGTCAAACGTTACCGTATAGCCATGCACAATCTCGAAGGGTTTGACGGGGTTGTTGCATACATCACATTTCACCGCGTCTTGCCCGATACCCTCAATGTGCGTTTCAGGCCACACGGTGTCGCAGGTAGGGCAGCGGGCTGCCACGTAGGGGTCGCCAAGGCAAAAGCCTTCCGGTGAGCTGTCGTGCCCGGAAGCCGTCGCAATAGAGGTGACGGTAATCTCGCGTATCCGTATCGCGACGCCATCGCCCACCTCGGCACCCTCGACAAACACCGGGGTGGTTACTTCATGTCCGCCGCGCAAACGGGGCGTAATCATCGGCCCCCAGCAACCAGGGGCGGTGTTCGCGATGATGGTGCCACCATTCTCTACCGGTCCCAGCATCGGGGCATGAGGGTCTAATACGCTGTTGGTGAACTCTTGAACCACAACGCTTCTACGTACAGGAGTTGCGCTTTGATCATGTTGCATGGGGATTATCCTCTTGTTTTTAATGCATTAGTGCGTCATGAAGTGAAGTACGTACCGGTGTTGCCCGCCGTATAGCAATAGGAAGTTAGCGTGGTTATTAACTATTAACCCAAAGTGGGTGGTGTGTACAAGAGCTGTCTAGAGAGACTGCGTTTTAATCTTGGAGTCTTGTGCCAGCGTAGCGGGTGTTGACTTGGGCGGCTGGGATGCAAGGCGAAGCGCATGAAAAAAACCAAATTGGTCATTTCTATAGTGCGGTCACGTTGTGCCTCAACAAAGCCGGGCAGTAAGCTCCGAACACAGCCTTACGAGTCTGTAAGCCAAAAACAATTAATAAAAACGCTAGGAGAAACACAATGTTCAATAAAACCGCTATTGCTGTATCGGTCACATTGATGTCGATTGCAGCAGCGCACGCCGAAGGCCCTTATCGTATAGGTATTACGCAAAACAATGTCGGTGTCGATAGCTATCAGACGACGTATGAGAGTGCGTTTGAAGCGGCGGCAGCGCGTGAAGGGAATGTCGATGTCGTGGTGTTGGACGCGGGTGGCGATGTGGCTCGCCAAATCGGTCAAATGCAGGATCTTATTCAGCAACGTGTCGATGCCATCATAATTTGGCCAACTAACGGCCAAGCCGTTATTCCTGCCATCCGCCAAGCTCATAGTGCCGGCATTCCTGTCATCGTGACTAACTCTAAAATTGCCGATGCGGGCCTGGATTTTATCGCTGCTTTCTCAGGGCCCGACAACGTTCAACAAGGTATTTCGTCAGCTGAAATGATGTGCGATGCCCTGGGCGGGGAGGGTCAGATTGTGCAGATTTCCGGCCAGCCCGGCTACACCACGGCAATGGAGCGCGCAGGTGGGTTTGAGGATCGCTTGGCTGAAGCTTGCCCAGGTGTCGAACTGTTGGAAACGCAGCCAGGTAACTGGAACCGTGAGCGCGCCCAGCGGGTAATGGAAGATTTCCTAACAAAATATGACCGTATCGACGGTGTGTATTCGGGCGACGACAACATGGGCGTAGGCGCTTTAAATGCCGCTAAAGGCGCTGGACGTGCAGATGGAATCATCTTTATTGGGGCCACGAATTTCGCCGTTGGCTACGATGCTATTGAGCGCGGTGAATATTACGGCTCTATCTACCAATCCCCGGTGGATGATGCAGAAGCAGCGCTGCAAACCGCACTAGATGTGTTAGCTGGCGAAGAGCTTCCGAAAATGAACTTCTTTGAAACACCGAAAATCACCGCAGAGAACCTTGAAGAGTTTGATCGTCCGGTTTTCTGAGCATAGGGCGTATTACCCAGTATTGATGGTACGAAAACTCAATACAGAAGGGGTGCGAACCTGAATGCAGGCTTCCTGCGCTGGGAGGTGGCGCTAGTGTGACGACAAACATCGTGCATCGTCACATTCAAGGCTGCCTCCCTAGGTGATTTTTACAGGTGAATAGCATGGCTTCCACAGAACAAACAAAGGTTGGAGTGCCGTTAGGAAGGCTTAGCAAAGCAGGTGTGCTGAGTTTTTTATCGGCTCAGGGAATTCTCATTTTTTTCCTGATTGGCATGTTCGTTTTTTCGTTTTTTTCTGAGCAGTTCCTCTCTCAGTCAAACATTATGACCGTTGTCCGCCAGGCATCCATTATTGGCATTATCGCGGTGGGTGTCACCGTGGTCATTATTGGCGGCAACCTAGACCTTTCCGTCGGCTCCATGCTGTCGTTCTCGACAGTCCTTGTGGTTGATCTACATGACAAAATTGGGCCCACTAACGCCATTCTGTTGATGTTCGCGCTGACCTTGATGATTGGTGCCGTCAACGGGTTTTTGATTGGTTTTCTACGACTCAACTCGTTGATTGTGACGTTGGCCATGCTGTCAGCCATACAAGGGTTTGTGCTGATTTATAGCGGCGGCCAGAACGTCGATATTGCCAATCAAGAGAACACCTGGTTCGCCTTCTTCGGCCGTGGGTTTGTGGGGGGTATTGCGGTCCCGGTTCTGATGTTTGGACTGCTCGCTATCTTGATTCAAGTAGTCATGTCTTACACCGGATATGGGCGTCGTATCTTTGCCGTGGGCGGTAATCCAATGGCGGCCGTTTATTCGGGTATTCGTAAAAACTGGTGCGTGTTCAGCACCTATCTAATTTCTGCTTTCTGCGTCGCATGCGCCGCCCTGGTGCTTGGCTCGCGGGTAATGGGCTCGCAAAACAATGTAGGGCAGGGGTACGAGCTACTGGTGTTGGCCGGCATCATCCTTGGCGGAACGAGCTTGCTGGGCGGTGCAGGTAGTATCTGGAAAACGGTGATTGGCGTGTTGATTCTGGGCTTTATCCAAAATGGCCTGCTGTTGATGGGTTATCCCTACTACATCCAGTGGATCGTGACCTGGGTAATTATCATTCTGGCCGTATGGCTGGATCTCGCCAACAAGCGCAAGCGCTTGTTTACGACCCACTCGTAACGCGGAGGAATGCAAGATGACATCGATTAAAGGGTTCTTCCGTGGTAGAGCGAAAATACAGCCGATCTGGGTATTTGTTATCGCTCTCTTTATTTTCTTTAGCGTTATGTCGGAGTACTTCCTGTCATTTGGGAATATCAGCAACATTCTGGTACAGACCTCAACGATAGGCCTGATTGCCCTGGGCATGACCTTTGTGATGATTAACGGCAACATTGATTTGTCGGTGGGCGCAATACTGGGGCTATCCGCTTCTTTAGCAGTAGGCTTGCAGGAAATTAGCATGACGCTGGCGATTCTCGCCGCATTGATCTCGGGTATTTTGCTGGGCGCCATCAATGGCTTTGTTGTTTGGAAAACCGGTGTTAACGCGTTCATCGTAACGCTAGGGGCCATGTTGGGTGTGCGTGGCCTGATCTTTCTATACACCGGTGAGCAGTCTTTCTTCGCCATGAACTTTGCGTTCGCCGACTTCGGCACGAGCACTATCGGGCCGGTTCCCGTTTTGGCAATCATCTTTCTGGTGTGCGCGCTGATCATGCATCTGGTGCTGACGCGAACCAGCCATGGCCGCAATACGTTTGCCGTAGGCGGCAACCCTGAAGCATCGATTGATGCTGGCATCCGCTTAGGCCGCCATATGATGATTAACTTTATTATCGTGGGCTTCTTCTCTGCGTTAGCAGGCGTGCTGCTTGCCAGCCAAATGGGGGCCGCAACGCCCAACCTGGGTCGTGACTACGAGCTTTGGGTGATCACGGCGGTGGTTTTAGGAGGCACGAAGTTGACCGGTGGCTACGGCAGTATTGTTGGCACTCTCGGCGGCGTGCTGGCCATCGGTATTCTGCGTAACGGCATGAATTTGATGCAGGTGCCCGCTTTTTACGTACTCGTTATTCTCGGCGCGATTCTCATCTCTGTGCTGATCATTGATAAGAAGCTTAATGCACCCTCGGCTAAGGAGGTGCGGATATGAACGCCTCTTCAACGCAATCACGTCAGCCCATCGATGCAGCACCCATCCTGGAACTTCAAGGCATCACCAAACGATTCCCCGGTGTGGTCGCACTCAATAACGTCGATTTTGACGTTCGCCCCGGCGAGGTGCACGCCTTGCTGGGTGAGAACGGTGCGGGCAAGTCGACCCTGATGAAAGTGCTGGCCGGTAAGCACCAGGCCAACGAAGGCAAGATTATTCTAGGTGGCCAGGAAATGGCCTTCGAGAACCCCAAGCATGCCAAACGCGCGGGGGTCGTACTGATCCATCAGGAGCAGTCGCTGGTCGCTGAAATGACGGTTGCGGAAAATATCTTTCTCGGCAGTTTGCCAAGAAAACCGTTCAACCGCGTTGATTGGCGAAAGCTGCGCGAAGATACCAATAAGATTCTTGAGCGGCTCAAGTGCAGTTTTCAGCATGACGATGTAGTGGGTTCGCTGTCGATTGCCAAAAAACAGATGGTGGAAATTGGCAGGGCGCTTGCCTTTACGCCGCAGGTTGTTGTGTTTGATGAGCCGACGGCATCGCTCACCGACCATGAAAAGCCGGTGCTTTACGACGTAATTAACTCGCTGTGTGAGCAGGGCGTGGGCATTGTTTATATCTCCCACCGCATGGATGAAATTTTCCATCTCTCGCACCGTATCTCAGTCCTGCGAGACGGCGAGTACACCGGCACGGTCAATACCGCCGATACCAACGAAGACGAAATCACGCGGATGATGATCGGCCGCAGTTTAGAGCTTGATCATGCCAGCAAGCCCACTGATTTTGGCGACAACATGCTGGAAGTGCGCAACCTGTCAGTGAAGCGAGTCTTCGAGGATGTCAGCTTTAACGTTCGCAAGGGCGAGATTGTCGGCATGTACGGACTGGTAGGCGCGGGGCGTTCAGAAGTAGCAGAAACCATCTTTGGCCTGCGTACGCCTTCTGCTGGAGAAGTCGTACTCGATGGTGATGTGGTGAACTTTCGCAACTCTCACGATGCGGTGGTAAGCGGCGTTGCGTTAGTCCCTGAAGACCGCAAAGACCAGGGCCTGATTCTGGGGATGAACTGTCGTGACAACATGACATTGGCAAGCCTCTCCAGCGTGTCGTCATTAGGCTTTATGACCAACGCAAAAGAGCGCGAAGTCTATGACAAATATCACCAAGCCATGAAAATCAAAACGCCCAGCTGGCGCCAAAAGGTCGGCAATTTAAGCGGCGGGAATCAGCAAAAGATCGTCATCGGTAAGTGGCTTCATACGCATCCTAAATTGCTCATCCTCGATGAGCCTACCCGAGGTATCGATGTCGGTTCTAAATCCGAAATCCATACCCTCGTCAAAGACTTAGCCAAATCCGGCTACGCCGTGTTGGTGATCTCTTCAGAGATGCCTGAAGTGCTGGGCCTGAGTAACCGCATTATCGCGATGTATGACGGCCGCGTCACCGCGGAGTTTGATGGTGACAATGTCAGTGAGGACGCGTTGGTGCAAGCCATTACCGGTATGGGAAAGCAGGCGCAGGCGAGCTAGCTCACTTGCTGCGATTGGTGTGCTCGCTAGCAGGTAGAAGCTAGCGAGCACACAGCCCACTTCAAACGACTAAGGAATGTTTTATGCAACCTTTTGTTTATGATGGCCTGCCATCCCGGGTGGTATTTGGCCAAGGTACCCTGGCTCAGCTGAGGCAAGAGCTTGAACATCTCGGCTGCTCCCGCGCCCTGGTGTTAGCCACGCCTCAACAGCACGAGCAGGCAAGCCATGTACTAGCACTGCTGGGCGATAAGGGCGTGGGTGTTTACGCGGATGCCGTGATGCATACACCGGTTGAGGTAACCAAGCGCGCTCTAAAGGTGGTCAAAGAGCTAAAGGTAGACTGCACGGTGGCGATTGGTGGCGGCTCCACCATCGGCTTAGGCAAAGCCATTGCCTTACGCACGGGCTTACCTCAGATCGCGATACCCACCACCTACGCAGGCTCAGAAATGACGCCGATCCTGGGTGAAACAAGCGACGGTATCAAAACCACCCAGCGCACCCTGGACGTACTACCGGAGACGGTCATTTATGACGTTGACCTGACCCTAACGCTGCCTGCGGTGATGTCAGGCACCAGCGGGATTAACGCGATTGCCCATGCGGTAGAGGCGCTGTATGCCCGCGACTGCAATCCGGTGATTGCGCTGATGGCAGAAGAGGGAATTGCGGCGCTGGCGCGAAGCCTACCGGTGATTGCCAACGACCCCACCCACGTTGAAGCACGCTCTGATGCGCTCTACGGCGCTTGGCTGTGCGGCACTTGCCTGGGCTCGGTGGGTATGTCGCTGCACCACAAGCTGTGCCATACCCTGGGTGGCTCTTTCAACCTTCCTCATGCGGAAACGCACACCATTGTGCTGCCGTATGCGCTGGCCTATAACGCGCCAGCGGTGCCGGAAGCGATGGCGCGTATTGGGCGTGCGCTGGGCTGTGACGACGCGGCGGCTGGCCTCTACGACTTGGGGCGTGCCGTCGGGGCCCCTAGCGCACTCTCCGAACTAGGCTTTAGCGTAGAAGATGTGGAGCAAGCCACCGAGATTGCGACCCGCAACCCTTACTGGAACCCACGCGATGTGGAAGCCAAGGGCATCCACCGTTTGCTCAGCGATGCCCAGTCGGGCAAACGGCCGCAGGCAGACAGTGGAGGTGGCCAATGAGCACGCTGTTTGTGAACGCCACCGTGATCACCATGGACCCGCAGTTGGGCGAACTGAGCGATGGCCAGGTACTCATCGAGGGTGACCGTATTGTCGCTGTGGGGCATGACTTGACCGATCACCCCAAGGCAAATGCAGCCGAGGTGATCGACTGCGGCGGCGGTCTCCTGATTCCCGGGTTGGTGAACGCCCATATGCATACCTGGCAGACCGGGCTACGCGGCGTTGCCGCCAACTGGACGCTGCTGGAGTATTTTCGCCATGTTCACCGGGGGTTGGCGGCGCTGTTCACGCCAGAGGATATCTACATCGCCACCCGGATGGGCGCGGTTAACCAGTTGAATTGCGGTACCACCACGCTGGGTGATTGGTGCCATAACAACCCAACCCCGGATCACACTGACGCTGCGGTGAAAGGGCTAAAGGAATCGGGCATACGCGCGTTGTTTCTGCATGGCTCGCCAAAACCGGACCCACAACCTGGCCAGCCGCACTTCAGTGAAATTCCCCATCCCCGCCATGAAATAGAGCGCTTACTAAACGGCGAGCTGGCAAACCCAGAAGGGCTCGTCACCTTGGGCATGGCTATTCTTGGCCCTCACTACTCAACCCTAGACGTGACACTGCAAGACTTTGCTTTGGCCAAAGAGTTTGGCCTAGTTGCTTCAATGCACCAGGGCGGCGGAGAGGCCGTGGCCCCCGGTGCCTGGGACGAAGTAGAAGCGCGTGGCATGTTAGGCCCCGATATCAACATTGTGCATGGCCAAAGTTTAGACGATGGCCAAATGTCCCGGTTCTGTGCCAGCGGCGTGACGTTCTCCATTGCCCCTGAAAACGAGATGACCCAGGGCCACGGTTTTCCGGTGACTGGGATCGTTCGTCAGCACGGCGGCGTGGTGTCGTTGGGCGTGGATCTTGAATCAGTGCTCTCTGGGGATATGTTCAGCGTTGCCAGGGCAGCGCTGGGTATGCAGCGCTCGCTGGATAACGACGCCTCGCGCCGTGAGCAGGGCAAGATCCCCGATACCTCCACCATTACCACGCGGGAAGCGCTGGGCTGGATCACCCTCGATGGGGCAAAAGCACTGGGTCTTGATGACCGTATTGGCAGCCTCACGCCGGGTAAACAGGCCGACTTAGTGCTGCTGGATAGCAACCAGCTCAACATGCAGCCAGTGAACGACCCTATCTCCACAGTGGTCATGCAAACCAGCCTGGCCAACGTCGACAGCGTGATGGTAGCCGGGCAGTTCAAAAAACGTGGCGGCCGTCTGTTTATGGATACCCACCAGGGCATCGCTGAGCTGGCCAAATCTGGCCACCGCATTCACGCCGAACTGCTAGCGCGTGAAGCGCAATCAACACAGGAGGTCACCCAATGACAACCGCTTCTACAACGTCCTCAACGACCCCAAAAGTGGCGTGGGTAGGCTTGGGTAAACTGGGTTTGCCAATGGCCGCCCGAATTGTTCAATCAGGGACTGCTGTTCAAGGCTTTGATCTGTCGGAGCAGCGCCTTGCTCTCGCCGCAGAGATCGGTGTGACGCCCCATCAAACGCTGGCAGATGCCGTGGCCGATTGCGACTTGGTGTTTGTGTCCATCCCCGATGACCGCGCGTTGATCAGCCTGTGCCTGGAATCGGGCGAGCTGATTCGTCACATGATGCCCGGCAGCACCTTGATTGAGACAAGCACGGTGAGCGTGGAAGCCTCTGCACGAGTGGCTGAGGCAGCAACGGCTCAAGGTGTGGTCTATCTGCGCAGCCCGGTATCCGGTAATCCTGTAGCAGCCGAGGCGGGCACGCTTTCCGCAATGGTCTCTGGCCCACGGGAAGCATTGGAAACGGCCAAGCCCGTGTTTGCCGCGTTCACTAAAGCGCAGTACTGGCTGGGTGATGAAGAGCAGGCCCGGGTGGCCAAACTGGCCATTAACCTGATGATTGCCGTTAGTGCTGGGATGATGAGTGAAGCACTGACGCTGGCGCGTAAGGGCAACATTGAATGGGACGCCATGTTAGCGCTGATCTCAGACAGCGCGGTGGGCTCTCCCATGGTGAAGTACAAGGTGCCGCCCCTGTTAGCGCGGGATTTTACCTCGACGTTTTCCGCCGCGCAGATGGCCAAAGATCTTGATCTTATCCTCGACTGCGCCCACGGCACTGGGGTCTCGACCCCGCTAGCAGCGCAAATGCGCGAAGCCTATACCGCCCTGATCGCGACCGGGCATGGTAACGATGACTATATCGCGACCGTTCATCATACCGAGCGCCTGTCAGGGTTGGGTGAACCTTCGCCAATGAAGCAGGGAGGGCACACACATGCGTAATCTCACCACCGACAATATTACCGCCGCCGTAATGGATGAGTTCTCACGCTGTGAAGATGAGCGGCTGAAAACGCTGCTCAATGGCTTGGTCAACCACCTGCATGCCTACCTGCGCGAAGTGCAGCCCACCGAGAAAGAGTGGACTCAGGCGATTGAGTTTCTCACTCGAGCCGGGCAAATGTGCGACGACGAACGCCAGGAGTTTATCCTGCTGTCTGACACCCTGGGCGTCACTATGCTGGTGGATGCGATTAACCACGCCAGCAGCGACCCTAAGATTACCGAAAGCACCGTGTTGGGGCCTTTTTACGTCGCCGACCCTCCCCAAGCCAACCAGGGCGATGCCATTAACTGGGGCGTGGAAGGGGAGCCTCTGTTCATCGAAGGTTACGTACACGACGCCCATGGCAAGCCTTTGGCGAATGTCGCCATCGACGTTTGGCAATCAGACAGCGAAGGCTTTTATGACGTCCAGAAGCCTGAGCTTGAAAGCGCGACCCTGCGCGCTCGTTTTCATACCGATAGCCAGGGCCGCTACGCCTTTTGGACGGTGACGCCGTCTCCCTATCCCATTCCGACCGATGGGCCCGTTGGCAAAATGCTTGAGATCACCGGGCGTCATCCTTATCGCCCCGCCCATGTGCATTTCATGCTGATGGCACCGGGCTACGAAACCCTGGTGACTCAAATCTTCGCGGAAGACGACCCTTACCTTGATTCTGACGCGGTATTTGGCGTGAAGGACTCCTTGGTAAAGGAGTTCATTCAAAAGCCAGCGGGGCAAGCGCCCGACGGTCGGCAGATGGACACCCCTTACCGCTATTTTCAATACGACTTCGGCTTAAAGACGGCCTGAACGACTCACCCTGAACGCCTGGCTCCTACTGAGCGGGTTACACCGAAAGAGGCAACACCATGACAACGATTAACCAAGCAGCGATAGCCACTCTATTTACAGAAGCGCGCACCCATAACGTGTGGCAGGACCGCGAGGTGAGCGAGGATACGCTGCGCGAGCTGTATCACCTCATGCATTACGGCCCCACCTCGATGAACTGCCAGCCATCACGGATTATTTTCCTGACCACTGACGAAGCCAAGGAACGCCTGAAGCCAGCGCTTTTGCCAGGCAACCAGGAAAAAACCATGAAAGCCCCGGTGGTGGCAGTGATTGGTTTTGATACGGAGTTTTACGAGCACCTGCCGCGCATGTTTGCCCATAACAAAGACGCTAAATCGCTGTTTGAAGGCAAGCCGGATTTCATTCACTCTACGGCGTTCCGCAATAGCTCAATTCAAGGCGGCTATTTGATTTTGGCGGCCCGTGCACTGGGCTTGGATGCAGGCCCTATGTCGGGCTTCAATAACGCTGCGGTGGATGAAGAGTTCTTCCCAGAGGGTAAAGTGAAGAGCAACTTCCTGTGCAACTTAGGCTATGGCGATGCCAGCGCCCTGTTCCCGCGTGGCGATCGCTTTGCCTTCGATGAAGTGTGCACCGTACTGTAAGCACGCCTTACGGACGCATACTGTTTGAACTACCGAAAAAGGGCCGTGCCTGTCATGGCCCTTTTTTCTGCGTGGGTGGCCTGGCGTTGAGGCTCTATCTAAAAGGGGTGTTCTGATGGCGTTTGATTGGGTGTTTGTAGCGCTGATGATCGTGGCCGTGTTATTGACGGGGATTTCCAAATCAGGGTTTGCGGGTGGGGTGGGGGTGGTTGCTGTACCGCTGATCTCGCTAAAGGCAAGCCCGACCTTTGCGGTGGCGGTGATGCTGCCGCTGCTGATTGTGATGGACGTGTTTAGCCTAAAAGCGTGGTGGCGACAGCGGGTGGACCGCTTGTTATGGCTGATGTTTCCGCCTGCGATATTGGGCGTTGCGGTGGGCTACTTCACCTATGGCTGGTTTGATGAGGCGCTGCTGACACTGCTACTCGGCATTTTTTCCGTGCTGTTTGGCCTGTGGGGGCTGCTTAAACCGCTGCGCGGCCGACTGCTGCCCACGTGGGTGGGGCGTTTGTGTGGAGGAATAGCAGGTTTTACCAGTTTTATTGCCCATGCGGGCGGCCCACCGCTGAACTTTTACCTGCTGCAGTGCCAACTCACTAAGCAGCAGTTTTTAGGCACGGCGGTGGTGTTTCTCGCGATCACCAACTTGGTGAAGCTGGTGCCCTACACGCTGCTTGGCCTGGTGACGTTCGATAATCTCACCATTGCACTGCTGCTGATGCCGGTGGCGTGGCTGGGCATTCAATTAGGGTTGATCATTCAGCGGCGGATGGATGGCGAGCTGTTTTTCCGGGTGATTCTTTGCCTACTCATTTTGTTAGGTATCCGGTTGATCATCGATGGAGTAAGTTAAAGCCACCATGAAAAAGAGGCGAGTGGGCTGACCATGTTTGACGATTCGCACCCTGAAGGGCCTTACGATACGCTTTCACAAACGCCCTTATCTAAAATATCGAACACCGAGTTAGCGCGCTTCATTGAGTTCATTGAGAAATTTGAAAACGAGACCGAATCAACACTCTCGATGTCGCTGGGGTATCGTGAGATGCGGATGTTGCTGCACGTGATGCGCAATCATCTGGCGGGCCGTTTAACCACGCCCACCTCGCTGGCGGATGCCTCAGGGCTGACCTACGGCACCGCCAAGCGTGGCATTGAAAGCATTATGCAGCGAGGCCTGCTCATTTCGCGCCCACGCACAAAGACAGGAAAAACCGTCTCGCTGCATCCCTCCCCACAGATGATAGAAGAGTGGGAAAGCTACGCGGAGCGCATCAAGGGCCTGCTGGGCCCGCTGTTTGGGATCGACCCCGCCTCAGAGTCTGGCAGCAAGATATTTTTAGGCACGTCAGCGTCTCAGCAGGTGATCTCGACGCCCGCTGTGCTCTCCGCGCGGCTGGAGCTGAAAGGGGGCTTACGTGTGCTGGCGCATGCGGACCCTACGTTCATGGCCATGCATAATTTAAAACGCCAGCTAGAGTCTATTTTCGGCGTGGAAATTCGCAATAAAGCGCGCTCCATTGATAACTTGCTAGATGACATTCTCGACAATGCCCGTTTAGCAAAATCCCGCTACGACATTGTCGCCTGCGACTTACCCTGGTTTGGCGACTTGGTCGCACAGGGCGTTTTGATGCCGCTAGATGCGCTCATCCAGCGCGATGGCTACGATCTTTCTGACTTCCACCCGATGGCGATCCAAAGCGCCGGCTATGGGGGTTGTCAGTACGGTATGCCGGTACAAACCACCCCTGAACTGCTCTGTTATCGCAAGGATATTTTGGCGGCTGCGCAGTTAACGCCCCCCAGCACCACCGAGGCCTTGGTAAAAGTTGCAAGACAGTTGCACGACCCCGCGAAGGGGCGATACGGGATCGCTTGGAACGCCGCCCGTGGCACGCCGCTGGGGCATACGTTTAGCTTCCTGATGGCTAAATTTGGGCAGCCCATTGTCGATCTACCGCTGCATGCAGGCGGCTTCGATTTTCAAAACGCCAGCGGTGAGCAGCTGCGGCCGATGTTTCAATCGGACGCCGCTTACCGAGCCTGCGAGTATATGCTGGATATTCTCAAATACTCTCCGCCGAATATTCTCAATATGTCTTGGTACGAACGGGCGCAATCCTATGCCTCGGGTGAGTCGTGCATGGCTTACTGCTACACGCTGCTGGCACCTTTGATCGAGTTCGATAAGAGATCACCGGCATACGGCAATACGGGGTATTTATCCCATCCGGTGGGCAATCACGGCAGGGCGATTACGCCTATTGGTGGGTATGCGCTGGCGATACCGGCCAACTTATCTAAAGAGCGAGTGGAGGCCGTGTGGACGGCGTTAAAACACCTCACGTCGCCCAATATGTCTAAGCTCTACATCATGAACGGTAGCTTGGTCACGCCGCGTTTTAGCGTTAGCCAAGACCCGGAAGTGTCCGCGCTGTCGCCGTTGAGCCGTTGATTACGATTGTCGATGATATGGCGAAGCAGGATGTTTTACAGGCGTGGCCACGCCCGCCGGTTCCAGGCATTACCGAGCTAATCAGCATCGCAGGTAATGAAATTTTCGAGGTGCTGGATGGGCGGCGTTCAATTAAAAAAGCGCTCTCTATCGCCCAAGAGCGCGCTGATAACGTTATGCGGGAAAAGGGGCATTATTAAGCAGATGGAAGGAGTAACCCCCATACCTGAGAGGCAGGTATGGGGGAAATGGCTTCTTGGCTAGAGGCTTACTGCATGATCATGCCGCCATCGATCATTAGCAGCTGCCCGGTCATGTAATCAGACTCTTGGCTGGCGAGGAACGACGCGGTGCCGACCACATCTTCTGGGTAAGAGTAACGCTTCATCAGAATCATTTTTTCAGCCAGTTCATCCATTGACTGGCCCTGCTTCTCGAATTTACCGATGCTGACTAAGTCTTTATCCAGCTGTTCCCAAAGCTCGGTGCGCACCACGCCTGGGGCATAGCCGTTAACGGTGATGTTGTGGTCAACCAGTGCTTTTGCACCGCCGTTAATCATCGCTAGTACGGCATGCTTGCTGCAGGAGTAGGGCACCACATCGTCAAATGCCTGGCGGGAGAGAATTGAACCTACGTTAATGATTTTATAAGGGCCGCTTTCTTTGCCCTGGCTAATCATCTGTTTAGCCGCTTCCTGCATACCGAGTAAGCAACCCAGCGCATTAACATCCATAATTTGATGCCAATTTTCTTCAGTGATATCCAGAAACATTAATGGCTTATTGATACCGGCATTGTTCACCATCACGTTCAAACTACCAAACGCTTCTACCGTGGCGTTAACGGCTGCCTGCACTTCCGCGCGGTTAGTAACATTTAACTTAATGGCAATGGCATCGCCACCCTTTGATTTGATGCGCTGAGCGACCTCTTCGCACCCCTCAATGTTGAGGTCTGCCACGCAGACCTTTGCCCCTTGCGCAGCGTAATGCTCAGCGACAGCCGCTCCCATGCCACGTGCAGCACCAGTAATGAGACAGTGTTTGCCTTTGAGTCGAGTGTTATCCATGAGGTCACCTTGTAAGTTTTGTTGTGGGACAGTATGCGCTGCCACCTTCGCCACATTGTGGTGGTTGGGTGTAGGTAGCTAGCGCTAACAAGGACGTGCGTTGTTAAATCGGCGTTGCGAATAACAGAAGTGCAACCTTGTGATAGGCATTCTCAGGTGGTCTTGTCGCTAAGGACAGAGCGCCTTATTGTTAATATGGCCAGATTGGACTTTTTTTCATTCCCAGCGTTATGAAAAGCGAAAGTGGCAGTGCTTTAATCGCCTCAGAGTCATAGGGAGTGCAGCCGTTAATAGCGAATGTGAGTATTGTGAAAGTTATTAGTGCGTTTTTTTAATGTTAGGTGTTAACCGTATTGCATTTAACGTTTATTCCTATTGTTAGTGCTTATTATAAAAATAAATCGAGGTGCTTATGTCTCAGCCATGCATTATCTGTGTTGCCATTACGGGCAGCCTGCCACGTAAAGAAAATAATCCCGCGGTACCGATTACCGTTAATGAGCAAATCGAAAGTACCCAGGCAGCTTTTGAAGCAGGTGCCAGTATTGCGCATTGCCATGTGCGTAACGACGACCAAACGCCGTCATCCGACCCAGAAAAATTTGGCCGCCTGATGGAAGGGCTCAAGAAACACTGCCCAGGCATGATTATCCAGCTTTCCACCGGCGGCCGATCCGGTGCCGGTGAAGCTCGCGGCGGCATGCTGCCGCTGAAACCGGATATGGCTAGCCTCTCGGTGGGCTCGAATAATTTTCCCAGTCGCGTTTACGAAAACCCTCCTCAATTGGTGGAGTGGCTGGCAGACGAAATGCTCAAGTACAACGTGAAGCCTGAAATCGAGGCGTTTGACCTCTCGCACATCCACCAGGCGGTTGCGCTCTCAAAGCAGGGCAAGTTAAAAGCGCCGTTATACGTTCAGTTCGTCATGGGGGTGAAAAACTCAATGCCCGCCGACAAACACAGCTTTGACTTCTTTATTGAAACGCTCAAACGACTAGCCCCCGACGCCCAGTGGTGCGGCGCAGGCATAGGAGCCAACCAATACCTGCTTAACGAGTGGTCGATTGCAGCAGGCGGCCATACCCGCACCGGGCTTGAAGATAACGTGCGCCTAGATCGCGATACCTTAGCCGCCTCCAACGCAGCCCTAGTCGAGAGAACCGTCGCGCTGTGCGAAAAATATCAGCGCCCGGTCGCCACTTGGCAGCAGGCCCGCGACACACTGGGGCTGCAGATGGCGTAAGGCTATCTCCCAGCGTGGTGCGATGCCATCGCTGGCTTCCAAGTAAGCGCCGTTCTGCTGTTTGGTATAGGCGTTTTGGCAATGAAGGAAATGCTCGCCATGCCGAGTGATGTGCTGGAAATTAACTACAATACTCTTTGCATTTGTTCGTTGATTTTTGTAGGTGTTGGGCTATTATCCATTTGTGCGTGGTTTTTATTAGCCTACTAAGGAAAAGTCGCCATGTTGAAGGGGCTTGTGCTGTGCTTTGCAGTATTATTTGCGCAATTGGCGGTTCTCAATATTCTTGATGCACGGTTGTACAACGCACAAGACGTTCGACAAGCGAATACAGCGGCTCTTACACCGCATAAAGATGATGAAGTTGAGGAAAAGAGCGAGCAGTCCTGAAAAGAACTGCTATTTTTTTGCTGATACTGTTTATCTTTAATCATTGGCAGTGGCTGACGCTCGTACTTGAGCCACTGCCATATCGAATTCATGAATCAGCCTGCGTGTCCTCAAGCCACTGTAGAAACGTTTCCCATGAGCGTTCGTCGGCGCGTTGGTCGTAACGATCGCTGCCAAACACGCTAAAGGCATGGGGGGCGCCTGAATAAATCCCTACTTCGTAAGTCACGCCGGCCTGTTCAAGAGTGCTGGCTAGGGTGGCTACGTCTTTTAGGCTTATAGAGGTGTCTGCACCGCCATGAGCAATATAAATTGGTGGCGTGTCACTGGCGTACGATTGGCCTTCGGGTGTGTCTAGGCCTCCATGGAAGGTAGCGTATGCGGCGATGTTATCTGCCTCGCCAGAGCGTGCAATTTCTAAGGAGACCGCCCCGCCAAAGCAGTAGCCCATGATGACGGTGCGGGTATCAGCCCCTTCGGTTCTAGCTTGAGCCAAACCAGCAAGGGTGAGAGTTCGCATCCGCTCACGATCCTCATAAAGCGCACGGGTGGCGGCCTGTTTATCTTCAGTGGCTTGTGGGCGGTTGCCGGCACCAAAAAGATCGACGGCAAATGCATCGTAACCCTTCTCTGCGAACATATCGGCTCGCTGGCGCTCGTAGTCATCCAGCCCGTCCCAGTCGTGCACAATGATCACGCTGCCTTTGGCATGCTCACCAGCCGAGACGAAATAACCTTCAAACCTTTCGCCATTCACATCATAGCTAATGTCTTCGCCGCTGGGGGTAAAGCCGTAAGCGGCTGCTGAAAGTAGCAAGCTGGATAGGGTAGCGATAGAAAGTGAAACAATACCCGGGCGTGGGAGTGAGGTAGGGATTTTATCAGGCATTTTTTTGTCCAATTCAAGGTAGAAGTTAAAGCATAGTCAACCTTATCCAAAGGAGGGCGATAAAAGCACCCACCTAACGTGTAAGACAAAGACTTGCGTCTGGAACTTGGTGACGGCATGCTTGTCCGTTGTTAGTACGACTACTAGGGAGCATAGATACATGGCTTTTAACGATTCAAACATGGCAAGAACGCAAACCCACAGCGCGGTAAGTGGTGTAAGTGCCAACAAGGTGCTGCGTAATACCTACGCACTACTGGCAATGACGCTGCTGTTTTCTGCTGTCATGGCGGGTGCCTCTGTTGCGATGGGTATCCAGCAGATGAACATTTTTGTGTTCTTCATTGGCGCCTATGGTCTGATGTTCTTGGTTCACAAAACCGCTAACTCTGCGGTTGGTCTGTTATCAACTTTCGCGTTTACAGGCTTTATGGGGTTCACGCTTGGTCCCATCATCTCTGCCTATTTAACGCTTCCCAATGGCGGTGCGCTCATCATGAACGCGCTAGCCATGACGGGCCTGACGTTCATTGGTCTTTCCGCAGTAGCGCTCACCACTAAGAAAGACTTTAGCTTCCTGGGTAACTTCTTGATGGCGGGCGCTATTGTTCTTATCTTGGCGATGGTAGCTGGATTGATCTTCAATATACCGGCGCTTTCGCTAATGGTTTCCGCTGGTTTCGTGCTGTTTGCTTCAGCAGCGATTCTTTACCAAACCAGCGAAATTGTGCACCGTGCTGGCGAGACCAACTACATCCTCGCGACTGTGACGCTGTACGTTTCCATCTACAATCTGTTCGTCAGCCTGCTGTCTATCTTGGGCATCATGAGCAACGACTGATTAGTGGCAAGAAGGCAGTCGCTTACTGAAGTGGCACTAACGGCAGACCCTACTCAGTAGGGTCTGTTTTTTTTCGTTGAGTCGGCACGAGATGACGTTATGGAGTACGGCTTATTAGTAATGGGCGCGCCTTACACGAGTGCAGCGCCTCACTCCGCTCTGCGCTTTGCTAAAGCGGTGATTAGCAGAGGCCACCAAGTGACGGGGGTATTTTTCTATCAAGAGGGTATACATAACGCCTCTATGCTGATGGCGCCCCCTCAGGATGAGCTCAACATGCATGACGCATGGGCAGCACTACATCACGAACACGGTGTTGCATTAGATGTTTGCATTGCTGCAGCGTTGCGTCGTGGCGTGATGAGTGAAGCTGAGGCAAAACGGCATGGCAAATCACATTTCAGCTTGGCGGCGCCTTTTGAATTAACAGGGTTAGGTCAGCTGTTATCGTTGCAGCAGCGCTGTGATCGTTTAGTCACCTTTGCATAGGAGCGGATGCCAGTGAGTAATGAAAACGAGCGACTCGTAATTATTCGACATGCACCGTTTAGCTCCAATGCCCTGAGAGAAGGGCTAGATGTCGCCTTAGTGGCAGCGGCCTTTGGCCAAGTGGTCAACTTGCTGTTTATGGGACAGGGCGTGCTGGCTCTGGTGAAGGAGCAGGCAACAGGCGCACCAGGACAAAAAGCGACATTACCTACCATCGATATGCTTGAAATGTACGATATTGATCAGTTGCTGGTGACAGCACGGGACCTAGAGGCACTGAATTTGAACGCCGATAAGCTAGTGGATGGGGTAACGATCATTACTGATAATGAGCTTCCTGAGCTGCTCAACCGCCACTCTAATGTACTGAACTTTTAAATCGGGCAGGGTGACATGCTACATATTTTGAATGAGCCCCCGTATAGCGAGGCAGCCCAGCAAATGCTCTCGACCGCGTCAGCAGGCGATAGTGTTTTGTTAATCGAGGATGCCGTACAAGCAGTACTGCATTCTGACTGGCAAGGCTGGCGTGCCGTTGGCGAGCAAATATTTCTATTGAAAGAGGATGCGGCGTCTCGCGGATTGCTTTTTCTAGCGGCCACAACAGGTGCCAAAGTGGTTGATATGGATGGCTTTGTAGCGCTGACTGAGCAACATGCAAACATCATATCCTGGTACTGACGCATGAATGATAAAAATTTATACCGTTATCTTCCTTCAAGCAATAAAATTGAACTGGATCCTGAAGGTTATTTAGTAAAGCAGGATGTGTGGAGCCCCGAAATCGCTGAGCTGCTTGCAGAAGACGAGGGTGTAACACTCACTGATGAACACTGGGAACTGATTCATTTAGTGCGTGATTTCTATGCTCGCTATGAAATGGCACCCGCGATGCGGCCATTAGTTAAAGCTACTAAACAGGCTTTAGGTGATGAAAAGGGGCGTTCGGTATACCTAATGGCGCTTTTTCCAGGCAGTCCGCCTAAGCGATTGGCTCGCATTGCAGGGTTGCCAAAACCGACGAACTGTTTATAGCTGAGAGTCGAAGGCGTTACGCCAAATCTCCTCGTGTACACACTGAAAGCACGACAGCATCGTCTTCGCTGGTAGAGACCAGAGCATGACCCATATCACTATCAAAATAGATGCTGTCGCCTTCTGCCAGTACTAGAGGCGCATAAAACTCTGTGTAAAGCATGATATCGCCGTACAGCACCATCAAAAACTCTTCGCCATCGTGCCGCACCCACTGCTGATACTCCTCAAAACTGCGCGCTCGCACGATGGTTTTAAACGGAATCATGCGCTTTTGCGCAAGCTGATGGCCTAGCAGCTCATGCTCATAAGTGGGGGTGGGGTGCAGCTGTCCTTTTCCTTTGCGAGTCAGGTCACGGCGCCCCATCGTATAGCGTTCGCGCTTGGGCGGAGTTAAAAGCTGGGGTAAATCAATACCAAGGCCGTTAATGAGTTTCTGGACGACGCTAAACGTTGGTGAGATTTGATCGTTTTCAATTTTGGAGAGCGTGGAGCGGGCAATACCGGTGCGTTGACTCACGTCTTCCAGTGTCCATTGATTTGCCAGACGTATTTGTTTTAACCGCTCACCTAAACGGAGCGGCTCAACAAAAGGTTTTCGCCCTGACGCGATGCGCAGGGCGGCGTGCTCTTCAGAGGTTGCGGTCATAAAAGCCACGTAGTAAAGCGTCAATAAAACCGCATACTAGCACAGCCATTCATGCCGTAGGGGGCACACTAGGGGGTGTTCGTAAAAGGTAAGCCTAATAATGCTTTCATGTGGGCTTCTACGCCGCTTGCTAATGTTTTAAGGTTATAGCCCCCTTCAAGTACAGACACCACGCGGTTCTCTGCGTAGAGGGCGGCAATTTCCATGGCTAAGTGGGTGATCCAGTAAAAATCCTCGTCACCAAGACAAACATCGCCCATAGGGTCGTCTCGATGCGCATCAAATCCTGCTGAAAGCATCACTAAGTCAGGTTTAAACGCGTGCAGCGCGGGTAGCCAACGTCGCTCAATAACACGCCTGAATTCAATGCTATCAGTGCCTACCTCCAAAGGAGTATTAACCACATTTTGCCATTCGCTACGCAAGTAACGCCAAGGGTAAAAAGGGTATTGAAAACTGGTGCAAATAAGTACATTCGGGTCGTTCTTAAAAATATCAATCGTACCGTTACACTGGTGCACATCGAAGTCTAGGATAGCAACGCGTTTAGCACCGTATTTGGCTTTTGCATGAGCAGCGCCTACGGCAATATTGTTATAAAAACAGAAGCCCATCGCGTCGGCGGCTTCTGCGTGATGACCCGGTGGACGCACAGCGCAAAAAACATTATCCGCCTGGCGTTTGAATACCTGATCCACGCCGCGAACCACGGCGCCAGCAGCCACCCGTGCGGCATTCAAACTGTCAGGGTTCATCATAGTGTCGCTATCTAACGTCACAATGCCCTGCGTTGGTACACACTTTTCTAGCGCTTTTAAATGCCTGACTGGATGCACTCTGGCGAGCGCCTCTTCACTAACTTCCAGCGCATCGGCTTGCATAGTTTGCTGAAGGAGGCCAGCAAGCGATAAACGTGCCTGGATCGCTTCCAGCCGCAAAGGGCTTTCAGGGTGCTCAGGGCCCATATGGTGCAATGAACAGTCAGGATGGGTAAGGTAGGCAGTAATCATGCAAGCGCTCCAGTCATATTGTCGTTACCATAATCGCCAGGGGGGCTTGCGCGACAGTCACAATAAGTCGTACACAGTGGTTAATCATCCCAGGGAGGCATGTCCGTGAGCACACGCTTTTTACATCATTTTTTTGAGCCTCGTACGGTAGCGGTGTTTGGCGCCTCTGAGAAACCCGCGTCACTTGGCGGTTTAGTGCTTCGAAACCTTCAAGAAGCTGACTTCAAGGGCAAAATTTGGGCAGTTAACCTCAAAGGTTATCACAAGGTATTTGGCGCCGATTGTGTACGAAATGTAAGCGAATTGCCGGAGGTTCCTGACTTGGCGGTTATTTGCTCGCCCATCGAGGGAGTGGCAAGTCTCATCAAAAAGCTTGGCCAGTTCGGTGTGAAAGCGGCCCTTGTGCTTTCGGGGGGGGCTTATCTAGATCGCGAGAAAGGTAATAAGGGATCTATTCGCCAACAAATGCTGCAAGCGGCAAGGGAGTCAGGAATACGCGTGCTGGGCCCTGAATGCATGGGGCTGATTGTGCCCGGTAAAAAACTCAATGCTTCTTATGCCAGTCAGCCTGTGAAAGCGGGAAGGGTCGCTTATTTAGGCCAGTCAGGCATGCTTGCTAACGCCATGATCGACTGGGCAGCAGGGCGCGATGTAGGTTTTTCTCATTTAATCACGGTGGGCGACAGTGTTGATGTGTTGTTGCCAGACTTAATTGATTACGTTAACCAGTTTTCACCTGCCCAGGCAATTCTGCTCCACCTTGAACGCGTCACAGATGCCCAGCATTTTATGACCTCAGTGCGTGACGCATCCCGCAATCGCCTTGTTTTGGCCATCAAAAGTGGTCGTACGGCACAGTCGGATATTTCAGGTATGGCGCCGACCCCAGGCATTGCCAACCGCGACGTGGTATTCGACGCTGCATTTGCTCGCGCGGGTGTGGTTAGGGTAGATGACTCAGATGAGCTGCTCGATGCTCTTGAGACGCTATCACGCATGAAGCCACTACGTGGTGATCGGTTAGCCGTGGTATCCAATGGCCTAGGCCCCGCCATGTTGGCAATCGATAAGCTCATTAGTGCGGGGGGAAAACTGGCTGAATTCACCGAAGAAACGCAGGCAGCACTGCATAAAAGCCACGTCGATATGAGTAAGCCTGGTGAAAATCCTGTGGATTTGGGTGGGAATGCGACGCCAGCGCGTTTTGTTGAAGCGTTAACAATTGTGGCTAATGATGCCAATGTCGATGCCGTCCTGGTGGTGCATGCGCCTACGCGACTAGCCCCGTCGGTAGCGACGGCAAAAGCCCTGATTGATAACCGTAAGTTGTTTAAACGTAATTTATTAACGAGTTGGATGGGCTTAAAAGAGGCCTTAAATGCTCGGCATGAGTGCAACGTAGCGGGTATCCCTACTTATACATCGCCCGAAAAAGCAGTCAAAGCATTTATGCATATGGTGGATTACCAGCGAGTGCAGGCGCTCCTTCAAGAAATACCACCCAGCCTGCCTTTTTCTACCAGCCCCGCGATACGCGCTGAATGCCGCGCTCTGATTACTCAAGCAAAAGAGCAAGGTAGGCAGACGCTTACCCATTCTGAGACAGCACAGGTGTTGGAAGCCTATGGTATTCCAGCCGCTCCGAGTGTTTATTTATCCAGCCCCGAAGAGGCGTTGGCATTAGCCGACGATATCCCAGGGCCAAAGGCACTCAAAGTCATACATGAAGGCAACTGTCGGCCTTATCGTTATCGAAAGCATCCTCATAAAATATCTGCAGGCCTAATGCAGGATTTAACAACACCTGAGCAAGTAGCGGAGGGTGTGAGACAGTTAGGCGATAAGGTGCGTGAAAAATTTCCTGAATACACGATTCGTGAATACTGTTTACAGCCAATGCAACGCGGTAAGCACTCGATGCAGATATGCGCTGGCATTACACGAGATCCGGTTTTTGGCCCTCTGATTGTGTTTGGTATTGGGGGCTATAAGGTGAATGTTTTAGCCGATCGTCAAATTGCTTTACCTCCCCTTAATATGAGCTTGGCCGCCGATATGGTGGGTAGAACCCATGCTGCTTCGTTGATTCGTGAGCACTCGGCAGATCCCGAGCGAGATATTCAACATTTATGCCAGCTGTTGGTGAAGTTATCGCAAATGGCGTCCGATCTAGGGGATTTACGCGGTTTGGAATTGAACCCGCTACTGTTAAATCGTGATGGAATGCTGGCGGTCGATTTCGCAATGGACTTAGGCCCCCCCGCGCGCTTTGCTATCATGCCTTACCCAGAAGAGCTGCGTGAATGGGTGACGTTGAAAAATGGCTGGAAAGTAGAGGTTCGGCCTATTCGAGCGGAAGATGCGCCACTGATCACCACATTCCATCGTCAACTGTCGGAAGAGAGTATTCGCTTCCGCTACTTTCATCATAAATCCAACCTGACGCAGCGCGATTTATCGATCCTTTCGCATATTAACTACGATCGCCAAATGGCCTTTATTGCTGAGCATCAGCATGATGATGGAAGCAAGGAAATGCTGGGTGTCGTTCGGGTGTGGAATGATCCGGATAATATTCGCACCGAGTTTTCAGTGATTATTCGTGATGATCTGCAGGGGCTGGGTATAGGTAGTCTTTTAATGAAAAAAATGATCGATTACTGCACCAGCATTGGCACCCTTGAAATGATTGGCAAAATCATGGTCGATAACCACCCAATGCGGGCATTAATGAAGCATTTGGGCTTTAAGTGCCGCTATAACATGGAGGAGCAGGTCGTTGATGCGGTGTTGCGTCTCAATGAACCAGAGAGCGAGTGGCAGCGGCATCGCTTAGAGAGTCAGCCCGATTAACCGCTGCTGTATTTCAGTCGACGCTGCCTTTCTCGATACGTTGTTGAGAAGGGTGAGGAGAAGAGAAGGGGGCCTGTCGATATACAGGCCCCTGAAACGTTGCTATGGAGCCAAGCGAAAGCGACTCCACGCACCACCGTCACGCCGTTCGAACCTTAGGCGATCATGCAGACGGCTAGGCTGCCCCTGCCAAAATTCGATCATTTCAGGTGCAACCCGATACCCACCCCAATGAATGGGCCGAGGAATATCTTGCCCATCGTAAGCTTGTTCAAAGCGCTTTTGGCGCTCTACAATCCAGTTACGGTCAGGGATTACAACACTTTGGGTAGCAATCCAAGCGCCTAACTGGCTGCCACGCGGGCGGCTTGAGAAGTACTCATCGGATTCGTCGGCCGTTACCTGCTCCACCGGCCCTTCAATACGGACTTGACGCGATAGCGATGGCCACCAAAACGTCATAGCAGCATAAGGCACATTGCTTAATTCGCTGCCTTTATGGCTGTGGTAATTGGTAAAGAAAACCATGCCGCGCTCATCGAACCCTTTGAGTAGCACAACCCGTGCATGGGGGCGTCCCTGACTATCCACCGTTGCCAGGGTCATGGCGTTACCGTCTTTCCCCTCGCTTTCAAGCGCGAGCGTGAACCATTCGTCAAAGAGTTCGAATGGGTTGTCGGGGGTTTGCGCCTCATCTAAGCGTCCGCCTTCATAATCACGCCTAATATCAGCTATGTTACGCGTCATTGAATGGTGCTCCCTTGCGGTAAAGTTGAACTTTGCTTTTCATGTTCGCTGGTCTGCTAATAAAGCTCAAGTATTGATCAGATAGCGGTGCATCAGATGTTTTGTCCTAGGCGTCGCTCAGGATTAATGAGAAACTCTCTCAGCATAACGATAGAGGACTGTAAATGCTTAATAATACACAGCGCGTGTTGGTATGGGACGGGCTAATACGGTTATTTCATTGGGGACTGCTAGCGTCTGTCGCTTTTTCTTACTACACCACTAAAACTGATGGAGCTCCATTTCTATTTCCCATCGAAGTTCACGCTCAAGCGGGCTATATCATTATAGGCCTGCTGGTGTTTCGGGTTATTTGGGGAATTGTAGGTACTGTTTACGCTCGTTTCAGTCATTTTTTATACCCTCCGGTCGCAACCGCTGCATATACTAAATTGCTTTTGACTCGCCGTGCGCCCCGCTATGCCAGTCATAATCCTTTGGGCGGTTGGATGGTGGTTTTCATGCTTGTGTCACTAGCTTTTCAATCGCTTAGCGGTTTGTTTCTTAGTGATGATATTTTTTTTCAGGGGCCGTTATATGGCTTAGTAGGCCGCGATATCAGCGGTGAGCTTGCTACTTTGCACGCGTTCAATAGTGACCTTCTTCTAGTATTGATAAGTGTGCATGTGTTGGCCATTGTGGCCCATCAACTGCAAGGGGAACACTTAGTGGCAGCCATGGTGACCGGCATTAAGCGGTTTAACCATACCCCTCACGATATAGCGCCGACGAACTTTCCCATGCGCCGGTTTCGAGCAGGCGCTGCGCTGCTCTTTGCAGTGAGTGTCGTTGGCTGGCTCTGGTTTTATTAGCAATCTTTGTTGGTAACGAGCGATGGCCTTGATAAAAGATATCAAGGCCATCCAACCTCTACGCTTGACGCAGCTGTCGACTGCGAAAGCGAGCATACGCCATGCAGCCGGTAAACAGTGCAAGTGAAACGAGCGCTTCTAACACGCCGCGAAACCCTTGCCCTGGCAGGGTCGCCAGCATTATTCCCTGAGTAAAATAGAGTAGGCTGACAAACGCAAGCCATGCATGACCACGGGCGCGCTGACCTATAATGGACGGCAGGAATAGCACCAGTGGCAATACAAACGCCACCACGGGGCGCCAATTAAACGCGTCTTCTTGAATGAAAAAGCCACGATAAACCACCAGTAGAAAGAGAATCACAAAACTGATCAGGACCAGCTGCCGCGATTGACGAGTTAAGTTATCGATTCCATGGCGGCTTTCCAGCGATTCTAACCACTGCCTCATGATGTTTTCTCCCCGCGCATGTGATGGAGTGCTAAAGCTAACCTTGCCATACGCTTACCTTGAGCAACGCATAGCAAACGCTCGTCTTCATCCACAGGCCGGTCACTGCGAACACCGGCTACATGGCTAGTACCGTAGGGTGTACCACCCGTTTGGGTGTTGATAAGCGTGGTTTCACTGTAAGGAACACCTGCATATACCATGCCATGGTGCAGTAAAGGCACTAACATGGTGAGTAACGTACTCTCTTGGCCTCCATGCAAACTGGAGGTTGATGTAAAGGCGCTGGCGGGTTTGTCAATTAATGCTCCGTTCATCCAGAGGCTGCTGGTCGTGTCTAAAAAATATTTCAGCGGCGCAGCCATATTGCCAAACCGCGTAGGGCTACCTAGCACTAACCCACTGCACTGGCGCAGGTCTTCTAAATCCGCGTATATAGCACCTTCTTCTGGAATCTCTGGATCAACGGCGTCGCATGTGGGAGACACCGGCGGCACCGTGCGCAGCTTTGCTTCAATGCCTGGAATGCTCTCGACACCTGCAGCTATCTGGTGCGCCATAGCGGCTGTCGCGCCAGAGCGGGAATAGTAAAGAATCAGAACGAACGGTGTGGAATCACTCATGATATGTCCTAAGGGTGAAAAGAGAAGCCAGCAATCGAAGGCGCTGCGTTATTCACCTATGGTACCAGAGCGGCTTGATAGTCAGGAGAGGGCAAGCGCAATCGGCTAAGTGAAGGCAGACGTACATAGACCCAGGCCGTTGTTCCATCAGCCAAGGTCTGTTTTACGCGCTCATAGCGAATGCCCAGGCGTTCGTAACGATCTAAACGCGCCAGCTGGTTCGGTGTAACCTCAAGTAATAAACCGTCTACATGCGCTTCTTGATTTGGCGTCAAATCCAAGTTGGTGCGCTCATAACCTTCCAGCGTAGCCTTCGTCGGGTTGCCTGATGCGTACATTACCACCCAGCGGACGGGGGCATAGCGTAGCGTCCCGTAAACAAATACCTGATGGGAGCGCTGCTCAATATCGGGCAGGTGACTAGGTCGTTCATAGAACCATGGGCTCAGCATGGTTAGCCATAGCCATACGGCAATACTTAGCGCTACTAATGTGCTGCCTAGCAGGCATCGTTTCAACCAAACCATACGCTTTCCTCTTTGTCATACCCTATATCAAGCTTGGCGTGCCTACTTAATGAACTCACGTCTTAAGCAATTCTCACGGGTTTGCTAGGATACGCTTGAAATGCTTTTAAGCATTCGACCCTACCGGAGGAGCCTGTTATGAATCAATCACTTCGTGATGAGATGGATTTCAGTGCCTTGGTCGGCGATGTAAAGCCGCTGCCCAAGCACAACCGCGCGGATACAGGCACTCAGCGACAGCGACCCACAGAAGCCCAGTTAGCGCGTCGCGAAAGCGCTGAAGAGCAATTGAATGAACGTAATTTTTTATCCGATGATTTTGTCGATCTTCGGCCCCCCTTTGATCCCATTGAGTACCGCCGCGAGGGTATTCAGCAGGGCGTGGTTGATAAACTGAAACACGGTGGCTATAGCGTACAGGCGCAGCTGCATCTGTTACGACGGCCCTTGGCAGAGTGCCGCAGAATGCTATTTCCGTTTATTCAAGAAGCCTACGCTCACGACCTCCGTTCTGTGCTGATTGTGCATGGCAGAGGTCGAGACATCGACAGCCCTGCGAATGTGCTGCGTTCCTATCTGGCTAAATGGCTGACTCAGTTTGACGAAGTGCAAGCGTATGTTTCCGCGCAGCCTTCGGAGGGAGGCCTTGGCGCCACTTGGGTCATGTTACGTAAAAGTGACCGCGCAAAGGCCAACAACCGTGAGCGCCAGCAAAAACGACGCGGCTAACGTCCGCTACGGGTGACCCAGCAAAAGGGCAGCCTGAGAGGCTGCCCTTGTTGTTTTCTATGTCTAGGGAGAGGATTACTGTTCACTATTGGCTAGACGGCGTTCGAACAACGCCTGGCGCTCTTCTACATCGGTTTGATAGCGGACGCTAAACATGTTTAACGCCCGGATAGCATCGTCGGGATGTTGATCATCGCGCAGGGCCATGGCGGTAAAGCCACAGCGACGCATGTAATCCAACTGGTCGACCAAGACATCGCCAACTGCACGTACTTCGCCGTTATAGCCGTAGCGTTCGCGAAGCAACCGAGCTAGTGTGTAGCCACGTCCATCTGTAAACGCTGGGAAGTCGATGGCAACGGCACGGGTGCTGTTTAACTGCTGACCCAGTGCAGTGGTTAACTCAGTGTCGCTTGCGAGCAGTGGTGCTAACTCGGCATCTTCCTGATGCGCTTGCCAGAGTGCTAATGGCAAAAAGGCGGGGCGCTGTTCAGGGAGCGTTTCTGTGTCGTAGGACACGCACCACGCGTTCTCCGCTGCCAGTTCGCCATCAGTAATCAGATGGTCGACATGTACCGGCACTAGCTCAACCGTATCAGTCTTGGTGTCATTGCTGGGCATAAACACGCTCCTTAAAGGGTTTTAAACCAATACGGCGATAGGTGTCGAGGAATCGCTCGTCTTCATGACGTTCAGCTACATAGACCTGAAGGACTTTATCGACAACGTCCGGCACGTCCTCGCGGAAGAAAGAGGGGCCAAGAATTTTACCTAACGACGCATCGTCCGTTGAGTTACCACCAATCGAGATTTGGTAATACTCTTCGCCTTTTTTGTCGACGCCAAGGATGCCGATGTGACCCACGTGGTGGTGCCCGCAGGCGTTCATGCAGCCTGAGATGTTGAGATCCAGTGGGCCTAGGTCGTAGAGGAAATCCAGGTCTTCAAAGCGCTCCTGCAGTGCTTGCGCGATGGGGATGGAGACCGCGTTCGCCAGGCCGCAGTAGTCGCCGCCAGGGCAGCAGATAATATCGTTCAACGTGCCCACCGTTGGGTTGGCCATGCCTAGTGCATCAAGCTCTTTCCACAGCGCTTCGAGCTCGTCCACTGGCACATCAGACAGTACGAGGTTCTGCTCGTGAGTGACACGAACTTCGCCAAAGCTGTAACGGTCGGCCAAATCGGCGACGGCTTCCATCTGGTCTGCTGTTACATCACCGGGGGCGTGCTCACGACGCTTAAGCGATAGCGTCACCGCTTTATAGCCCGGCACTTTATGGTCAGTCACATTGTTGGTAACAAAGCGCGCCAGGCTCCGGTTTTCGCTACGCAGCTTTTCAAAGTGGGCAATAGCGGTATCCGTAACCGGGCGGCGCTCTGGTTCAGGGAAGTGACGCTTGGCGGCATCAACCGCTGCTTGGTTGAGTGTTTGTGGACCATCTTTAAGATGCGCCCACTCTTCATCAACGCGACGGCGGAACTCCTCAATCCCCAACGCTTTTACCAAAATCTTGATACGCGCCTTGAACTTGTTGTCTCGGCGTCCGAACTGGTTGTAAACGCGAACGCACGCTTCTAAATACGTGAGCAGGTGCTGCCAGGGGAGATCTTCGCGCACCACGTCGGCAATCATGGGCGTGCGGCCAAGGCCACCACCGGCGAGTACTTTAACCCGCAGTTCGCCATCTGAGTTATGCCAAAAGCGTAAGCCGATATCATGTACTTGAATCGCGGCACGATCCTGGGCGGCACCGCTAACGGCAATTTTAAATTTACGCGGCAGATAGGCGAACTCAGGATGCAACGTCGACCACTGGCGAATTAATTCACACCAGGGGCGTGGATCTTCCACTTCGTCGCCCGCGATCCCGGCAAACTGATCGCTTGTTGTATTACGGATGCAGTTACCGCTGGTCTGAATCGCATGCATCTGAACCTTGGCCAGTTCACCTAAAATATCGGGCACGTCTTCCAGAGCGGGCCAGTTCAGCTGCAGGTTTTGTCGTGTTGTGAAGTGGCCGTAGCCGCGGTCATAGCGGCGGGTAATATCCGCTAACGCACGAAGCTGTTCGCCCGCGAGCATGCCGTACGGAATCGCAATACGGAGCATAGGGGCATGCTTTTGGATATACAGGCCGTTTTGCAGTCGCAGTGGGCGAAACTCTTCTTCCCCTAAACGTCCAGCCTGGTAGCGTTCCATTTGGTCACGAAATTGAGCAACGCGCTCGTCAACCAAGGTTTGGTCGTGAATATCATAACGGTACATGTGGCACGATCCTGCTAAAAGCGAAGTGGTCACGTCGAAACGGACGGCATTGTGCCGTCACCTTAACGCGGGTGTCATATTCTACAAAAGAATATATAATTATCTTTTTATCGCTAAATGATATTTGAATGCGGCATCAAAGCGTTTGGGATAACCAACGTCGACGCTGCCATATCCATAAGAAGCTGCCTGAGTTTAAGAGGCGATAAAATAGCTGTACCAGCCATACCCCTAGCAATCCATAGCCCATCTCAATGCCCACCCACCAAGCCAGCGGTAGAAATACTAACCACTGCATGCTTAAAGTAAGCAGCATTACCGTTCGCTGTGCGCCAGCGCCCATTAATGCCTGGGCCAGTACGAGTGCAGCAGCATCTAGTACAATCATAAAACCAGTAATTTGTAGCGGTAGGGTGCCGAGCTTTATTAATTCAGGGTCAGTAAAAAAAATGGTCAACACGGTGCTCGGAAACAGCAGCATGGGGAGCGCCAAAACGGCCAAAAGCGTACCGGCAACCCTGAGTGCATCGATACCCCAGCGGTGTGCTGCCTGCTGATCTTCGCGCCCAAGAGCTTCTCCCACCAAGCTCATTGCCGCCATACCGACGCCGACGCCTGGCAAAATAAGTAGCAGCGATAGGTTAACCAACACATGGCCTACCGCAACGCTCTCAGTACCCATTTTACCGAGAAGCCAAAAGAGAACAACGTAGCCTGCTGCAAACCACAATTGCTGCATAGAGTGTGGGACGGCAAGCGAAAGAGTTGACCGAACTGTGCTCCATTGAGGCCAGATGAAGCTGAAAACGCGGTTATGTTTAAACGTAATACCAATCCATAATATAAGCCCCAATAACAGGGAAAGCGTGGTGCCAATGCCTGCACCGTTGGTGCCAAGCGTAGGCAGTCCTGCGATGCCATAAATAAGGCCTGCGCTGGCGAATACATTAAATACGTGCACGATCACAATAATGCGTAAATACAGGTGGGTATGCTGCAAGCCATTCCAATAACCACGAAAGCACAGTGTTAATGCAATGGCTGTTAAAGAGATAACGCGCCAGCGAAAGTACTCCACGGCGATGTGCGTAACCTCGTCGGAAGGGGCCAGTAATTGGAGCAGCGCCGGGGCTTGCCACCACGCTACACAAGACAGCGGTATGCCGACTAAGGCGCCAATAGTAAGGCCAGCATTGAGCGGGCGTGAGGCGGTATAGCGGCCAGCGCCCATATTATATGCGGTTTGGGACTGTACGCTGGAGGAGAGGCCGAAGACCACTGCCGTTACCATAAACATGGCATAGCCACCCAACCCCACACCCGCTAATGCCTCTTGGCCTAAGTGGCCCACTAGCGCGGCATCAACTAAGTTGAGCATGCTTTGAGAAAGCATGCCCAACATAATAGGTAGGGCCAAGCGCATGACCCTGCCATGGCGGCGTACGGCAGGTGGCATCAGCTAGGGTCGTAAGAGAGCACCGGTGATAGCCAGCGTTCCATCTCAGCCAGCGGCATCTGCTTGCGATCAGCAATCGCTTCTACCTGGTCTCGGGTGATTTTTCCCGTAGAGAAGTACTTCGATTGGGGATGTGCGAAATACCAGCCAGACACCGCCGCGGCAGGCCACATGGCAAAGTTTTCCGTGAGCGTAAGGCCGGTATTTTCCGGAGCATTGAGCAAACGGAACAGCGTTGCTTTTTCCGTATGATCAGGGCAGGCAGGATAGCCGGGAGCGGGGCGTATACCCTGATATTTCTCAGCAATTAACGCCTCATTATCCAGCGTTTCCTCAGGTACGTAGCCCCAAAACTCTTTGCGAACTCGCTCATGCATACGTTCAGCGAATGCTTCTGCTAAACGGTCGGTTAGCGCTTGCACCATGATGGCATTGTAATCGTCACCGGCCGCTTCATACGCTTTGGAGAGCTCGTCAACGCCGTGGCCGGTGGTCACTGCAAAACCGCCAATCCAGTCGGGCTTGCCACTCTCCTTGGGGGCAATAAAGTCTGCAAGGCTGTAGCAAATGCCGTCCCTGCCTTTAGTGGTTTGTTGGCGAATATGATGTAAGCGCTCTACCACTTCCGTGCGGTTTTCATCCGCATACACTTCGATCACATCATCATCAACGCTGTTAGCGGGCCATAAACCGATAACCCCGCGCGCTTGAACGCGTTTTTCGTCAATTAGCTTGCGCAGCATTACCTTGGCATCAGCAAACAGGCTCTGAGCGGCTTCGCCTACCACGTCATCAGTGAGAATTTTGGGGTACTTTCCAGCGAGCTGCCAGCTCATAAAGAAGGGCGTCCAATCAATACGCTCCACAAGCTCTTCGAGGTCGTAATCATCAAAGGTCATCAAGCCTAAGGTGCTTGGCTTGGCGGGGGTATGGTTCGCCCAGTCGGTGCGGAAACGCCGCTTGCGCGCCTGGGTGTAATCCAGATCAGCCGCTTTCGGGCGACGTTTGGCGTTACGCTCACGTACTTTTTCGTACTCTTCGCGGATTTCAGCCGTGTAAGCGGGCTTTAAGTTAGGTGCGAGCAGCTTGCCAGCCACGCCCACCGCGCGGGAGGCATCGGTAACGTAGATCACCGGGTGCTCGTACTGTGGCTCAATTTTTACAGCGGTATGCGCTTTTGACGTCGTGGCACCTCCAATGAGCAGCGGTAAGTTCATACCGCGGCGCTGCATCTCTTTGGCCACATGCACCATTTCATCCAGCGAGGGTGTGATTAACCCGGAAAGGCCAATAATATCCGCATTATGATCGATAGCGGCTTGCAGAATTTTTTCAGTGGGCACCATCACGCCCAGATCAATAACTTCATAGTTATTACACTGCAAGACCACACCAACGATATTTTTACCGATGTCATGAACATCACCTTTGACCGTTGCCATGACAATTTTGCCTTTGGCCTGGGTCTCTTCACTTTTCTCGGCTTCAATATAAGGAATGAGGTAGGCAACGGCTTGCTTCATAACCCGTGCTGACTTCACAACCTGGGGCAGGAACATTTTGCCCGCGCCAAATAGGTCGCCCACCACGTTCATGCCGTCCATAAGCGGCCCTTCGATGACCTCGATGGGGCGGGCCGCTTCGGCACGGGCTTGCTCCGTATCTTCTTCAATATACGCGGTAACACCTTTTACCAGTGCATGTTCAATGCGCTTGTTGACTGGCCAGCTGCGCCATTCGAGATCCTCTTTTTTGGCCGCACCGCTGCCATCACCCTTGTACTTGTCGGCAAGTTCCAGCAACCGTTCAGTGCCGTCGTTGCGGCGGTTGAGCACGACATCTTCTACAGCATCGCGAAGCTCAGCGGGCAAGTCATCGTAGACCGCAAGCTGCCCTGCATTGACAATCCCCATGCTAAGACCGGCGCGAATAGCGTGGTATAAAAACACGGAGTGGATCGCTTCACGTACCGGGTTGTTACCCCGAAACGAGAACGAGACGTTAGACACACCACCTGAAACCATGGCATGGGGCAGGTGCTCACGAATCCATTGTGTGGCCTCAATGAAATCGACTGCGTAGTTATTGTGTTCGTCAATGCCGGTGGCGATGGCGAAGATATTCGGATCGAAAATAATGTCTTCAGCAGGGAAGCCGATTTCGTCGACTAGCAGGCGGTAGGCGCGCTCACAAATCTCAGTTTTGCGGGCGAAGGTATCCGCTTGACCCTCTTCGTCAAACGCCATGACGACAATGGCGGCACCAAAGCGACGGCATTTGGTGGCTTGTTCGCGGAACGCGGCTTCGCCCTCTTTAAGCGATATCGAGTTCACGACCGCCTTACCCTGAACGCACTTTAGGCCCGCTTCGATGATGTCCCATTTGGAGGAGTCGATCATGATCGGCACGCGGGCAATATCAGGCTCACCGGCGATTAAGTTCAGAAAGCGCACCATGGCTTCCTGGGACTCCAACATGCCTTCATCCATGTTGATGTCGATGATCTGCGCGCCGTTCTCCACCTGTTCTAGCGCAACTTCAAGCGCGGTGGTGAAATCTTCCTCGACGATCAAACGCTTAAAGCGCGCTGAGCCCGTAACGTTGGTGCGCTCGCCTACGTTTACAAACAGCGAATCAGCCTGAATGTTAAAGGGCTCTAGCCCCGATAGGCGGCAAGCGTGGTCACGCTTGGGCACTTGGCGAGGCGCCATGGGGCGCACGGTATCAGCAATAGCACGGATATGTTCAGGCGTTGACCCACAGCAACCACCGATGATGTTAACCAACCCGCTCGCAGCGAACTCGCTGACTATCGCGGCCATCTCCTCGGGCGTTTGGTCATACTCACCAAATTCATTAGGTAAGCCGGCGTTGGGGTGGGCAGAAACAAAGGTATTGGCTTTGGTAGAAAGCTCTTCAATGTAAGGGCGCAGCTCTTCGGCGCCCAATGCACAGTTAAGCCCCACGGAAAGCGGCTGGGCATGACGAACGGAGTTCCAGAACGCTTCGGTCGTTTGGCCAGAAAGCGTGCGGCCGGAAGCGTCGGTAATCGTGCCAGAAATCATCACCGGCAGGCGACGGCCTAAATCATCGAAGAGCTCTTCAAGGGCATAGATGGCCGCTTTGGCGTTGAGCGTATCAAAGATGGTTTCGATCATGATGAGATCGGCGCCACCTTCAATTAAACAGCTGGCCGCTTCATAGTAATTTTCACGCAGCTCATCGAAAGTGACATTACGTTTAGCGGGATCGTTAACATCTGGTGAGAGAGAGGCAGTGCGCGATGTTGGGCCAAGCACGCCTGCAACATAACGCGGAATGTCGGTTTCCGCGGCTACCGCATCGCATACTTCCCGGGCCAAACGTGCTGATTCACGATTGAGTTCTGGCACCAGGTCTTCCATGCCATAATCGGCCTGAGACAGCCGGGTGCTGTTAAACGTGTTGGTTTCAAGAATATCGGCGCCAGCTTCCAAATAGTCGCGATGAATACGCGCAACGACATCGGGGCAGGTAAGCGCTAGTAGGTCATTGTTACCTTTTAGGTCAGACGGCCAGGCACTGAACCGGTCACCGCGAAAATCCTCCTCACTGAGTTCAGCATTCTGCAGCATGGTACCCATACCGCCATCAAGAATCAGGATGCGTTGGGTAAGGCGTTGGGTGAGGGAAGCAGTCAAATCACTAGCAGCCATGGCAGGGGGGAATCTCCAGCGTCTCAGTCGAAAAGGATGTTTTTATAGTCGTCATAGTGTGAGCGGCGCCTATCATAGCAAAGGGCACACCATACGGCAGCAAGTGCGGGCGTGAAGTTATTGCAGCATCTTTATTAGGCGCGTTCATAGACGCAAGCAATAGCCGACTAAAACACTCAGGATTGTGTCAGAGGCCAGTTTTGCTTACCATGGGTACAAATGACATGTGAAGTGGCCGCGCCACTACCACGGGAGGACAACACCCCTCATGACCACGACTATCGAAGCTCCCGGTATTGATATTACCGAAAGCGCACAAGATTACCTCGCAGAATTGCTGGAAAAGCAGAACGTTGAGGGTATTGCAGTACGTATTTTTATTACTCAGCCGGGTACTCCCTACGCTGAGACTTGCTTGGCGTATTGTCGCCCTGGTGAAGAAGAACCTACCGACATGAAGCTTGAGCTGGAGAAAATTAACGTATTTCTCGACAAAAACAGCTTGGTCTTCTTAGAAGAAGCAGTGGTCGATTTCAATGCGGATCGCATGGGCGGTCAACTGACCATTAAAGCGCCCAACGCAAAAATGCCTAAAGTGAATGCGGACAGCCCTCTGGAAGACCGCATTAACTATACGCTTTACAGTGAAATTAACCCTGGATTGGCAGCTCACGGCGGCGAGATTAAGCTGGTTGAGTTAACCGAAGACCGGGTGGCTGTGCTTGCGTTTGGCGGCGGTTGTCAGGGTTGCGCAGCGGTAGATTTAACGCTTAAAGACGGCGTTGAAAAGACCTTGATGGAGCGGATTCCTGAGCTTGCAGGCATTCGTGATGTGACCGACCATACGGATACCTCTAACGCTTATTATCGCTAATTTTAGCCGTTACACGAGTACGCCGATGCACTAGTCGGCGCATCATAAGCCCAGCCAATGTGTGCTGGGCTTTTGCGTGGCGGACTACTCGTTAGTTGGGCTGTCTTGTTTTTCAGTCGTTGATAGCACTTCTGGCAGGGCAGATAACTGTGACTGAAGCGCTTCCATGCGTTGCCAAAGCTGTTGTTGCCACGTTTCATCTTTTTGAGCCGCTAGCTGCTGCTTCTCTAACGCTTGATAGGCCTTATCAAGCTCGCTCTGCAGGCTAGAATGCTGCTCCTGTTGCAATCGGTTGTTACGCTCAAATTCCTCCATACGCTGTTGCAAGCTGCTGTTATCTAATTGGTACTGCTGCAACGCCTGTTTTTTAAGCTGAAGCTCCTTATCCAGTGCGTTTGCCCGCTGCTCCCAGTGCTGTAAGCGCTTTTGAAGCGCTTTCTCTTCCAGGGCGCGCTCCTGTCGCAGCGTATCGAGCAGAGCCATCAGCTTTCCCTCTGCGGCTTCGTTGCGTTGCTCTTCTTGCGTTAGCCGCTCTTGCCACGCCGCCAGCTGTTGTTGTTGCTCTTCGGCAAAGTCTGATTTGAGCTCAGCAATGCGCTGCTCCGCCTGGGCATGTTTCTGTTGATACTCCTCAGCCAATTGCTCCGCTTTTTCTGCGTGTTCCTGCCATTGGCTCTCTTTGGCTTGACTGGCGGCTAATTCTCTATTGACGGCTTCTAAACGCTGATCGGTGTGGCGAAGGTGTTCAGCTAACGCGCTTTCACGCTGTTCAGCGTTGGCCGCGTTTTGTGCCGCGTCAGCTGCCTCTTTTTGAGCGCTCTCTACTTTCTGATTGGCATCTTCTCTGTAGTGAACAAGTGCTTGGTTGGCCACTTCCTGGGCTTCTCGCCAGAGCTCGCTCGCGACATTGACAATCACTTCTGGCACCCCTTTAGGCGGCGGCACATCCCGGTTCTGTTCGCGCTCGGTGCGCCACAAACGGAAGTGCTCGCTGATGGTGGTGAAGCTCCCAGTGCCCAAAACCTCACGAATGCGCTGAACGCTAGGCGAATCGCCCCGTTCAAGCAGGGTGTCAATTGCTTGCTGAACATCACTGTATTGAATGCCACTGCGCGCCATCGTGGTTATCTCAGTTAAAAGTAGATCAGCATTGTCGTAGTAATTGATGTATATTTCAAATATTACGTAATACGTATTATGTAATAATGTTTATGGTTTACTATGTAAATTCAAGATTACCCGTCTTATCTTGAATTTTTGATCGTGTAAGCCCACACTTAGCCTGTTGAATATCTACCTAATCACGGTGAAGGCCGATAAGGACATAACCATGCCCAACCCTGTGGCTATCTCACTGTCACCCAAAGAGAAGGGCGTAGAGATAGAACGATTACCGCTACACAGTTCGTTGGAGCGAATAGAAGCGAAAAGCGACGCAGAAGCGGTAGCGGCTTGGCTTGCTGAGTATCAGGGCAGCCCGCAAACGTGGAAATGCTACCGGCGAGAGGCAGAGCGACTGCTGCTTTGGTTAGCCAGCCAGCGCTATCAGTTGCAGGATATAAACCGCGAGATGCTTCGCCAATTTGAGGCTTTCTTAGAAAATCCGCAGCCTGCAACGCAGTGGGTAGGGCCAACAAGGCCGCGTCATCATCCTCAATGGCGGCCTTTTCGTGGCGGGCTTTCACCAGCCAGCCGGCGCCAAAGCCTAGTCATTTTGCAGGGGATGTTTAGCTGGTTAGTTGAAGCAGGGTGGGTGAGCCACAATCCATTTGTGTTAATGCGCGATAAGTCGCGGCGCCTTAACAACCAAGCCCAGCGAATTGAGCGCTACTTAGAGCGCGCGCTGTGGGAGTGGTTATGGGGGTGGATCAATATGTCAGTGGCCCAGCCCAACGAGCGCACACGGTATGAGCATGCACGCCGACGTTTCATCTTCGGCTTTGCTTATCTGCTAGCTCCGCGTATTAGCGAAATGTCGAACGCACAAATGGGTGACTTTCAACAAAGCGAAGGGCGCTGGTGGTGGGTAGTCGTCGGCAAGGGCAGTAAGTTGGCGCGTATACCGCTACCTAATGACATGCTGGATTGCCTATCTGAATGGCGAAACGCACTGAGCTTGCGGGGGCTGCCCCAGCCGGACGATGCAACGCCAGTAATTCGCGCCTTAGACAAGCAGCGTGGAATTAGTGATAACCAGCTCTACCGACTGATACGCAAAGCATTTTTCGATGCCGCCGATGCGTTAGAAGAGCAGGGTGGCAAGCCGAGCTATATCCAAGCGCTGCGACAGGCTACCCCTCACTGGCTGCGCCATACATCGATCACTCACCAGGCGCAATCTGGCATCAGTCTGCGCTATTTGGCAGAAAGTGCGCGCCACGCGCGAATAGAAACCACAACGCGTTACCTCCACAGTGAAGAGGCAGAGTGGCATCAAGAGCAGCAGCAGCACCGTTTAGGGGAAACGGCCCCAAAAGATCGCAATGAACCGTTATAATAGGGCGCATTCAGCGACATTTAACCAAAGGGAAATGCCATGAGCACCTCCGGCGCCGAGCTAGCCCAGCAAGAGCTAATCGAAGAGTTTGAAATGTTTGATAACTGGATGGATCGATACCAATATATTATTGATATGGGAAAGCAGCTGCCTGATTTTCCCGAGGCGTGTAAAACAGACGAGTTTAAAATTCAGGGATGCCAGTCTAATGTCTGGATGCAGCATGAGAAGGAGGGCGGTAAGCTAATTTTTAAAGCCACGTCTGATGCTGCCATCGTATCCGGCTTGATTGCGGTTCTGCTGAGAATTTACAGCGAACGAAGCGCTGATGAAATTAATCGTACCGAACCGCACTTTATGAAAGATCTTGGATTGGATAAGCACTTATCGCCGACACGCAGTAACGGCCTGCATGCCATGTTAGAGCGTATTTACCAGGTAGCGCAGCAGGGCTAGTCGCCCATGGGCATGGTTAATGCCGATGATTGCATTTTGCTTGGGGCGGGAGTAAGTCTTCATCTTCTTGGCACAGGCGTTCGCTTCTGCCTCCGGGCACCGGGTCCATGCCGCCAGGGTTACCTGGGTGGCACTTAACGATACGTTTAGCTGCCATCCAGCCCCCTTTAAAGGGGCCATGAACCTGAATGGCTTCTATGGTGTAAGAAGAGCAGCTTGGCCAAAAGCGGCAGCGAGGGCCGAGCAGAGGGCTAAGGGTGTATTGGTAGATTTTTACTAACATCACCATGGTGCCCCCAACGAGCTGAAGCACGAGACGGCTCAGCATCCCAAAGAACCGGCGCATTACTTTTTGCCGTAAAGGGTGGCTGGGTCAATCAAGGGTTGGCTATTAATGCTCGCCTGTCCATGGCTTACATTAACGTAAAAACAGCTGCGCCGACCAGTGTGGCAAGCGGGCCCGGTCTGTTCAACTTGCAGCAGAAGCGTATCCCCATCGCAATCCAGAGCCGCACTTTTCAAGTGTTGCTGCTGCCCAGAAGACTCACCTTTACGCCACAGCGTTTGACGCGAGCGAGAGTAGTAACAGACCCGGTGAGTCGCTAGCGTCTCTTCCAAAGCATCGCGGTTCATCCATGCCATCATCAGCACTTCACCGGTGTCATGCTGCTGGGCGATGGCGGGCAAAAGCCCCTCTTTATTGAACCGTACTGCATCTAACAACGTCGACATAGCAGGGAGCGCATCGTGTGGAGTGGCGTCTTCCAGCGCCTTAAACAGATCCGCAAGATCTGCATCATCAAAACGGGACATAATTAATCACTCGCTTGTCGGCAGTGTTGGCACAGGCCCTGAAGTTCAATGGTTTGTCGTTCAACGTTAAAGCCTTGGCGTTTTGCCAAGGTGGCTAGTTCATCGCTAATAGCGTCCAAATGAAGTTCTTCCACATAGCCACACTGCCGACAAATCAACAGTTGAAAGCCGTGGGCGTGCTCTGGACACGCGCAAGCGACGTAGGCATTTTGCGATTCAATGCGATGCACAAGCCCTTGGTCGATTAAAAACTCCAGCGCGCGATAAACCGTAGGCGGCCGCGCGGCAGCATGTTCAGTGGAGAGCTTGTCCAACAGGTCATAGGCTTTTAAGCCGCCTCCATTTTCCGCAATTAGCTCAAGCACACGGCGGCGGATGGGCGTAAACCGGACACCGCGAGTGTGGCACTGAGTTTCTGCTTGGAGCAGTAGCGCATTAGCTTCAGTCATAGGGAACTCATTGAACATCGTTAGCGTAAGTCTACGCGCTCGCTGAAGCGCTGTCAGTGCCTTCGACCAGCTCGCTCTGTCGTGCAAAGTGGTGCTGAGCGAACGCCACGCGCTTTTCAACAGAGACCCCGTCCGGTTGACGTTCAATCAAGTCAAGGCGCCTTCGCAACCCTTCGCCGTTGGTCATTTGAATGGCTAACCCTGGACGAGCATTTAGCTCTAGGAGCATCGGGCCGTGCTGACGATCAAGCACCATGTCGGTTCCCAAATAACCCAGCCCGGTCATTTCATAGCAGCCAGCTGCCAAGTGAAGCAGGGTATTCCACTCTGGCACCACTAGGCTTGCCAAATCATGGCCTGTATCAGGATGGCTAAAGCAAGGGCGATCAAATTGAACGCCACGAATTGCCGCACCGGTAGCGATATTTAAACCAACACCTACCGCTCCTTGATGAAGATTGGCTTTGCCGTCGGACGCAGCGGTTGAGAGGCGCATCATGGCCATAACCGGGTAACCTTTAAAAACGATGACCCGAATATCTGGCACGCCCTCATAGGTATAGGCTAATAGGCTCTCATCAAAATTAATGAGAGTTTCAATCACCGCCACATCTGGGGACCCACCTAGCGAGTAAAGTCCGGAAAGAATATTAGAAACGTGACGCTCAATATCCTCAATCGACTGGTGCATCCCGCTGGGTTTAATAAAGGCATCGTTTTCGACTTTTTCGATCACCAGAATGCCTTTTCCGCCGCTGCCTTTGGCGGGTTTAATAACAAAGCCGTTATGGCCCACGAGCATCTCGCCAATGTGCTTGACACCGAACTGAGTGGTGACGGTGCCAATGAGCTCTGGCGTTGTAATGCCGTACTGTTGAGCCAATAATTTGGTTTTTAGCTTATCGTCTACCAACGGGTATAAGCGGCGGGAGTTGTAGCGGCCGATGTAACGGATATTTCGCCGGTTCATGCCGATAATTCCTTTATCGCGTAACCGGGTTGGCCAAGTCCAGTTTTTTAGCCAGCTCATGAGGGTTTCTCATCATCGGTGATGGGCTTGAAACGGCGTAGCTCAAGTAGCCGATATCCGGTGTAATTACCCAGCAACAGAATCAAGGCCATCAGTATTAGCTGGACGCCAAGGAAATTGAACGTGATATGACGTACCCATGGGTTATTCATCGCAAGGTAGGCCAGCACAGCCGTGAGTAGACTACCGCCGCCTTGTATCAGTACCTGCTTAGGACCTTCTTCTTCCCACAAAATGGACATACGTTCTATGGTCCACGCTAAAATAATCATCGGGAAGAAGGTCACTGTTAACCCAGCGCTTAATCCCATGCGGTACGCCAGCACGGTAAAAATAGAGATGATCGCAATGACCGTTATGATCACCGCAGACACCCGCGCGACAAGCAATAAGTTGAGGTAAGAGAGATAGTTACGAATAATTAAGCCAACGGCTACGATTAACAAAAAGCCGATTAACCCGGTCAGCAGGGTGGTTTGAATAAAGGCCAGGGCAATCAGTACCGGCATAAAGGTGCCCGACGTTTTGACCCCTACCAGTACACGCAGAAAGACCACGACCAGCGCGCCTATCGGAATGAGCAGAATCGTTTGAAATAGCGCTTGCTCTTCCAGCGGCAAGCTGTGAATGGAGAAGTTTAGAAGGGTATCGTCTGAATAATGATTTCGCACCGCAGCCGACGCCGGTTGATAGTGCGTCAACATAGAAAAGCTAACACGTGAGTTGGTGCCGCCCTGAACCTCTAGTACGGCACGGCCGCCTGTTTCCCACAGCACTAAATTATCCGGTTTACCCTGTTCGCCGGTGGTGGGGTTGAATATCGCCCAGCGTTCGGCAGATGCGTCAAATACTTGTATCCAGCTACTTAATAGCTGACGCCTACGCCCATCTTCCAGTAGCAGGCCGCTAACTTCGCGCGCTTGAACGCCCGCTTGATTGAGTAAGCGTACCACCAGGGTAGAAGGTTGCTCTTGTGTGAGCAGTAAGCGGGCGTTTTCGCCTTGTCGATCGCCATTGATATCAAGTATCAGCTCACGGGCAAAGGTCGCGTTATTCGCACTACGTCCCCAAGCACGTTCAATGAGCTGGTTAGCCGCTGTGTCATAAGGGCTCTCCCAGGGAGGTGGGGGAGAGAGGTCGGGTGGTGTTTGTACCGGGGAGCGGGCATCAGGAGAAACCAGCATTTGTACAGAGTAGTAAAGCTGCTGGCTACCCGCAGCCTCACGGATAGTCCATTGCGCCTGACGACCCAGCTCATCGGCCTGATACGCTAACCCATAGCCGGAGGAAGCAGTGTTTTCTGTGAGCACACGGAAACCAGCCTGATGGCTGGGCAGCGCCAAATCGACCTGAACAGGCCCATTTTGCGCATTGAAATTAATGACGGCCTCAATTTCCCACACTTGACGCTGTTCACCGGGAAACCAGGGAATCTCAAACTGGATATGCCTGTGAATGCTGGTAGCAATACCCGCGACGAGCAAAAATCCTACGATTAAATAAAACGGCAGCCGTGACATGAAGATTCCTTTCAACGAAAAGCGGCAGAGGAGAGCGGTTATTCTTCGGTATCGTCTTGATCAGCCACTTCATCATCAGCGGCTTGCTCGGCTGGCTCACCGCCAGGAAACTCAGGACGTTCGTGAATGTAGGTTTGAGCAACATCAATCGTGGCAATGTCCATCATGAAACGACGCCCTAGCAGCACGGGATAGTCTAAATGCGTGCGGTCGTTCAGGGTGAACTCAACGTTTTCGCGGATAGGGCCAAGGGTCATTAATAGCGAGATAACTGGGCGTGACTCTTCGCCAGAAGCCTGAACAATACGCACTCTGCGCAGGATAGGCGCTTCAATCCACTCGTCACGGACACGCTCTACAACAATATCTTCTTCGTTTAGGGCAAGCTTAAAGCGCACCCAGTTCTCACCATCTCGCTCAAAGCGCGTGATGTTAGAAGCAGAAAGCGACGACGTGTGAGCGCCAGAATCGACCCGCGCTTTCAAGTAAGTGCCAATGCTAGGCAAGCCGACCCACTCATTACGGCCCAGCATGGTCTTAGTATCCTCAATGCTTACCGCTTCACACTCTTCACGAATAATGACTGGGTCTGAGCCACGAGCCTCTAGGCTAGCGATATCACCGCGTAAAAAACGCAGCAGGCTGCCTACTTCTCGAACGTCAGCGATGAGCACTTGCTGCTGATTAAGCTGGCGTTCTTGTAGCGTAGATGTTGCGCCACACTGCTGTGCCAAGGCGTTTTCTAGCTCAATAATGCGGCTATTGAATGAGGCTTCGCTCAGCGGTAATGGTTCATTAGTATCAGGCTGGATAGTGGCACAGCCTGCAAACGTAAGCGACAAACTAGCCAACAGCCACAAAACACCTGGGCGCATAACGAGTAGTATCCTTGGATAATAAGAGCACGAATGATAAGGAGAAGGGAGACCGGTTGTCCAACGTAGTCGTGGTTTTCACTACGAACATTTATTTGATTTAACATAATATATATTATGCGAACCTTTGCTAGTGCCTTAATATTCGCTGATCGCTACTTTTAAAGCGCCTTTCCTCTTACAATGACTATACATGCTGTCTACCATATATAGGAATCCTGTATGAAACGTAGAATATGGCTGCCTCTCTTGGCCTCTCTCTTCCTGCTTGCCGGGTGCGCAAGCGTAGATATTGAGGATTACGCTGAAACGACACCCCATTTTGACATTGCTGAGTACTTCTCCGGTACCACGCGTGCTTGGGGGATGGTACAGGACTACTCAGGTGAGGTTCAGAGGCGTTTTACTGTTGATATTGTCGGCACCTATGAAGATGGCACGTTGACGCTGGATGAAGCGTTTTTGTTTGATGATGGTGAAACTGACCGGCGCGTTTGGATCTTCGAGCGCACTGGGCCCAACGAGTGGCTAGGAACTGCTAACGACGTTGATGGCAACGTTGATGCTCGCCAATCGGGACATGCTTTCAATATGCGTTATCCACTGGTTATCGACGTTGGCGGACGAAATATACGCTTTACTATGGACGACTGGATGTACCTGCAGCCAGATGGCCGAGTCATTAACCGAACTGCAATGCGTAAATTTGGCCTTACGTTAGGCGAAATTACCTTAGTTTTTGAAAAAGTAGAAACGAACGACTAGCGCTAGGATTCTTATCCCGTAGCAAAAAGCAGCCTGCTAAATAGCGAGGCTGCTTCTCTGCTTAACGTACGCTAGATGTTGGTTACTTACTCATCAGCAGGCGCATAGGAACCATCGTCTCGGTGTACTTCGGTGCCGGTAATAGGTGGTGTAAATACGCAGGCTAGATGCATGGTTTTGTGGGCGCGGAGCAAGTGCTCGTCGTGCTGGTCCAAAATATAGATGTCGCCTGGCTTAATAGGCCAGATTTTGCCATCTGCCAGTGTTTCAACTTCACCCTCTCCTTCAATGCAGTACACAGATTCATAGTGATGCTTGTAATGAATATGTGTCTCAGTGCCTTCAAAGATTCGGGTAATATGAAATGAAAAGTTGCCACCGTCATTGGCAAGTACCAGGCGCGTGCTATCCCAGTTGCCGTTTTCAGCGGTGACTAAGCGGTCAGTTTTGCGTGCTTCTTCAATGTTGCGAACGATCATAGGATACTCCTTTACTAGGCGCTTAGCGCTAACTAGGGCCTACTATTGAATCGGTACATACGCCAATCACTCGTGCGTAGCATGATCACAAAACGCTAACTCACTTGCTGATAACAGCCTTCACTGATGCGTCTAAAATATCCAGTGCTTCAAGCAGGTCGTTATCGGTAATCGTTAGCGGGCAGAGGCATTTGACGACTTCGCCATCTTGGCCGCTCGTTTCAATAATCAAGCCATGCTCAAATGCCTTGCTGGTAATCTTATCGGCAATATCGCCGGATACAACGTCGATACCGCGCATAAGACCACGGCCACGCTCTGTAGCAGGCATGCCGTTTTCACTGAGTAGCGCTGCTAATTTTTGAAAACGCTCTTCAACAATACGCGCTTTACGCTGAACGTCACGCTCAAACGTATCATTAGACCAATATTTTTTCATCGCCGCCGTGGCGGTCACCATGGCAAGGTTAAAACCGCGGAAGGTGCCGTTATACTGGCCGGGCTTCCATTTATCTAGCTCTGGGCGCATTAGGACATGAGCAAAAGGCAGCCCAAAGCCAGAGAGAGACTTAGAGTTGGTCACAATGTCAGGTGTAATGCCTGCGTGCTCAAAGCTGAAGAATTTTCCCGTACGGCCACACCCTGCTTGAATATCATCTACGATCAAGAGAATGTCGTGGGCGTTGCAGATACTCTCCAAACGCTTCAGCCACTCGAGGCCTGCCACGTTAATACCGCCCTCGCCTTGCACGGTTTCTACGATAACGCCTGCAGGAATATCTAGCCCGCCTGACTTGTCGTGGAGCAGTTTTTCAAAGTAATCAAGGGTATCCGCATGCTCGCCCATGTAACCATCGAAGGGGAGGAAGCTTGCGCCTTGGGTAGGTATGCCACCCGTCGCTTCGCGGAATTTGCGATTTCCGGTGGTGGCCAATGCGCCCATAGTGACGCCGTGGAAGCCGTTGGTAAAGGTCACAATATTATGGCGACCTTTAGCAACACGGGCCAAACGGATGGCCGCTTCTACTGCGTTAGTACCGGTTGGGCCTGGCAAATGAACTTTATAGTCAAGTCCACGAGGCTTTAGGATGACTTCCTCAAGGGTTTCAAGATAGTCACGCTTGGCGGCTGTCCACATATCCAAGCCATGTACTACCCCATCCGTTGCAAGATAATCAATCATTGCTTGCTTTAAGTGGGGATTGTTGTGGCCATAGTTGAGCGTGCCTGCTCCTGCTAAGAAATCGATATACTCACGGCCGTTCTCGTCGGTTAATCGTGCGTTTTGTGCTTTAGTAAAGACCACCGGAAACGAGCGCGAATAGGTACGTACATTAGATTCTAAGCGTTCAAGCGTTTGGGTCTGCATTTAGCGACCTCCTTTTTAGATAGTTGAGCCAAGTAGATTGACAACAGGCTGGGATCACACAAGCGGGAAAAACGGAACGTCAAAGCGCTTCGGTTTGAAACGGCCCTATACGCACTAAGTTTTCCGGATCGTGCTCTCCGCCCAGCTGTTCAGTAGAGAAATATTCGCGACTGTTAAGAGGCGCTTGCCAACGGGCGGCAAGGCGACGAAACAACCCCCAAGAGGCTTGGTTGTCCGGGGTGATGGTTGTTTCCAGATGGTGGACATTCGCTAATTCGGGGCGCGACATAATAGCTTCCACCAAACGGCGTGCTAGCCCCGTACCGCGCGCCTTCTCTCCAACGGCTACTTGCCATAAGAAATACGTGTCAGGCGCATTGTCTTTTACATAACCGGAAACAAAGCCAACAATCTCGCCCTCTTCATTGGTAGCGACAGCGCAGGTATCACGAAATTGCGTTGCGAGTAACAAGTAGGCGTAGGCTGAGTTCACATCGAGAGGTGGGCAAGCTTTTATTAGCTCGAAAATACCCCAACCGTCATCTGCATTGGGTTTGCGGATGAACAGTGGTGTTTCTGCATGGCCTACCACCGCATCGGCAACGGTAGGCCGCGCTAGATCGGCAGAAGGTGTAAAAGGCGTTATAGGCGTACTCATGGTTATGCTTCGCTGTAGCGAATTTGATTTTTATTATAACAGCTGATTATGAGCAATTCAAAAATCATATTATCCTCAGGTATGTTTTCCATAATTTTTGGTTATGATAGGCGTTTAAACCGCCCTGGATGGCGCTTTTCTCGCACTGCTTGTTTTAAAAGTTTAGAGCAACGTTCAGACAGCGCGAGATAAAAAAGGCGAGCTTTCGCTCGCCAAACAGACTGGCCGCATCATTTTAGTAGCGTGACGGTGTTCTCATCGTGACGAACTCCTCAGCACCCGTTGGGTGAATCCCCACGGTAGTATCAAAATCATGCTTGGTCAGTCGCGCCCTAACGGCTATTGCTATGCCCTGAATGAGTTCTCCGGCGTCTTCTCCCACCATGTGCGCGCCGACCACGATGTCCGATGCATCATCGACAATAAGTTTCATCAATACACGCTCCGTATTGCCAGAGAGCGTATGTTTCATCGACCTAAAGTCCGTGCGATAAACGCGGATTCTGGCATATTTCTCCCTTGCCGCTTCTTCTGAAAGCCCGACTGTGCCGATATTAGGATGGCAAAAAACGGCTGTTGGAATAGTGGCGTAGTCCAGTGGTTTGGGTTTGGCTTCATTAAAATGCATGTCAACCAATTGCATCGCTTCGGCCAGGGCGACAGGGGTTAGCTCAGGCCCATGCGTTAAGTCACCTAATGCCAAGACAGAGGGTACCGAGGTTTCATAACGCTCGTTAACTGCTATTTTGCCGCTAGCATCTAACGCAACCCCCGCTGCCTCTAGCCCTAAACCTTCTGTATTTGCCTTACGCCCCGTCGCTGCAAGAACAGCATCTACCTCCACCACTTCGCCTGTGGTGAGGTACACATTCAATGCAGTGCCGTTAGGCTCGATTCGTTCGATATTGGTATTAAAATGGAGGTTAACGCCCTTCTTAGCCATTTCTTCGCGGGTAAATTCGCGCACTTCTTGATCGAAGCCTTTCAAAAAGAGTTCGCCTCGGTAAATCAGGTGCGTTTCACTGCCTAAGCCATTAAAAATACTCGCAAATTCAACAGCAATATAGCCACCGCCTAACACTAAAAAGCGGTTTGGAAAGCGCTGCAGGTCAAACACTTGGTTTGAATTGATCGCGAGTTCGCTCCCTGGAAAATCGGGCACCCAAGGCCAACCACCTGTCGCCAATAAAATCTTTTTGGCCGTAATTTGTAGCTGCTTACCGTCTGAGCTAAGCAATGAAACGGTATGCGCTCCCGTTAGCGTTGCCCTTGCATTGATAAGCGTGACCCCCGCGCCTTCAAGCATTCGCTGGTATATGCCATTCAGCCGTTTGATTTCACTCGTTTTATTGTCACGCAGGGTAGCCCAGTTAAACGTGGCTGGCCCAGCCATTTGCCAACCAAATCCTTCAGCATCACTAAAACTATCGTGAAAATGGGATGCGTAAGCGTAAAGCTTCTTGGGCACACATCCCACATTGACACAGGTGCCGCCTAAATAGCGGTCTTCTGCTATGCCAACGCGTGCGCCCGCGGCAGCCGCCATACGGGCAGCGCGTACACCACCAGACCCCGCGCCAATAACGAATAAATCATATTCAAACTCAGCATCAGCTGACATAGTGGACTCCTATTTACAGCGCTTAGCGATCATGCTAGCGCTAAACTGGCAATTGACCTTATATTCTCAGAAGGTTAAAACCTCCTGCTCTAAAATAACGCTGTCATTTCGCGTCCAGCACCCTACAACCTGATGATGCCATCCTATGGAGATTCAATGTCTGACCCTATTGCGACGCTTCTGGAAAATAATCGTGCCTGGGCGGAGCGCATGTGCAAAGAGGATCCCGAGTATTTCAAGCGCCTCTCCAATCAACAGAATCCTGATTATTTATGGATTGGATGTTCTGATAGCCGGGTTCCTGCCAACCAGATTATTTCACTACCGCCGGGTGAGGTATTTGTCCACCGCAACGTAGCTAACCTGCTCCACCATACTGATATGAATGCGCTTTCTGTGGTGCAGTATGCCGTTGATGTACTAAAAGTCAGCCATGTGATGATTGTGGGCCATTACGGTTGTGGGGGTATTAAGGCAGCAGTCACAGGCGGTGAGTGTGGTGTGGTGGATTACTGGCTTCACTCTGTTAGAGAGCAGTACAATCGTCACCGTGATGCGCTTGAGCATCTGCCTATGGAAGAGCAAATCGATCGCATGTGTGAGCTGAACGTTAAAGCTCAAGTGAATAGCCTTTGCCGCACTAAGATACTTCAGCGAGCATGGCAGCGCGGTCAGAGTATCTCAGTGCATGGCTGGGTCTATGGATTGAGCGATGGCCGGGTTAAAGATTTAAAATGCACTATCAATGGCCTTAGCCAAGTAGAAACGCTCTATCGCATTGATCGTCTTCAATCTGAGGACTGACACTAAACACTCACCATCCCGTGTTAACCCGGCGTTTGATCGTATTAATGTGTAAACCCATCAATACGATCAAACGTTATTTATACCGATAGGCACGGTGGCAGCTACGGCAGCTCAGGCTCAATTCTGAAAAAGCGCGTGTAGCGGCACGGTAATCTTCCTGCTCAGCGGCCTCGACCAAAACTGACACCTTCTGCTCTAGGTCCTGAAAGCCAGCAATAAAATCGTCCCACTCCTCCCATATTTCTGGGCGCGCGTCAGAGCCGCGCCCACCAGTACCCTCTATAAATGCAGGCAGAAAATATTCCGGGGTTGCATGCTGCTGTAATTCAGCTAAGCGTGGCGCCGCACCTCGTGCATCGCGATTATTAACCAAATCAAACCGGAGCTGTCGCAGTAGACGCTCCAAATCTTTTAGCTCATTTTGACGCCACGTAACGGCTTCTCGTTCGCTAGTAAAGGGGGAGCTCTCTAGCGTTGGCGGTACGTGGGAAGCCTCCTCTTCGTCCGCTGCATAAGCGAGAGCAGAGGACATGACCACTGCCGCAATCAAGCCGCTTAGTCGAGTGTAACGGGCTAAACATGGCATTATGGATTGACTCCTACTCATCCGATGGGGCAAGTGACACCGGTACCTTTCAAACCACAGTAGCCGCCTGGATTCTTGTCCAAGTACTGCTGATGATATGATTCAGCGTAATAAAAAGTATCCAGCGGTTTGATTTCAGTGGTAATAGCCCCTTTGCCGGAGCGATTAAGTGCTTGCTGATAAGCGGCAGCGCTGTGTTTAGCAGCGTCGAGTTGTGCATCGGTGGTAGTAAGAATAGCTGAGCGGTATTGGCTGCCAATATCGTTACCTTGCCGGTTACCTTGGGTAGGATCATGCTGCTCCCAAAAGATTTGCAGCAAGGTTTCAAGTGTGACTTGGTTTGGGTTGTAGATGACTCGGACAACTTCAGTATGCCCTGTGCGACCGGTGCAGGTTTCTTGGTACGTTGGGTTAGGCGTTGAGCCTCCCGCGTACCCCGCCGCTGTGACATAAACGCCTGGCTGCTGCCAAAATAGACGCTCGACTCCCCAAAAGCACCCCATGCCTAGGACGATTTCTTCATGCCCTTCCGGAAAAGGGGGATGAAGGGAGTGGCCATTAATAGTATGTGCTTGACTGGTTTCGATTGCTGTATCGCGACCAGGCAGTACCGTTGTCGTGTCAGAAAATAGTGCCATCGTGTCTTTTCTCAATCCCGTGGGTAAATGTAGGGGTCGCCGGATCGGGTAAACGTATAGATCAAGTCCACCGCTTGGTTGGCTCCAGAAACCGCTTGCACATATAAATTACGCCAAAGCGTATAGCGAAGTGTTAATTCGGCGATGGGTGAGAAAATACCCACGCCATAGCTAATACGAATATCATCGGTTAGCTGACCGCTGACAGCTACTTGGCTCTCGTCACCAGCACCGGTGGTGTCTAGTGTTAAGTCATCGATACCAAACGCTTGGCCAATAGAGCCAACGGCGCCCCCTGTACGACCCAAAGACATACCAATAAGTGCCGTGGTTAAAGCGCTATCTATTCCTCCACCAGAGGCATCAGGGGCGCGTCCACGCAAGAGATAAGAGAGAGCGCGCGTTTCATCCATGGCCGGTTCTGAGAAGATAGATACGTTGGGCTCTTCAGCATTGCCCGTCACCCGCAGGCCGGCTATAACGTCATCTTCTGTCACTTCAGGATTACGAACAGCTTCAAAATCCAGCACGGGTAATCCGGGAGGGCCACTAAAGAGTAGCTGCCCACGGCGTATTAGCAGGTCTTGGCCGAAGGCTTGAAAACGTCCGTCCACTAAATTCACATCCCCGAACAGCTGCAACGCGCCGCTATCCTGACGGATTTCTAATGTACCGCCTAAACCAGATTCAAGCCCATAGGCTGAAAACAGCATGTCGTGGCCCAGCGTCAGCGTAATAAGGATGTCGAGGGCCATACCGGTTTGGGCTAGCTCCTCAGCGGCGCTCGGCTCTCCATTGTCGGCTCGCTGCTGAGCTAAGCGCTCGGCTTCACGATCATCGCGTTCGGTGATGATAACTTCATCAGCGCTGGGTGAAATCGCTGAAGGAGACCTTTCGCCGATCTCCAGGCGTGCCCAGGGGATATCCACATTGCCGCGTACTTGCAGCAATTCAGGTGTTACTCTGATCCGGATATCAGGTGCCGCCTCTAAACGCCCGAATTGCGGTAGCGCGACGAGCAAGGGCTCTTGGGTGGCGCTTAAATCGACCCCAATTCGCCAGTTGTCGCCGGTGGGCCAGTAAGCGTCACCCGTAATATTGAGTCGGCCGCGCTCGGCGGCTAAGAAGCCATCGATACTCCCCTGTTCGCCATCAAAGGCAACGACTAATGCACCGTCTTGAATATCAACGGGTATCTCAGACCCGTGGACACGAATACGGCGCAAGGCCATCTCCCCCTGTAAATCTGGCTGCTGGGTAGTGCCGCTAATTTGCACACTGCCGTTCAAGTTGCCCTCTAAGCGATCCATGCCCACTAACAGAGGGCGATAAGGTTCGAGCGAGATATTGTTCGCACGGAGTTCACCTGCAAGTGCTCCCTCACCCACTGGATCATTAACGGAAAGGTTGAGTGAAAGCTCGCCCGCTTCTGAAAGTGATAGCGTTATATCAGCGTCTGCCCTTGCCTGGTTAGCGTCTATCTGCGCATTGACGCTAATGACAGGCAGTTGGACTGGCTGGCCGTAATCATTAACAGCCGTGATAGCTAATTCACTGAGAAGTTGCACATCGGCTTGCCACTGGGCTCCCCCTTGGCGCCAAGAGGCCGTCACATCGGCGGTGGTATCGCCCTCAAAACGCCACTCTTCGGGTAAGAAGGGCTCCAGCATTTCCATGGGTACTTCGCGCACGGTGAGAACAGCACGCCCCTGCTCAGCCGAGCCATCAATCGCCTCTTCGGAACATACGAGCCCACCCTGCTCTCTACGCAGGCAGAATGGCGAAACCCGCAGCTGTCCGCTAACAAGGTTGTAACCTAGGTCGAGCGGCGCTTCCAGGCGAATGTCTCCTCCGTCGGAGTCGATTTCCAGTGGCGTCAATTGACCCTGATACTGCTGGGTCTGCTGGTCAAATCGACCGTTAATACCAAGCTGTGCTCGGCTAAGCGCACTGCTGGGTTCGCCTTGAGCGTTTATTGTCAGCGTATGCTGGGATAAACGGCCACTCAACGCTAGCGCCACCCCGGATAGCGACTGGCCTCCCGCATTGATCTGTTGCAGATCTAGCTCAATATCAAGACTTGGATCATCGATGCCTGTGACATCTGCGGCAAGTGACAGCTGCTCTATCCGGTTCTCGGCAAAGCGCAAACGTTGTCCAGACAGCTGAGCGACCAGAGATGGCTGAGAAAAGCTGCCGCTCGCCTGTATGCTACCGGTTAGTGTGCCGGCCAAGTCAGGGTGCAGGGTTTGTAGCTGACGCAGGGCGATATTAGCGTCTAACGACATCGATTCTTGGCTGACTTGACCTTGGGCGGTCAGTTGGTTTTCTCCTTGGGTAAATAGTAGCTCTTGAATATTAACGTCAAGATCACTATTCGCCTCCAAGGCTGCCTGTAACGTGAGTGGATACTCTTGCAGCTCTCCGTCAATGGCAAGCTCAGGAATGTTTACTTCCCATAAGTCGTCGACTTGGCGCACGTTTAGGGCAATGTCACCCGTCAAATTGCCATTAAGTTGATCCACAAAATGCGAAGGATCAAACTGCTCTAAGCGGATGCGTGAATCAACCTGCAGCGGCGCTTCCCAGTTTACTTGCCCTTCGCTGTGGAGCAGGCTCTCATCAATGCGCAGCGTGAGTGGCTCCCAACGAAACGACGTAAGGTTCCCATCACCGGTAATATTTACCTGAGTAGAGGGTACTTGTGGCCCTTCAGCGTTAAACGCAAGTGAAAGTTGATACGCCTCTAAGCTACCCGTGATAGCAAGGTCGAATGCATCGACTGAATAGACCTCTTGCTCGCTATCACTGGCTTCAGTGAGTGGCCACTGCAAGCGCTCACTTTGCAGGCGAGCTTCAAAGGGAACCGTTGGCGACAAAGCGTCAACGTGGGCTGTTAGGTTTGCATTCACCTGCCCGCTTGCTGCTAAATCAACGTAAAGCTCGGCAAGGTTACCCGATAGCTCAAGTACCAGTTCTTCTCCCTCAAGCTCTGGGAAGCGTTCGGGTAGGAAAAGCTCTGCGGTTAACCGTGCTTCTAGCGGATAGTCCCCTTCTAATGAAGACTGGGCGGCCAGCGATGCATACGCATCGGGAGTTAGCACGTCTAGCTGATTAATCGTTATCTGATTGCCTTGAGTTTCAGCTTTCAGCGTTAGGCGTTCAACACGGTAGTCAAACGCACCTTCCAGATGAAAGTCAGTCACCGTTAAGGCTTCAAGGCGAAGGTCTATGGGTAGGGTAATTTCTGGCAGTGCTAACCGCTCATCGGATGGTGCGGTACTTGGTTGAGCAACAGCAGTATCGTTAGTCATTGGACGCGCAGCAGCGACAGCCCCATCAATACCCTCGGCCATCAGCGGCGTATCGATGCCTTGAGTCAGCTGAACGCCAGGCGACGGGGGGAGATACAGGGTTGGCCCCACAAGCTCAGTGGCTGCAACGCGCACGTCACTCTGTTCTGCGATCACCGAGGTCGTAAACGCATCCCAGGTAACGCGAGTTCCGTCGGCTAACTGGATTTGAACATCAGTGATTTCAATAGCACGCAATTCAATAGGGAATGGCAGCTGTATGGGGGATTGCTCGCTAGCATCCTGCGCCTCTTCTTCTGAGGCGCCTGCTCCACTCCCCAGCCGGATATCGGCACCTTTAATGCGTAGCAGATCCAGGCAAAGGCGTCCCGAAAGAACACAGTCATCTGCCCAGGCAAGTTCGAAGCTGTCAATTTGGACATGTGTATCACCGATATCAAGCTGGAATCCCTGGAGCGTAAAGCGATCCAGAAGCGCGCCATCCTGCTGCTCAAACGTAAAATAACCGCGCTGCTCACCTTGTGAAAATAGCTGCTCAGTGCCCCAAGGTGAAAGCGCCACGCCCAGTAGCAGCGCGACGAGGCCCATCAACCAAAGAGGTAACACGATTAATAAGCGTATAAAACTCCACACCGCTAACCAAAGGCGCCGCTTAGGTGAGAGCATCTGGCGGCGTACAGAAGCCGCTGTTTCAACCTTAGACAAACTGCTCTCCTAGAATTCAGGGCCAATGGAAAAATGCACACGCCAGTCATCTTCACTATCGAAAGGGTGCGCGACATCAAAACGAATAGGGCCTACGGGAGAAATCCAGCGTACCCCCACCCCTGCACCGGTTTTGAGATCTTCTGGCCCCCAGTTGTCGAAGGCATCACCACTATCCACAAACGTGGCGCCCCACCAATCTCCCGTCACTCGTCGCTGGTACTCAACCGTTGAGGTGAGTAACTGCTGCCCGCCACGTAAACGCCCCTCTTCATTTTTGGGCGATAAACTTTCAAACGAGTAACCCCGTACGCTGCGGTCACCCCCAGCAAAGAAACGCAGAGAAGGTGGCAATTTATCAAAGTCATCGGTTTCTATGGCACCAATGCTCAACCTTGCGGAGAACCGGTTGTCATTGCCAATCGTGCGGATCCACTCCGTATCCCCTGTTACGCGAGCAAATTGGGCGTCAGACCCCCAAGCCGGGTCAGAGTACTCGATGGAAAGCTGCTGGCGGTCACCCCATAGTGGAAAACGCTGTGGCCGTGTTCGCGTTCGAGACCATTGGATCCCCGGATAAAATAACCAAGCGTCATCGGACACCCCGCCTTGGGTAAAATCTTCAAACGTGGTTCTAAAATAAAGCGTTTGCACCCAGCGATTCTCAAATTCCCACCGGCGAGCGACTTCAACCGTACCTTCCAGCGACTGTGTGTCGCCATCGTCTCGGTTGCGCACACCATATTGAAGGCGGTAGTTATCGCGGATAGGGTCTTCCAACGGAATGTTATAGACACCGGTAAAACGCTGTTCAGGTGCGGAAATATACACGTCATGATTGAGGCTATGCCCAAAGCGATTGATCCAAGGTTGTTGCCAGCCAAAGCGTAATCGAGGCCCGACATCTGTCGCGAAGCCAATACCCACCTCAAACTGATGGCGATCAGCGGGTTCAACGCTGACATCAATGGGTAGGCGTGTATCGTCTTCATCGCGGCGGTTAAGGCTCAAGGCGCTGGCCAGTGCCGCACTGGAGAGGCGGGGTCGCTGGGGCTGAGAAGCGGTCGCTTCGTTCCACCAAGGAGCACCGCCAGCAAAGGGCGCGATAGTAAGCTCTTGAGCGGTTTCTAACCGGGGACGTACGCTGACGGAACTAAACCACCCTGTCTCTGCTAGACGCTGGTTATAGCGGGCTAAGGATTCCGCTAGATAGGGGGCGCCGGTTTCAAATGTCTGCATCTGACGCAGACGCTCAGGCTCAATGTGACTGCCGACAATAGACGTCTCACCAAATCGATAACGAGGCCCGCTATTAAAGTCCATGTAGAGGCGAGCGCTTTCAAGGTAAGGCCTGACTTCCATCTTGCGATCAGCAAACGCCCAATCAAAGTAACCTCGCTCAATGGCGAGGCCTGACAGTTGGTTACGCAGTCGATCCCAGGGTGCATGCTGTAGTGCATCACCCTCACGTAAAGGAAAATTGTTGAGGGCGTTTTGAAAAGGGGGATCGCTCTGCGCATCGCCTGCAATATTGATCGATAACACCTCAATCCTAACCTGAGGTCCTGGCTCTATTTGAACTGACACCGGCGTTTGATTCAGATCCACCGTAATCTCAGGTTCGTAATAACCAAACACACGCATGGCTTCACGCGCCCGTTGCCTAATTTCTCCTTCCAGGCGAACGTCGGTGTAGAGCTCTTCATCAATGCTTTGTAGATAAGCATCAATATTGTTCTCAACTGGGCTACTGACACCACTAATTGCAGCGTTTAATGCCCATGAAGTGGGACTCAACGTCAAGAAAGGCAGTGCCATTAAGCAGGCTGATTTTTTGGCTACCAGCCATCGCCGTTGTTTTCCCATACGGTTTATCCCTAACTAAATCAGCAATTCGATAGATATTTTCTACCGGAGCATTTCCATCTGCGCACTAAAGGCTAATTGTGCTTGGCGTACCTGCCGAATGTCGCTTTCTAACGTATTGATTTTTTGTGCCCACTGCTGTTCTAACGCATCCAGTGATGCTTGACTCGCCGCCGATGACTCAGTCGTATTCAGTGTTTCGACGGTTGAAGAAAGCGTACTTAATCGCTGATCTACAGCTTCACGCCAGCGGGTAAATTCCGTCTCTAATTCATCACTTTCGGCTGCCAGCTGGCGTTCAAGCACTGCTAAGCGCTGAGCTGTATCCTGTTCAAGGTGAGAAACCTCCTCAAGCAGATTCTGCCGCCCTGATGTACCCGACTGTTCCAGTGCCTCTAAGGAGCTGCGAATAGCCGCCAACTGCCCATCACGAAGGCTGGCTTGTTCACGAAGTTGTTCGAGAGACTGTGAGAGCGAGCTTACCGCATCATTTGAAACAAGCTCTTCATTGGCCGTTAACAAACCATAAAGCTCTTGACGAGTATTGGTGACGGCCATAGCCAGCTGTTCCTGCTCTTGAAAGAGTGTTGCCATCTGAGCCTGTACAAAGGTTATCGCATCTTGGGCATCTGTGTCATCCGAGTCCAGCCTGGCGTGTATGTTTGATACTTCCCCGCTAACGCGGTGAAGGTCGTTTAATAAACGCTCGCGCTCGTACCAGAGACCCACTGCCGCAGCACCCAGTGCCATAACGATGGCTGTCATCACTAACCACAGAGGCCATAGCCTTGGCCCCTTGCGGTAACGCAAGTGTTGCGCGGTCAGACTTTGATCCACATCGGGAACAATGCGCTGGGACGAAGTGCTATTAGGCATGATTATTCCTCGAAAGTCGTCGGGTCGGCACGGCGCCCGATCCCTCTGTAGCGTAGGCCGCAGCTTGCTACAAAGGCCGGGTCGTAGATGTTGCGCCCATCGAGCACTAACTTAGCACTTAGTAACGAGGCTAAACGATGCCAGTCAGGGTTCCAATAGGATTTCCACTCTGTGACCAGCATCAGTGCATCGGCGCCCTCACACGCTGCGTAGGGGTCTTCCTCAAACGTGATCAGATCGTCACGCTTACCTACGGCGGCGTGTAAGGCTGGAATCGCCGCTGGATCATGCAGTCTCACCTTAACACCCTGCGCCCATAGCGCTTCCAGTAGCGTTAATACCGGTGCATGGTCAATACGTGCGGTGCCAGGCTTAAAAGCAGCCCCCCAAATGGCGATAGTTCTTCCCGCTAAGTCACCTTCAAAGACAGACCATAGCTTTCTAAACAAGGTCTCTTTTTTCTGCTCGTTGATATCCATGACTTGCTCAAGCAGCGCCGAATATCTGCCGCTGGCTGATTGGACATAGGCTAAACGCATTAAATCACGAGAGAAATTAGGCCCACCGAAACCGCAGCCTGGGTATAAATACTCAAACCCGATGCGGGTATCCGCCCCCATCCCTTGGCGAACATGCTCTACATCAACGCCGAGGGTATCGGCGAGGCCTGCAATTTCATTCATATAGCTTATGCGTGTTGCTAACATTCCATTGATGGCAAGTTTGGTCAGCTCAGCTGCTCTGCAGGGCATCCGCTGGAACACCTCGCTGCGCCTATTAAAGGCACGTAAGAGTTCGCGGGTTATCTGTTCACCCCTCGCGTCATCGCAGCCTAACAACCACCGCAAAGGGCGGGTAAACGATGTCCACGCTCGGCCCTCTTCAAGCGTGTCTGGCAGCGCAACACTACTATGCTGTGCGCCCATGACCGCATGAAGACGCTCAGTTTCACCTACCGGGAACGTAGAGTTATTGATCAGCACTGCACCGCTGTGAGACGCAAAAATAGGGTGTTGGAGTAACGTATTAGCTGACTGACGCTGTCCGGGGGATAATGCTAGCCATACCACATCGGGTGTACTGGCTTGTTCAAGCGTTTCGATAATTCGCAACGTACCGTTGGCGAAGGCTTGAGTAATATGCGTCATAAGCTCTGGTTCACGACGTAGCCAGTCTTCACCAGAAAGTGCAGACCATTGGGCATCTTCGTGCAGCAGCCAGTCTACGTGATGACCCACCCAGGCTAGTGCAGCAGCAGCCGTCGCGGCACTTAATTCACTACCGTGGAGTAATACGCGCATCGTTTACACTCCACGACAAGATAATGTTCGGAAAAATAGGCCGTTATACATTATGCAAAGTTCCTTTTCATGCGTTCCACCCAAGGAGTGTTTAGAATGACATAATACTGAACGATGAGCCGGATGCCACCTTGCACGTGATCCCCCGTCAGGCGAAGGCAATAACATCCCAGCACAAGTAGATAGACAAACCCCCTTCAGGTTAAGGAGTGCAAAATATGCAAGCGTCACCTCAGGATAGCACTGCTAATCGCTATCAAGGCAACGTCGATGCAGCGGAAGTGGCTAAATTTGAAGCGCTCGCCAGTCGCTGGTGGGACCCACAAAGTGAATTCAAACCACTGCACGAGATTAATCCCTTACGACTTGACTTTATTGACGCCCGTGCAGGGCTGGCTGGCAAACGGGTACTGGATGTTGGCTGTGGTGGCGGCATATTAAGCGAGTCTATGGCGCACCGGGGTGCCAAGGTGACGGGTATTGATCTAGGTGAGGCGCCCTTGGGGGTTGCCCGCTTACATGCAGAAGAGAGCGGCGTTGAGATTGACTATCGAAACGTCAGTGTTGAAGCATTGGCAGATCAACAGGCAGGCGACTTCGACATTGTTACCTGCATGGAGATGCTAGAGCACGTTCCTGACCCAGCCTCCGTCATTCAAGCGTGCAGCCGTCTAGTACGTCCAGGCGGCTATGTATTTTTCTCAACCTTAAACCGAACCCCCAAATCTTATGCGTTTGCCATATTAGGCGCCGAGTACGTGTTGAGGCTATTACCCCGCGGTACCCATGACTACGCTAAATTTATCCGCCCTTCTGAAATGGCTGCTTGGTCTCGGTCATCCGGGTTGGAAATACGGGAGCAAACGGGGCTTACCTATAACCCCTTAACACGGCGTTATCGCTTGGTTGCCCATGATGTATCGGTCAACTACATGATGTACTGCCGCAAGGTGAGCCAATAGATGCCAACGACATTTTCGAGAGCAGTTTCAAAAACAGCGCCAGAGGCGATACTTTTTGACTTAGATGGCACGTTAGTGGATACCGCGCCAGATTTAGCGCAAGCGACCAATGCCTTAAGGCAACATCACGGCTTGGCGCCGCTGGCGTTCGAGAAAATCCGGGGGCAAGTGTCTAACGGGGGCAGTGCTCTGGTCACATTGGCGATTGGCCTTGAAAGTGGGACTCAGGCACATAATGCCGCCCGGCAATATTTATTAGACGCCTATGAACAAGCAGTAGCAGTTCATAGCCAGGTATTTAAACCGTTAGATCAGTGGCTCACTCGCTGGCATGCAGAATCGCGGTTATGGGGTATTGTTACCAATAAACCGCGACGCTACACCCTACCTCTGCTTGAGGCCTTAGCCTTAAAGCCAGGTGCACTACTTTGTGCAGATGACCTGAGTGTTAAGAAGCCCTCGCCTGAGCCACTGTGGGAAGCTGCACAGCGCCTTGGCGTTACTCCACAGGCGTGCTGGTATGTTGGTGATCACGTACGTGATATAGATGCAGCTAAAGCAGCAGGGATGACGGCCGTCGCCGTTGGCTACGGCTATATTAGTGAAGAAGATAATTACCAGCAGTGGCCCGCCGATATCTGGTTTGAAACCTGTGAAGATTTAGTCGATGCTCTAAACGCATTTCACCGCATTGCTCAACATTAAATAAGCAATAAACGTTTAGAGCACCTTGCAAGTCTTGCTTTTTTGACTGAGCTTTTAAACGCGGGGTGGCTGGGCATCAAGTTTTTGGCCGCTAACGCCCGTGCTGTCTGGTCCCATTAACCATAGGTATGTTGGCATAATATCTTCAGGCGTACGCAGCGTCGCAGGATCTTCTCCTGGAAAGGCGGTGCGTCGCATTTGTGTACGTGTGGCACCAGGGTTGAGTGTATTAACGCGAATATTCGACTGGTTTTCCAGCTCATCTGCCAACACTTCCGCAAAGCCTTCAGTGGCAAACTTGGAAACTGAATAGGCCCCCCAATAAGCTCTTCCTTTGCGGCCGACGCTTGATGATGTAAAGATAATTGATGCATCTTTGGATTGCTGAAGCAGTGGCAATAATGCCTGTGTCATCCAAATCGGCCCGTTTATGTTTACCTGCATTACCTGTTCCCAGAGCTCGGGATTATACTGCTCAAAAGGCGTAATGCGTCCTAGCAACCCGGCGTTATGGAGTAACCCATCTAAGCGCCCAAACTCTTTATCCAGCGTCTCAGCCATATCATGAAAGTCTTTGAGAGATGCGCCCTCAAAGTTCAGCGGAAAAATGGCCGGCTGCGGGCCACCTGCCGCTTCAATTTCATCATAAACGCTTTCGAGTTTTGCGATGGTACGCCCTAATAGCACAACCGTTGCCCCATGGCGGGCATAGCTTAGCGCCGCAGCGCGGCCAATACCGTCACCCGCACCGGTTACCAACACGACGCGGTTTTCTAACAGGTTGGCCGTTGGTTGATAGTCGATTTTGCAGCTCATGAGGTTTCCTTGAAGCGAAAAAATAGTTCAGGCCTATCCAGCAGACTGACGGAGAAAATCATTCGCGAGACCGGCAGCACTACTTTGCGGATAGTCATCGCGTACTTGCTCCAGCAGTTCTCTGCTGCGCTCAGCCTCACCCTGGCGTGCTTTTACAAGCCCAAGTTTGTAAAGTGCATCGGGCACTTTGCTGCTACTGCTGTACTGCTCTATTACACGGCTAAAGGCTTCATCCGCTGAACTTAGTTCGCCTTCAGCAGCATAAAGTTCACCCAGCCAATAGTGGCCATTGGCGGTCAAACTACTGTCGGGATGGTCAGCCACAAATGCTTCAAAAGCAGCAATAGCGTCGCTAAAGCGTCTTGCTTGCACATGGGCAAAGGCCGCTTGGTAATCCGCCTGCGCTTCTTCACTAACGTTGCGTACAGAGGGGGCGTTTACTACCTGCTCTGCCGCCTCGGGCTCGACCTGTGGAGTGGATTGCTCGATTTGACTGGGGCCACTGCTCATTAAGCGGTCTTCAATGTCGAGATACTGCTGCTGCGACTGGCGACGCAGTTGCTCCAGCTGGTGGCGAAGCTCTTCAATCTGCCCGCGCAACTGCTGAATTTCCTGCTGGTGTTCTTGCACCTGATTAAAAAGTACCAGGTTTCCAGCCGAGGCTTCTTGTCGTTGGGTTTGCTGATAAAAACTACTGGAAGAGCCCGATGAAAGGTCTTGAACAAGCGGCTGCTGAGCCACAGCAGCCAGGGGCAATACGGACAGCGGGAGCACTATGGCTCCCGCACCGCACAGCCTCTCAAAATAGCGTTTGAGACTGTGGTTCATGATGACTCCGTTACGCTATTGGCGTGTCATTAGCACGCCAATGCCATCAATAATTAAAGACAACGCGGCGATTTTGTGAGTACGCGCTCTCAGTTTGTCCGCTTGCGGCTGGGCGCTCTTCACCGTAGCTAACTACGCTCATTTGTGAAGAGGATACCCCTTGGATGTTCAGGAAACGCTGTACAGCTCCTGCGCGACGCTCACCCAGTGCCATGTTGTATTCACGCGTACCACGTTCATCAGTATGGCCATGAAGTACAACTTGCGCATTGGGATTAGCGCGCAGGTAACGAGCGTGCGCCATCACCACTGATTCGTATTCACCCTTGATAGTATCGCGGTCAAAATCGAAGTAAATGGTGCGTACTTCAGGGATACGTGAGTCGGCTTGCTGACCAGCACCTGCACCAGCGCCTGATGTGGAGCCGTATTGGCCACCCGTGCCAACACCCGAAGTGGATCCCATGCTGCTGCCATCTTGGCTGCCGTAGGAGTCACCATCTTGGGTTCCGCCGGTGCTGGAACAGCCAGCGATAACTACGATAGATAACGCCACTGCCAATGAGCGAGCCAACGGTTTAAGTTGCATAATCAGACTCCTTGCCTGAAAACAGAAAACAAATGCAGTTCAATTTTAATTTAAGAAAGGTGACCACGCGGGATCGCGGACATCACCCTGTGCTGCGGGTAATCTAAATGACGAACGACCATCGGCCGATACAGCACTCAGCACCCCATTGTTACCCTGTTGGGTAGCGAAGATTACCATGGTCCCGTTCGGAGCAACACTAGGCGATTCATCTCTTGTTGATTCACTTAGCACAACTAAGCGACCACCATCGAGTTCCTGACGTGCTACTTGGTATCCACGGCTTGAGCGGTGAATTAAAAATATCTGTTCACCGTCTGGCGAGTAACGTGCACGAGCATTGTAATTGCCCGTAAACGTCACGCGATTTGTTTCACCGCTACCTAATACGTGGCGATAAATTTGCGGCCCACCGCTGCGGTCAGAGGTGAAAATAAGGCTGCGGCCATCAGGTGACCAAGCAGGCTCGGTATCAATACTGTTGCTCTGCGTAATGCGTTCAATAGAGCGATTAGCCACATCTAAGATATAAATTTCCGGCTGACCGTCTTTGGAAAGCGACATGGCAAGACGGCGACCATCGGGCGACCATGTCGGCGCGCCATTAATGCCTTCAAACGAGGTAGCTTGCACCCGCTGTCCGGTCGCTACGTCTTGAATATAAATAGCAGGACGCTCGGTCTCAAAAGAGACATAGGCAAGCTTTCTACCATCTGGTGACCATGAAGGTGACATGATCGGCTGATCTGAGGTGAGCACTTGCTGGCTATTACGACCATCCGCATCAGCGACATACAGTCCGAACTGCATATTGTCGCCTAGCCCTTGAGCGGTTACATAAGCAATGCGCGTCGAGAAAGCGCCTCGGATATCGGTAATGGCCTCGAAAATCTGGTCGCTAATGTAGTGCGCTGCGCCACGTAGGTCATTGGCATCGGCAGTGACTGTCTCGCCCATTATGCGGCGTTGACCACTAATATCCATTAAGTCGAATTGCAGTTGATAGCCGCTGCCCGTTTGCTGTGCGCGCCCTACCACCAAGTAACGTACATCCAGCGAGCGCCATGTGCCGAATGCTACCTCGCTTGCCTGACTTGGGCGGTCAAACATAGCGTTACGTTCTAGTGGCGAGAAATAGCCACTTCTCTCTAAGTTGTCATGAATAATTTGCGCAATGTCTTCTGGCATATTGTCGCCGCCAGCAAAAGGTACGACTCCAATGGGGAGCGCTTGATCACTTCCACGCGTTATTTCAATGGTAAGGTTTGCCTGCACGGCACTGCTGACAAAAAGCAATACGCAAAACAGCCACACTTTGCTAAAGGTTTGCATCAGCGAACATCCCCCGGGGTAAATCGCAGATTAAATTGGCGTAAATTACGCTGCTGATCGGCGGGTAAGTCTCGTAACTCGCCGAAAGGTGCAGCTTGTTCAACGGCCTGCATCGCAGACCGGTCAAACGTGCTATCGCCACTTGAGGTAACGATAGAGGTTGCCAGCAGTTCACCTGATGGCCCTAGCCTTACTTGAATCGTAGCACTCATCGCATTACTTGCACCTGGCGGAATGATCCAAGCCTGTTCCACCGCGCGGCGGACAATATTAATGAAACTATTAGCCGCCTGCTGTGCCTGCTGTGCATTGGCTGCGGCTTCCGCTTCACCCGCTAGCTGACGCTGCATAGCCGCTTCAGCGGCTTCCGCCGCACGACGCTCTTCGGCTTCACGCTCACGCCGCGCCTCCTCTTCTCTGGCGCGTTGAGCTTCGGCTTCCCGTTGTCGTTGAGCTTCAGCCTCTTCCCGCTCACGCTGAGCTTCTGCTTCGCGCTGGCGCTGGGCTTCGGCTTCTTCCCGCTCGCGCTGCTCTTCTGCCTCGCGTTGGCGTTGAGCTTCTGCCTCTTCCCGCTCGCGCTGCTCTTCTGCTTCGCGCTGGCGCTGGGCTTCGGCTTCTTCTCGCTCACGCTGCTCTTCTGCTTCACGCTGGCGCTGGGCTTCAGCCTCTTCACGAGCACGCTGCTCTTCTGCTTCACGCTGGCGCTGCGCCTCCTCACGTGCTTCTGACTCAATTGCCTGTTCTTCTGCTAAGCGCTGGGCTTCCTCAGCACGCCTTTGCGCCGCTTCTTCAGCTTGGGCTTGGGCTTCTTCTAGAGCACGCTGCTCTTCGGCTTGCCGGGCCTCACGCTGAGCTGCTTCTTCAGCTGCTTGCTGCTGAGCAGCCTCTTGCGAGGGTTCACCCAAAGGCTCTGGGTCCGGCTCCGGCGTTGGTTCAGCTTCATTAGCTTCCGCTGCCCTGCTCAGGGCTGCTTGTTGCTCAGTAATCTGCTGCGCCTGATCCGTAAATGTTTCGGTGCTGACAAGCGTCGCCTGCACAATCGAAGAAGAGTCGGGCTCTGACGTCGAGGTTGGCAAACTAATCAAGCTAAACACGACCACTATCAAATGCACCGCAATGGCCAAAATAGCCGGAAGCGTGTAGCCAACGTCTTGAGGGTCTCGATGAGTTTCGGCAGCCATCGGTGCGTTACCTTTACCCATCTTGTGGCGGCTCGGAAAGCAGCCCCACATTAGCGACGCCAGAGCGTTGCAGCGTACTCATGAGCAGAACAATCTGACCATAAGGAACGTTGCGATCACCACGCACCATCACAGGTGTGCCTGGACGACGCTGTAGAATCGCCATAATACGCTCAGACATCTGATCAAGAGAAACGACCGATGTGTCCTCTCCAAGGGTAATAAAATAGTTACCCTCGCGGTCGACGGAGATGATAATGGGATCGCTATCCTCTTGAGTTTCGATGGGTTCTGAGGTGACTTGCGGCAAATCGACGTCTACCCCCTGTGTAAGCAATGGCGTAGTGATCATGAAGATCACCAGCAGCACCAACATCACGTCGATAAAAGGGACGACGTTAATCTCCCCCATCGGCTTGCTTTTGCCGCTACGGTTGAATGGACCTTGCATGGCAGACTCCCTTAACTGGCGTTAGGCTTGCCGTCACGGCCTTGCAAATTACGGTGCAAGATAGCGTGAAACTCTTCGGCAAAGTCTTCATATTTACCCAGTAAGCGAGCTGCATCATTGGATAGGCGATTGTAAAAAATCACCGCTGGAATGGCAGCAAAAAGCCCCATGGCTGTAGCAATCAACGCCTCTGCAATCCAGGGTGCCACCGTTGCTAATGTGGCTTGCTGCGTCATGGAAAGCGCCTGGAAAGAGCCCATAATGCCCCACACGGTGCCAAACAGACCAATATAAGGGCTAGCTGAAGCGACGGTGGCCAAGAAAACCAGATGTTGTGTTAAGCGGTCCTCTTCGCGGGACCATGCAACGCGCATGCTACGCTGAACCCCTTCTAATACGGAGTCGGCATTACGTGTCTTAGGCAAAAGTCGGTTGAACTCGCGAAACCCTGCTTGGAAGACATGCTCAGCTCCATGGCGAGGGTCGTCGGCTGGAATTTCTCGGTAAAGCTCGTTCAAATCGACGCCCGACCAAAAAGCCTCTTCAAACTGGTTGTACTCTTGCTTTGCTTTACGCAGTGCAATGCTCCGCTGGAAAATCACCACCCAAGAGAGAATCGAGCCCACTACAAGTAGCAGCATTACCAGCTGAACAACCGTGCTGGCACTCATTATTAAGTGGGGAATGGACATGGTGTTATCGTTCACAGTTGCCCTCATCAATCAATTTGCGTCGGCATTTCCGACGGCGGTGATATTCGTGGTGATATCCACCAGGCGTTCTAAAACTTAGCGCTCATGAGCCACACAATAAATTAGGACGTCAGGCCTCATTTATCATGCTAAGCGTGTCTGGCCATTTCTTAGGCTTCAACGTCTTAGCACTCAAGCAGGCTATCTCGACTGTGGCAGCGCATAAGAGTTCCTCATTGCGCCTAACTTGCTGTTCAAATGTCATACGGCATCGCCCAACGCTGACTACCGAGGCGCTTACCATCAGTGGGTCATCTAAGCGAGCTGGTTTGGCATAGTGACAGGCCAAGCGGTATACCACTAGCTGTGTTCCTTCGTCTAGCAGCATTTGCTGATTTATTCCTAATTCTCTCAGCCAGTCACTGCGCGCACGTTCCATAAACTTCAGGTAGTTAACGTAGTAGACAATCCCGCCAGCGTCAGTATCTTCCATGTAAACGCGTATTGGCATGGTGAAACCAAGACTCATGGCCGCCGCTCTCCTACTACGTTTGCCGAGTGCTCATGAGGCACCCTATCAAAATGCAGCCACGCTTGGCGGGTTACCATGCGCCCTCTTGGCGTTCGCATCATCAAGCCTTGCTGAATAAGATAAGGCTCAATAACGTCTTCAATCGTATCGCGCTCTTCACCTATCGCTGCGGACAGTGAATCAACTCCCACTGGACCACCATCAAATTTGTCGATCATTGCCAGTAACAAGCGACGATCCATGTGATCAAGCCCATGGTGATCGACATTAAGCATGTTCAGCGCGGCATCCGCTAAGTTAGCGTCCACGACTCCATTACCTTTAATGTCTGCGTAATCACGCACACGCCGAAGCAGGCGATTGGCGATACGTGGCGTGCCCCGAGACCGGCGGGCAATTTCCACAGCGCCTTCCTGGCTGGTTTCGACGCGAAGAAGGCGTGCCGAGCGAGAGACAATCTCAGTGAGCTCTTCTAAGTTATAAAACTCAAGGCGCTGCACAATACCAAAACGGTCACGTAGTGGTGACGTTAACAGGCCCGCGCGCGTCGTTGCACCCACCAGCGTAAAAGGCGGCAGGTCGAGCTTGATAGACCGAGCAGCGGGCCCTTCACCAATCATGATGTCGAGCTGAAAATCTTCCATGGCCGGATAAAGCACTTCCTCTACAACCGGCGATAATCGATGAATCTCATCGATGAATAGAACATCGCCCGGCTCAAGGTTAGTAAGCATGGCGGCTAAATCACCCGCACGCTCCAATACCGGCCCAGAAGTTGATTTAAGCCCCACCCCCATTTCTGTGGCAATGATATTGGCAAGCGTTGTTTTACCTAAGCCTGGAGGGCCAAAGACCAGTGTGTGATCCAGGCTTTCTTCACGAAGCCTTGCCGCGCCAATAAATATCTCTAACTGCTCTCGCACCCGCGGCTGGCCAATGTACTCTTTAAGCCGCTTGGGGCGAATCGCGTGGTCAATTCGCACTTCTCCTTGTTCGGGCTCAGCAGCGATTAACCGGTCGTGTTCTAACATAGAGGCTCTTTTTTTAATGGCTTACTTAACTGCACGCAGTGGTATTACCGGTGATGAGCTAGGACGTTTATCCGTTCATACGGTTTGTTAGTGCCGCTTTTATCAGCGCTTCCGTGGATTGGTTAGGATTAATATCCGCCAACATTTTAGTCGCCTCGGTCAGCTTATAGCCAAGGCTAACCAGTGCCGCTTCTGCGTCTGCAAAGCTATCACGAGGGGCAGGACGTCCACTTGTCGCTTCCAACGCTAGAGGTGCATGATGGCCATTTTCCCATTCGGGGAAGCGGTCGCGCATTTCGATAATCAAACGCTCGGCGGTTTTTTTCCCCACCCCAGGGAGTTTGGTCAGCGCTTTGCTATCGTCGTCCCTAATGCACTGCATAAAGGCATCTTCGTCCATCCCGGAAAGGATAGCTAACGCTAGTTTAGGGCCAACGCCATTAACTTTGATCAGGGCGCGAAACAGCGCGCGCTCATGCTCTCGAGCAAAGCCGTAAAGAAGATGGGCATCATCTCGAATAGTGAGATGGGTATAAAGTGAAACGCTCTCCCCAAGAGGAGGCAGAGCTATTAGGGTATTCATTGAGGTCTCTAGCTCGTAGCCCACACCGTGAACGTCAATCACAATCCACGGGGGATGTTTGTCCAGTAGAGAACCGCTCAAACGACCAATCATAAGGTTACTCGCAACATTCAAAAACAGCTGTTCACTATAAAGCCACTCTGTACAGATGACCAGTAGTGGTTAGAGCCGCCAGCGCCCTGATGAACGGCGACTACGCCCTCGTGGCGAGCTTGTCGTGCTCGGCCCACTCCCTGCATAGGCATGGGTGAGCGCAATGGCTAACGCATCCGCTGCGTCGGCTTGTGGCGCTGCGGAGAGTTTAAGTATGGCGGTTACCATGTGCTGCACTTGGCTTTTATCTGCCCCACCTTGCCCGGTAACCGCCTGTTTAATGTGTCTTGCAGCGTACTCACCAATACTTAAGCCGTGATTGGCGATGCATACCAGCGCCGCTCCTCGGGCTTGCCCTAGCTTAAGCGCTGAATCGGCATTTTTGGCCATAAAAACACGCTCAACGGCCACGGCGTTAGGACGATGCACTCCAATAACCTCAGCGATGCCTGCATAGATCTGCGCCAAACGCTGTTCTAAGGCCCCTTCTGCGGTGCGAATACAACCGCTCGCGACGTAGTGCGGCGTAACGCCCACTAGGTCTATCACCCCATAGCCGGTAATACGTGAACCAGGATCAATACCTAAAATCCTAATAGTGGTGGCTGGCTCGATTCCCTTCATTTTACGTGCTCAACGCTGCTGGCAATAAAAAATCACTCTTAAAAGCGGTGCGAACAAAAACACCGACGCAGAACGTCGGTGTTGGATAACGCTTAGCATAACGGAATGCTATTCAGCAGCGTCCGCTTTGGCCTTTTGACGTAGGCGAATGTTCAGCTCTTTTAACTGGTCAGCGCTGACTTCTCCTGGCGCATCGGTCATTAAGCAACCCGCGCTTTGCGTTTTCGGGAAGGCAATGACTTCACGAATCGTCTTAGCGCCGGCCATCAGCATCACCAGACGATCCAAGCCAAAGGCTAAGCCACCATGGGGCGGAGCGCCATAGTGAAGTGCATCCAGCAAGAAGCCAAACTTCTCCTGCGCTTCTTCTTTGCCAATACCTAGGATCTCAAACACAGTGCTCTGCATGGCTTGGTCGTGAATACGGATTGAACCGCCACCCAATTCAGTGCCATTGAGTACCATATCGTAAGCACGAGACAGCGCTTTTGCAGGGTCTGCTTTCAGCGCTTCCGGCGTGCAGGAAGGTGCTGTGAAGGGGTGGTGAAGCGGACTTAATCGACCGTTATCGTCGGCTTCAAACATCGGGAAGTCAACGACCCACAGCGGTGCCCAAGCTTGGGTGTAAAGCTCAAGATCAGCCCCCAGCTTGACGCGTAATGCACCAATCGCTTCATTGACAATGCGTGCCTTATCAGCGCCGAAGAAGATGATATCGCCATCCTCTGCGCCCACGCGATCTAATAATTCTTCGACCACGTTTTCCATAAACTTCACGATAGGCGACTGTAGACCTTCAAGGCCCTTGGCACGCTCGTTAACCTTAATCCAAGCAAGGCCTTTGGCACCGTAGATGCCGACAAATTTCGTGTACTCATCGATCTCTTTACGAGAAAGCTTGGCGCCACCGGGTACTTTAAGTGCTGCTACGCGGCCGTCTTCAGCACTGGCCGGGCCTGAGAACACCTTAAAGTCAACCTGTTGCATTAGATCGTCAACGTCGGTCAACTCAAGGGGGATGCGCAGATCGGGTTTATCAGAGCCAAAACGATCCATGGCTTCTTGCCATGTCATACGTGGGAACTCAGGCAGCTCCACGCTTAGCACTTCTTGGAACAGCTGACGAATCATGACTTCCGTAATGTTCATGATGTCGTTTTCTTCGACGAAAGACGCCTCGATATCAATCTGAGTGAACTCAGGCTGGCGATCAGCACGGAGGTCTTCGTCGCGGAAACATTTAGCGATTTGATAATAACGATCAAACCCAGCCACCATTAACAGTTGCTTAAACAGCTGAGGCGACTGCGGTAATGCAAAGAAGCTGCCCGCGTGAGTGCGGCTGGGAACCAAGTAGTCACGAGCACCTTCAGGTGTAGCACGCGTCAGCACTGGCGTTTCGATGTCCAGAAAACCTTGGTTTTCAAGATACGCGCGTACGGTGTGAGAAATACGCGAACGCAAACGCAGTTTCTCGATCATGTCTGGGCGACGAAGGTCAATATAGCGATGCTTAAGACGCACTTCTTCGCCTACCTTGCCATGTTCATCAAGCTGGAAAGGCGGTGTAGCAGCGGTATTGAGCACCTCTACTTCTTTGGCCAGCACCTCAATCATCCCCGTGGGCATGTTGGGGTTTTGGGTACCTTCTGGGCGCAGCCGGACACGCCCGGTAATACGCAGGACGTATTCGCTGCGAACGCGGTCGGCATGGGCAAACGCCTCGGCAGTATCAGGGTCTACAACGAATTGAGCGATGCCATCGCGATCGCGCATATCGAGAAAAATGACCCCACCGTGATCACGGCGACGGTGCACCCAACCACATACGGTGACCGTTTGATCTACCAAAGTTTCGTTAAGCTGGCCGCAATAATGGCTGCGCATGTCTAATCCTGTTCTGTTACGTGGCAATGAGGTTGTCGCGGGGCGTACGCCTTTGACAGCCGCGGCTAAGCCGCGGCGCCTTTTTTCGTGGGTGTGCTGCTGGATTCGTTTTTCGAACCCGTTGCGCTAGAAGTCGTTTGGCCATCAGCGGCCAGGTTCTTCTTACTACCCGTTTTAAAATCAGTTTCGTACCAACCGCCGCCTGCGAGACGAAAACCCGCCGCTGACACTAAGCGTTCAAGTCCGTCGCGTTGGCAGGCAGGACACTCTTTAAGAGGGTCTGCACTGATTTTCTGTAATTTTTCCATGCGATGGCCGCAGGCCTTGCACTCGTACTCATAGATGGGCATGTTGATAACTCCTGAAAAGCTCAACTCCGATAGACTAGGTTTTCACAGGCTAACGTTTTGGCAAACATGACGTTAACAGGCTGTAAATATGTGGCCTGTCGGGATAAATTCCAAGACTGCGGTTGATAGAGCGACACATTATACCCTTTTGTGCCCCCTGCCGAGCAAGGCCCAGTGCCTATCGGTAGTTAATGGAGAAAATAAAATGCCCCATGCGGTCATGCTGGATGCCCAAAGTCTAGGCCCTGATATTGATTTAACCGCCATCCGTTCTATTGTTCGCCATCTTGACGTGTATGAACAGAGTACTTCAGAGCAAGCACTCAATCGACTTGCAGAAGCAGAAATTGTTATTCTAAATAAGGTGAAATTGGACGCAGATACGTTGGCAAAACTGCCAAAATTACGGCTTATCTGTGTTCTTGCTACAGGACTTAACAACATTGATTTAGAGGCAGCTAAAGCGCAGAACATAGTGGTTAAAAATGTCACTGCTTATGGAACCGCCAGTGTTTCCCAGCACACGTTGATGCTCATGCTAACCCTAGCGAATCGCCTGCCACGCTACCAAGCGGATATTGCAAACGGCAAGTGGCAGCAGAGTGACTTTTTTTGTTTACAGGAACACCCCACGTTACAGCTAGCGGGCAAGCAGCTCGTCATGGTCGGCCAAGGTGAGCTTGGCTCGGAAGTAGCCCGCTTAGCGGAAGCATTTGGTATGCAAGTGACGTTTGCTGCGCGGCCAGGAAATGAAGCTAATGACAAGCGACCATCGTTAGATGAACTATTGCCCAGCGCAGATATAATCAGCCTGCACTGTCCGCTTAGTGAGGCTACGAAACATCTCCTCAATAAAGATCGTCTTGCGGCTGCGAAGCCCTCTCTCTTAATCGTCAATTGTGCCCGTGGCGGCATTATTGACGAAGAAGCAGCTTTGGAAGCGCTTCGTAAAGGTCGAATTGGCGGTTTGGCCGTTGATGTGCTGCCTGAAGAGCCTCCTCGTGACGGCCATGCGCTTTTAGAAGCACTGGCGAATGCGGAGGCGCTGAATTTGATCGTTACGCCCCATAATGCATGGATAACGCCTGAAGCCCGTCAGAATATTGTGGCCTTAACAGCCGATAATATTAAAACATGGCAAAAAGACGTTAATTAAATAGCGCATTAATACGTCGAAAAATGATCAGGAGCGTGGACGTCATCCAGCACTTCAAGTGTCACATGGGTGACCCGCGCTCCGTCGGGGCCTTGCCAAAGCCATTCACCCAGTGCGGTAACCGCATCGGCTGACCCGCACATTACGACTTCGACACGGCCATCTGGCAGGTTCTTCGCATAGCCAGTGATGCCCAGCTTAAGTGCCTGAGCTTGAGTGCTATTGCGATACCACACGCCCTGCACTTTTCCGGTTACATACGCACGTACACAACGTTCTGCCATCATTCGCTCCTTTTTACACTAGCTCACGTTTAACCAGTACAGCGCTATTACGCGGAATTAGTGAATGCCCACGACGCAATAATAGCGAACGTGTAAACGCAGCGCCAAATAGCAGAATTAACGAGCTGTAATAGACCCATAGCAAAATCATTACTACTGAACCGGCGGCACCATAGGTCGATGCGGTAGCCGTATAGGCCAAGTAAACGGCGATAATGCTTCGCCCTATTGTAAAGAGCACAGCAGTGACGACTGCACCAATAAATACGTCTTGCCACCGTAAAATCACATCCGGTAACACTTTAAAAATCGTCGCAAAAAGCAGTGTTACAACGGCCAGCGAGATTAATGACTCTAGCGAGGTAGTGAACAAACTGGCATACGGCAGAAGGTGGTCGGTGGCTTGCAGCATCCCCCTAACCACGACCCCTAGCACCAGAGAAACGAGCAGGATAAAGCCTATTGAGAGAACCACTGTTAGTGATAGCAGACGGTTTTTAATAAATATAAAAATGCTATTTGAAGTGGGTTTAGCCGTTACTCCCCAAATAGTATTGAGCGAAAACTGCATTTGGGCGAAGACCGTGGTTGCCCCGACCAGTAGCGCGGCAAACCCAAGTAATGTGGGCAGTAATCCAGACTCTTCAATGCGCGACTGCGCCACTGCTTGCTCAATCGCCAAGGCGGCCTCTGTCCCTAATGTACCCTGCAATTGAGCAACAATTTGCCCTTGTGCCGCGTCTTCACCTAATACTACCCCAATGACGGTAACGGCGATGATAACGGTGGGCGCTAATGAAAATAGCGTATAAAACGCCAATGATCCTGCGTAACTAAAGGCATTGCGCTCCAACCATAAGGAGATCGCATCTTGCACCACATTCCACCAAAAAATCAGCGTGCGCTTGAGCATATTCATTCCCTTAAATGTCTTTATGGGGCGTCTGTTCGACCCTTAACGCCTCTTCCAAAGAGTAAGCATACCTAACCTTAGCGTTAGATACAGGGATGATCGCATTGCACCGCTTACCAGCCCCCTCCATAATGACCCACATTTGCCAACGATCAAGGAAGCGCTATGAACTCGGACGCTGTTGAACCTACTTCGGCTTACGACTTTGATTGTTTGGTGTTTATTGGGCGCTTTCAGCCACCCCATTTAGGGCACTTGGCAATTATCCGTGAAGCGCTGAAGCAGGCTCGGCAAGTCATCGTCTTGGTTGGCTCCTCTTGGCAGGCCCGCTCGTTACGCAATCCGTGGCACTTTGATGAACGCCAAGCGATGATTCGCTCCGGGTTTGATGACAGCGACAACCAACGTCTGGAAATTACGCCGCTGCTCGATGCGCTGTATAATGACGATGTATGGGTAAGAGATGTGCAGCGTAAAGTTCGTGACTTGGCAGCGCCTGCTAACGCCCGCTTGCCTCGCATTGGACTAATCGGCGCAAGCCGTGGACAGTCAAGTTATTATTTATCGCTTTTCCCCCAGTGGGAGTCTGTGAGTGTACCGCTAGTTGAAGGTATTTCGGCGAGTCAAATACGCGAGCGCCTTTTTCGATCGCTGGGCTCCACCGATGATTACCTAAGCACCGGTGCTTACCATGATTTGCCGCCTGGGGTAGTCAAGCGTGTAGGCAGTTTTTGCAAAGGCGACGCCTACCACCAGCTGTTAGAAGAACAGCAATTATTGGATCAGTATCGCCAAGCATGGGCACAAGCTCCCTACCCCCCTATTTTTGTCACTGTCAATGCAGTGGTTGTGCAATCTGGCCACGTTTTATTGGTCAGGCGTACAGCAGCTCCCGGCAAAGGCTTGCTAGCTTTACCGGGAGGCTTCATTAATCCTCATGAGCGGCTGTTAGATGCTTGTTTGAGAGAGCTGCGCGAGCGGCTACGCCTTAAAGTGCCGGAACCGGTTTTAAAAGGCTCACTTCGCGGACAGCGCTTGTTTGACGAACCGCATCGAAGTTGGCGGGGACGCACACTGGCGGAAGCGTTTTACTTTGCTCTGCGCCCAGATCAGCAGCTGCCTCGTCTTAAACCCGTGCGCGGCGGCGACCATGCACGCTGGGTAGCGTTAGCCGATTTAAAGCCTGAAAGCCTGTTTGAAGATCACTTTTTTATTATCCAAAATTTTCTTGGATTGCCTGCAGACTTTAGTAGCTTCTAATTATAGTGGCGTAAAGCACCCAGGTCGCTGGACTAAGCCTGTAGAAAATCCCGAGGTAGCTTCATCATTTGCCGCCACAGACGCTCAACACCCGGCTTATGCACTAATGAGCAGCGGTAGAGACGAATTTCAAGAGGAATATCCCAACTTTCGTCACCGGCCCTCACCAGCCGGCCACTTTTTAATTCTTCACGAATGCAAAAATCTGGGATCCAGGCGGTGCCCACGCCTTGCAACACCATGCCTTTTAAGCCTTCGGCCATAGCTGTTTCATAAACCGTGCGAAGCTTCATACGCAACGGGTCATTTTTCAGCAGCATGCGTACGCTACGGCCTAGAAACGCACCTTGCGTATAGGCTAAGTAAGGAATAGAACTATCACGCTGCAGTGAAAAAAGCGGCTCACCCTGTTCGTCGGGCAGAGTGACAGGCAACATTTTTACTTTGCCAATTGAAAATGAGGGGAAAACTTCTGCGTCGAGCTGCATGGTGGCAAATGGGTCATAGTAGGCCAGCATCAAATCGCAGTTGCCTTCACGCAGTACATGAATAGCCTCCCCTACATTCATAGCAACTAAGCGTGTCGGCAGCTCTCCCAACCCTTTTTGTAACCGTGATATCCAGGGAGGATAAAAGCTCAGTGCTAATGAGTGCGCGGCGACGATATCCAGCGCTTCGTTAGCGATAGATAAACCACGAAGATGCCCTAGCGATTCATTTAACTGCTCAACCAAGTTGCGCGCCGTAATTAAGAAAAGCTGCCCTTCCGACGTTAAACCTATCGGCGTAGTGGTACGATCAACCAACGTAACGCCAATTGCTTGTTCTAGCGCCCTAATACGACGGCTGAAGGCAGGCTGTGTTACATGACGTTGTTTTGCGGATGCAGAAAAGCTGCGCGTATTCGCCAAAGCGACGAAGTCTTCTAGCCATTTTGTCTCTAAATTCACCCAAAACTCCTTGTACCCACCTGTTCGCAGCTGTTGGTAGTGATCAGTTGATCACTGAATTGGCGCAGTCAAATAAGCAGCCCGCGATATAACTTTTTTCCACATCGGGCGTTGGTTTATTTCATCCATTGTCACGCGTCGGCAATTCGTAAAATCCTCCTCCAGCATTTTACTTACTTTGTCGGCGAACGCGGTGCTTGGTATGAAAGCAGTTATTTCAAAATTGAGTCTGAATGATCGGTTGTCTAAATTTACTGTGCCTATTGATGTGGCATCTTTATCAATCAGGATTACCTTTTGATGTAAAAATCCTGGTAGATAACGGTATATTTTTACGCCTGCTCTTAACATGTCCGGTAAAAATGAAAAGGCCGACAAAAATACCAGCAAATGATCCGGACGCTCGGGGATCATTACACGAACATCAAGCCCCCGCATGGCTGCTAAACGAAGTGCATCCTGCACTCCTTGGTCGGGCACAAAATATGGGCTGGTAACCCACAATCGTTCATTAGCGCTGTGAATCAACTGCTGAATTAATAGGCTGGCTGTATCCTGTTTGTCCGCAGGCCCCGATGGAACGATAACGACTTGGTGATCTTCCTGCGGATGTGTTTCAGCATGCCAGTTAAGCGTGATGACTTCATTGGTTGCCCAATGCCAATCTTCCCAAAAAGCTTCTTGTAAACCCAATACGCTAGGCCCTTGCAAGGCCAAATGGGTATCTCGCCATGGCCCATGACGAGGATCCTGCCCCAAGTACTCGACACCAACGTTGAAGCCACCGATCCAGCCCTTTTTGCCGTCGGTCACCATGATTTTACGGTGATTACGAAAATTAAGCTGAAAACGGTGTTTGAAGCCGCGTGAAGATCGGAAAGCTTTTACGTCAACCCCTTCTTTGCTGAGATCTCTAAAGTAACCTTGATTCAGTTTTCGGCTGCCAACTTCGTCATAGAGAAAATAAACACGAACGCCACGCTGAGCAGCTTGAATCAAATGGTGCTGTAAGCGACGCCCTAACGCATCGTCTCGAACAATAAAGAACTGAAGCAGTAAGTAATCTTTCGCCTGGTCAATTCCTGCGAAAAGGCTGTCGAAGGTCGCTTCTCCATCAATCAAAAGCTCTGCACTGTTACCCTTAGTTAAGGGCATCATTGCGAGTTGTTCCACGGCTTGAATATCAGCATTTTTGGGCAATGCAACGTGTGGTTTGACGTTGTTGCGATAACGCGCTAGAACACGCCTTAAGACGTTGTCACGCGCGCCTCTTGCCGAAACATAGCCGTAAAATCTCGGGCGTCCGAAAAACCAGTACGCAGGTAATGCGACGTAAGGAAAGGTGAGCAGCGAAATGATCCACGCTACAGCGCCTTGCGATGTACGGCTCGACATCAAAGCCATAATGGCTGATACAATTCCTAAAAAGTGTATCAGCATGATACCTGTCCCTAATAACCATGAGGTCATTGACTATTCCTCGTCATCCGGTAGGGATTCCTGACTTGTCCGTTCACTTCCAATGCACAAAAGCCCCGTGCATGACGGGGCTTCTTCATTTCGCATACTTCTGACTAGGCTACCAAAAGATTAGGCTGACTGAGCAATAATTTCCTTCCATTTGGCAGGCCCTGTTTGGTGAACGGAAGTACCTAGGCTATCAACCGCGACGGTAACAGGCATATCCTCCACTTCAAATTCGTAGATAGCTTCCATTCCTAGGTCTTCAAAGCCTACCACCCGTGACTTTTTGATCGCCTGAGCGACCAAGTACGCAGAGCCACCCACCGCCATGAGATACACAGCTTGGTTATCGCGAATGGCATCAATAGCGGCTTGGCCCCGCTCCGCCTTGCCTACCATGCCTAATAGGCCTGTCTCTTCCAGCATCGTACGGGTAAATTTATCCATCCGCGTAGCCGTTGTGGGGCCTGCTGGACCCACTACTTCGTCACCAATCGGGTCAACTGGGCCAACGTAGTAGATAAACCGCCCTTTCATATCCACCGGCAGCGGCTCACCCTTGGCGATCATATCCACCATGCGCTTGTGGGCCGCGTCACGGCCCGTCAACAGTTTGCCGTTTAGCAACAGCGTATCGCCGGGCTGCCAGGTTTTCACTTCTTCAGGCGTCACGGTATCCAGATTGACACGCTTGACGTTATCACCTGCCTCACGGGTAATCTCTGGCCAATCTTCCAGCTTCGGCGCGGGCAGCGCTACCGGACCAGAACCATCCAGCGTGAAATGAGCATGGCGGGTGGCCGCGCAGTTAGGAATGATTGCCACCGGCTTATTGGCAGCATGGGTTGGGTAATCTTTGACCTTAATGTCCAATACGGTGGTTAAGCCACCCAAGCCTTGGGCACCAATACCACTTTTATTCACCTTATCAAACAGTTCAAGGCGCAGCTCTTCAGCACGGTTGCTAGCACCGCGGGCCTGCAGTTCTTGGATGTCGATGGGGTCCAGCAGTGCTTCTTTAGCAATTTCCATCGCTTTTTCAGCGGTACCGCCAATGCCAATGCCCAGCATCCCTGGCGGGCACCAGCCTGCGCCCATTTTGGGAAGCTGCTCCATCACCCAGTCTACTACGCTATCGGAGGGATTAAGCATGGCGAACTTCGATTTCGCCTCGCTACCACCGCCCTTCGCCGCCACATGGATGTCTACTTTGTCACCCGGCACAATTTTGTGGTGAATAATGGCAGGCGTGTTGTCCTTGGTGTTTTGGCGCTTGCCGTCAGGGTCGGCCAGGACCGAGGCACGCAGTACATTATCTGGCAGCTGGTAAGCGCGGCGCACACCTTCATTGATCATATCATCGAGGCTCAGCTCAGCGTCCCACGTGACGTTCATGCCCACATGGACGAACACGGTCACGATGCCGGTATCCTGGCAAATTGGACGGTGACCGGTGGCGCACATGCGTGAGTTGATCAGAATCTGTGCAATCGCGTCTTTTGCCGCGGGGTTCTCTTCACGCTCGTAGGCGTCGGCCATCGCGTCGATGAAGTCTTTCGGGTGGTAATAAGAGATGTACTGCAGAGCATCGGCAACGCTTTGAATCACGTCATCCTGGCGAATCACGGTCATGGATTAACAGCTCCTCGGTTATCGTCTTGGCTGCAGCCTTTGCGGCCGTCTAGTGTGTAACAAGTATACCGTATTGAGACCTACGCGGCAGCCAGTGCATCTTGTAAGTCTGGCTCAACCTTTAGCGCTTTGGTCGGAGAGATGCAGTTAAACAATCAAAGATAACGGTATAAAATACATTAAAGAGCAGGCTGACACTGCCGACACCAGTACAGACGCCGAGATCCCACCATCATGCGCTCGATTACATTGCCGCAGCGATGACAGGAGAGCCCGGCACGCTCAAACACGCTGAATCGCCATTGGCGGCGCGGCTCACCCGCTGCAATGGCTTGCTCAATCCAAGCCGCTTGATTGGTGACCCCGGCAGTTCGGTATGCGGTACGCGTTATCTCAACAATATGCGATGAAAGCACGCGTAACTGCTCGTCCGTAAGATCACAGGGGCGCTGCTTAGGGTGTAGCTGGGAGAAAAACAGAATCTCTGAGCGCAAGTAATTGCCTAGCCCCGCGACAAGGCCCTGATCTAAAAGCAGTGCTCCAAGACTTCTACGCATAAAAGCAGGCATTAACAGTCGCTGCTTCACATCATCGTCATTTACATGTTGGCTGAGCAAATCAGGGCCTAGGCGAGCTAAAAAAGGGTGACGCGCCAGCGTTGACTCATCCCAGAGCGATATATCAGAAGCGCTGTATAAACTGGCGGCACGCCCTTCTGCCACCAGCCGAACACGTAATGAACGTGACGTGTTTGGCGGTTTATCTTCGGCATGCAGCTTCCATACGCCATACAGCTGATTGTGCGAGTAAAGCACCCGCTGATCGGCAAACCGAATCAGCATGGCTTTACCCCAGGTATCAACTGACGAGACTTTAACGCCGATAAACGTGCTTGCTTGACGGGACAGTTCGGGAAATGCAAACCACGCGTCGTCTAGCACCTTACCGCCGATTTGCTTTTCGATACGATCCGCTGCGCGGCGAATCTCTGGACCTTCAGGCATGGGTTATCCTAGCGCCAGCTGCTTTTCTTTCATTTGATGTAGTTGATCGCGAAGCCGTGCCGCCTCTTCGAACTCAAGGTTTTGCGCTGCTTCAAACATGGCATCCTCAAGCTTACTAATAGCGCCCAGCAAGTCTTGTTTGCTCATCGTGGCAACATCGTACTCAGCAGCACTTTCCGCCACTTTGCGTTCTGATCCACGGCGACGGCTGTTTTTCTTGCCCGGCGCTTGGGCCGCCTCAAGAATATCAGCGACTGAACGTGTGACCGTCGTAGGCGTAATGCCATGTTTTTGATTGTGTTCAACCTGCTTTGCACGGCGGCGATCGGTTTCATCCATCGCTTTGCGCATCGAGTCGGTGATTCGATCGCCATAGAGTATCGCCTTACCGTTGGCGTTACGCGCTGCACGGCCAATGGTTTGAATGAGCGAACGTTCGGCGCGTAAAAAGCCCTCTTTATCCGCATCCAGAATCGCCACCAGCGACACTTCAGGAATATCTAGCCCTTCGCGAAGCAGGTTAATCCCCACTAACACATCAAACTTACCCAGTCGTAGATCACGGATAATCTCGACCCGCTCAACCGTGTCAATATCGGAGTGCAGGTAGCGCACTCGAATACCGTGTTCATCCAGGTATTCAGTGAGGTCTTCAGACATCCGCTTCGTTAAGGTCGTTACCAGTACGCGCTCGCCAACGGCGGTGCGCAAGCCTATTTCAGAAAGCAGGTCATCAACTTGCGTGCTAGCGGGGCGAACTTCTATTTCAGGGTCTAACAGCCCGGTTGGCCGTACCACCTGCTCAACGATTTGGCTGGCGTGTTCTGCTTCATACTTCCCCGGCGTAGCGGAAACAAAAATTGTCTGTGGGCTGATCGCCTCCCACTCCTCAAACTTCATTGGCCGGTTATCCAACGCGGAGGGCAGCCGAAAACCATACTCCACTAACGTCTCTTTACGAGAGCGGTCGCCCTTATACATCCCCCCCACTTGGGGCACGCTAACGTGGGACTCATCAATGAACAGTAGTGCGTCATCAGGCAGATAATCAAAAAAGGTCGGTGGCGGGTCGCCTGGTGCACGTCCAGAAAGGTAGCGCGAGTAGTTCTCAATACCGTTGCAGTACCCCAATTCGAGCATCATCTCAATATCGTACAACGTGCGCTGCTCAAGACGTTGTGCTTCCACTAGCCGCTCGTGCTTACGCAGCCACTCCAGTCGCTCTTTCAACTCCCCCTTAATCGCATCAATAGCACCCAAAATCGTTTCCCGGGGTGTGACGTAGTGCGATTTGGGGTAAATAGTCATACGTGGCACCTCGCCACGGACAGCGCCTGTCAACGGATCAAAGAGGCGGATGGTATCAATTTCGCTGTCGAATAACTCGACGCGCACCGCCTCTTCATCGGAGTCTGCGGGAAATATATCAATGACATCACCGCGCACCCGGTAAGTTCCCCGACGAAAATCCATATCGTTACGGGTGTATTGCAATTCGGCTAAACGACGTAGAAAGGCCCGCTGATCAATTAATTCACCACGGGTGAAATGCAGGCGCATCTTCAGGTACTGGTCAGGATCACCCAACCCATAGATAGCTGAAACCGACACAACGATTAGCGCATCTCGGCGCTCAAGAAGCGCTTTTGTCGCTGAAAGGCGCATCTGCTCAATGTGGTCATTAATAGACGCATCTTTCTCGATAAATGTATCTGAAGAGGGAACGTATGCTTCGGGCTGGTAGTAGTCGTAGTAAGAGACAAAATACTCGACCGCATTGTCTGGAAAAAATGATTTGAACTCACCATAAAGCTGGGCAGCAAGCGTTTTATTTGGCGCCATAACAATGGTGGGCCGCTGCAACTGCTGCACAATATTCGCCATGGTAAATGTCTTACCTGAACCGGTTACCCCCAGCAAGGTTTGATGAGCAAGCCCCGACTCCAGGCCACTGATTAAACTGCTAATTGCCGTTGGCTGGTCACCGGCAGGCTTAAACTTTGACTGAAGCCTAAACGCCTTGCTCATCGTCACTCCTTATGAGGTGGATCGCCGAATAGGCCGCGCTATTCAGTATGCGTTGCAATTTCTACTGTTGACTGGGTCATCAACCGCTGAATAGGGCAACGATGACTGATCTCCTCAAGCTTAGCGCGCTGCTCGGGGTCTTCAATTCCATGAAGTATTAGAGTGACAGCAAGCTTATAGACGCCTTTCCTTTCTTGGCTATCGTCGCGCTGGACCTTCACGGTAATTCCTTCTAGCGGCCACTCTTTCCGCTTGGCGTACATTTGTACAGTAATGGCTTTACACGTCCCTAGTGCAATATCGAAGTAATCATGCGGGTCGGGGGCGCTACCATCTCCCCCAACAACCGGGGGCACATCCGCATACAACGCCTCAAGCCCATCAACCTCAACCCGTTGACGAAAAACGTGATTGCGCTCGCTAATAATAGTGATGGGCTTATGCATTACGATACCTTGACCCCTAGGTTAAGTTTTTCGATAGCGTTGATGAGAGCTTCACGTCTAGCGCGTCCCTCCACTTCTGCTCCATGGCGGCCTACCTCAACGCTCTCCACGCTATCGAGCATCATTAGCGCTGTGGTAATTTTATTAACCTGTTCAGTAGTCGTGACACCCTGAAAACTTAATGATTGAAATGCCATGCCGCATCCTTTGCTCAACGATTGCCAGTGTTGTTAACGCTACAGTATACAGACGATTATCTATGCAAACCTGATACAGGTTAAAGAGTCTAGCATGCTCCCATGGCCTTGCAATCTGCCTATCATGCCCACACTTTGACCCATACAGCTATTTACAAACACATCTCACTGACACGCCCAGGAGTGACTATGGCCATCGCCAACACGCAGCTCTCTAGCGCCGTACACTTAACCCAGTATGCCGCGCTTGATATCAAAGGGGCCGATGCGGAGACATTTTTACAAGGCCAAACGAGCGCGCAGGTGAGTCTGGCGAACGGCATATTTGCACCGCTCACCTGCTTCTGTACTCCTAAAGGACGAATGCTGGCTAACGGCCAGTTATTGCGGCTTGGCAGCGACCATTTCCGATTAGTGCTCAATGCCTCGCTGGCGGAAACACTCGCCAACCACCTGAAAAAGTTCGCCGCCTTTTACAAAGCCGAGCTGACACGGGTGCCGACACTCACCTTTGTAGGCGCCAGCCAGTGCGCAGACGCGTTGGCGGAACAACTTAACCTCACCCTACCTGGGCAACCTTATACGCATGCTACCAGCGATAAAGGGACGGCTCTGAAGATGCCCGGCAGCCCTCGCTGGTTGTTCATGTTTGAAGAAGACCCGGCAACTAGCCTAGTTAGCAACGATGAGACCTTGCGCAACGAATGGCTGCTGGCCGATATTCGTAGCGGACTTGCATGGCTTACCGATGCCCAGCAGGATCACTTTCTACCCCAAATGCTGAACTGGGAAGCATTGGCTGGTATCAGCTTTAAAAAGGGGTGCTATACAGGCCAAGAGGTTGTCGCTCGTGCGCACTTTCGCGGTCAAGTCAAAAAGCGCTTGGTTCACGCCAGTGTTGATGCCAGTACGTTACCTGACATTGGGGAGTCCATCGTTGACGAGAGCGGAAAGTCGCTGGGCGAAGTGGTCAGTAGCGCGTTTAATAACGACCAACAGGTTGAGTTTTTGGCCGTGATGAATACGAAAGTGATGGATGAGATGCTAGCGGTCTATTGGCATCAACTGCCTATTACATTGCATGCATTGCCCTACCCTATAGAGCGCCTAGACCCTGAACAAGTGGCGGCGCAGCTTGCCTGAACGTCAACGCCTACTGTCAACGTGGGGTAGCTTAAATACCCGCGCGGCATTGGCACTACTGAGTGACGCAACGGTACTTAAGCGCTGGCCACGCAGCTTGGCTACCTCTTGTGCCACCTGAGCTAACCGCGCAGGCTCGTTTCGCTGGCCTTGATAACCGTTTAACGGCATATCAGGGCTATCTGTTTCCAGTACAAAGCCATCATCAGGCAGCTTCGCTACCACGCGACGTAAACGCTGAGCACGCTCGTAAGTAACAGCGCCGCCTACTCCTAATACATAGCCAAGATCTAAAAACCTAACCGCCTGCTCATAGGAACCGGCAAACGCATGGATAAGCCCAGCTTCAGGCAAGCAGAGCTGGCGAAGCCGCTTACTCACCGTATCGTTGGCTTTCACACAATGCACGACAACAGGCAACTTGCAGCGTTTAGCAATGCGTAGCTGCTCATCGAAGTAGCGCCACTGCTCACTCAGGCTCTCCGAAAAACGCCCATCAATACCGCACTCACCAATAGCCACGGGGCGAGCAGGGCTGGCGCCTGAAAGCTGCTGGTTCACTAACGTTTCTAGCGCACCGAGATCACTTAATTGATGCTGCGCAACAAAGTAGGGGTGAAGTCCTAAGCAGATACTGACTTCATCACGCTCAGCCAGGGCGAGCACATTGTGCCAACGCGCGCGACGCGTTCCAGGCACTATAAAATGGCCAACGCCCACTGCTTGAGCTGCGGAAAACACGCTATCACGATCCGTATCAAACTCTACAGCATCCAAGTGGCAGTGGGCGTCTATCAGCACGCTAACTCCTAAAGTATTAATGCTCGCGAGTGGGCTGGAAACGAATATCTGGCCAGCGCTCCTGAGTCATCTGTAGGTTCACCCGCGTGGGTGCAATGTAGGTCAGGTAGCCGCCGCCATCAATGGCAAGGTTGCTGCTAGCTTTACGCTTAAACTCTTCAAGCATCTTGGCATCTTCACAATATATCCAGCGAGCGGTTTGCACGTTAACGCCCTCATACAGACAGTCGACCTTGTACTCCTCTTTAAGGCGGTGGGCGACCACATCAAACTGCAGCGTACCTACCGCACCAAGGATTAGGTCATTATTATCTATCGGCATAAAGACCTGGGTCGCCCCCTCTTCAGAAAGCTGCTGAAGGCCTTTCTGGAGTGCTTTCATTTTGAGAGGATCTTTCAAACGTACACGCTTAAACAGCTCAGGGGCAAAGTGTGGAATGCCGGTAAAGCGCATATCTTCGCCTACGGTGAACGTATCGCCAATCTGGATAGTGCCGTGATTATGCAGGCCGATAATATCGCCTGGCCACGCCTCTTCCACTTGGGAACGGTCAGAGGCCATAAACGTCAGTGCATCAGCGATTTTTACATCTTTACCGATACGCACGTGGCGCATCTTCATGTTCTTTTCGTACTTGCCGGAGCAGACACGCAAAAAGGCAATCCGATCCCGGTGGTTCGGGTCCATATTGGCTTGAATTTTAAATACGAACCCGGTGAAACGCTCATCATGGGCGGTCACTTCACGGGTATTGGTTTCACGAGGCTGCGGAGCCGGCGCATGTTCTACAAAGCCGTCTAGCATTTCACGCACACCAAAGTTCCCCATCGCGGTACCGAAATAGACCGGCGATAGCTCGCCGCGGCGATAGGCATCAAGATCAAACTCATGCGACGCCCCGCGCACCAGCTCAACCTCCATACGAAGCTCTTCTGCCTGCTCCTCACCCAACACGGCGTCTACTTCTGGATTATCTAATCCCTCAATGCGCTTATCATCAGGAATACGGCTCCCCTGCCCCTGGGTATAGAGATGGATAACATCGTTATAAAGGTGATATACCCCTTTGAAATGCCGCCCCATGCCGATAGGCCAGGTCATGGGCGCGCACTGGATGTTCAACACCGTCTCCACTTCATCCATGACTTCGATTGGGTCGCGGATATCGCGATCCATTTTGTTAATAAAGGTCAGAATAGGCGTGGTACGCAGGCGACATACTTCCATAAGTTTAATGGTGCGATCCTCAACCCCTTTCGCCCCATCAATCACCATGAGCGCTGAATCAACGGCTGTCAGCGTACGGTAAGTATCTTCGGAGAAGTCTTCGTGCCCTGGCGTATCCAATAGGTTGACAATCCGTCCACCATAAGGGAACTGCATCACAGAGGTCGTCACTGAAATGCCCCGCTCCTGCTCCATTTTCATCCAGTCGGAAGTGGCATGGCGGTCATTGCGCTTGCTTTTTACCGAACCAGCCATCTGGATAGCGTTCCCAAACAGCAGCAGCTTTTCGGTGATAGTTGTTTTACCCGCGTCAGGGTGTGAAATGATAGCAAAGGTACGGCGCAGTTCAGCTTCGCGCGCTATGTTAGCGTCAGACATTAGACTCTCTGAAAGATGATGCAATTCAATCCTAGGGAGCGCGCGCAGCAGCGGCGCTTAAGTGTGCATATGGTAACGCAACTAGGCGATATCGGCATACCAGGAGACATCGCCATCGCAATGCTCAGGTAAAAATAAAGCAAAAAAAACGCCGGATAACCGGCGTTTGTATACTTGTCAGACTGATCTTCAAGCGGCAGGGGCTTACGCGAAGGTGTTGACGTTAGTGCCCAAGCTTCCTTCTTTTGCTAGATCTGGCTGAGCACTGGTGTCAGCCGATGCTAAGACTTCAGTCACTTGATCAGACTGATCTTCAAGTGCTTGTCTAAAAACCTCCATTTGGGCTTGCTCAGCGGTCTGCGCCTGGTTCATATAAAGCGCGGTGCTGACTGCACTACTTGCTGATACGTCCATACTTCACCCCACATTTCAGAAATGCATACAACCAGCGTAGCAAAACCACACTCCCCACACCAACTTTCTCATTATCTAGATTCAGCTATTTTGGTATGCAGACAGCATCAAGCAGTTCGAATTAAAAACGCTCTGCTCTAAATGGGGCCATATCGATAGCGGTTGATTTGCCTTCCATCATATCGGCCAGCAACTGCCCCGTCGCTGGCCCTAGGGTAAATCCTTGGTGGCCGTGACCAAACGCTAACCATAATCCAGGGTGGCGTGGCGCTGGGCCAATAACAGGCTTCATGTCCGGTAAGCATGGTCGTGCTCCCTTCCACGCTGCAGCATCACGACGCTCGCCAAGAGGGAAAACGGTGCGTGCCACTTTTTCGGCAGCACCCAGCTGCTGTTCATGGGCCGGTGACTCAAGGCGATCCAGCTCGGCGCCTGTTGTAAGCCTGATGCCAGCATTCATTGGCGCCAGCAAATAACCCACCTCAGCGTCCATCAACCAGTAGTGCAACTTAGCATCCGGCTGAGTTGCATAGTGCATATGGTAACCACGCTTAACAAACGTCGGGAAGTGATAGCCCAATTTCTTCAGCCACTCTCCTGCCCAAGGCCCGAGCGCTACTACTACCTCATCTGCTTCTAATTGCTCAGCAGCGGTATCGATTGTCCAACCATCTCCCTGTTGCTGGAAGCTATTAATATCGGTTTGAAGCACTCGTCCGCCTTGCTCAACAAACGAAGCAGCGTATGCAGCTACCAAACCGCCTGGATCAGCCACTGTCCATGGGTCGAGCCAGTGAATCGCTCCGATAATATCACTGCTTAAATCCGGCTCTTTTTCCGTGAGGGCCGCTCGATCCAGCACCGCAAACTGCACACCGTATAGAGAGCGTGCTTCTTCAGCCTCTTTTACTCGCTGCGCAAGCTTTGCCGGCGTGCGATAAATTTCCAGCCAGCCTTCACGGCGCACTAAATGCTCTGCACCTGCGGCTTCAATCATCGGCCCATGCGTCTCTAGGCAAAGCTGAATCAGTGAGGCCCACTCAGGAATAATCTTTTTATACAGACGCGAGGAAGAGTGGTGCCAATAACTCAGCAGAGGCGATGCCGCATTAATCATACCTGCCGGGCGATAGCGAATATCCACACGGTTATTGGGCAATACGCTGAGAATGGTCTTCATATCCCTTGGAAAAGGATAAGGTCTAACGGCTTCCCGCTGGATAATACCCGCGTTACCAAAGGAGGTTTCGCGGCCAGGCTGGCAGCGATCAACTAATGTCACCTGATGACCACGTTGCTGTAAATGCCACGCAATGCTGACACCTACCATGCCTGCCCCTAAAACCACCGTTTGACGCGCCATTCTGATGCACTCCTGCGAACGTTATTAAATAGCTTTTGCCAGTGAATGTCACAAAACCCAACTGATTGAAAAATATCACCATTTATCTGGCTTTTATACAGTTTTAAAAACTGTTTTTACTGATTTTTTTAGTTATTAATACCGTAAAAAACACAAATAAAGATGAGTTAACTAAATACGGCACGGCAATTGCTTAATCATTATGAGCACTTGCTTATAAGCACCTGCTAACGCGTCCATAAAGAGGCAAACCCAACCGCTCTGTGGCGCGGCTGTCAGTGAGCAGCACCAGAGCAGTGCTCCATGCGCACCAATATTGCACAAGGATTGCCCCATGCCTCACGCTTTTGACACCACATTAATCGATACGCTTTGGATATTATGGGCAGCAGCGTTAGTTTTCTCTATGCAGGCCGGTTTTCTCTGCCTTGAAGCGGGTACCACTAGAACCAAAAACACGATCAACGTGGCCATGAAAAACTTGGCTGACTTTGCCATTGCTGTCAGCGTTTTCTGGTTTGTGGGTTTTGGCGTTATGTTTGGCTCGTCTCATTCAGGCTGGATGGGCACCTCTTTATTTGGCTGGGAACTTGAGTCAGCCGGTAGTTGGACGCTAACCGTGTTTATTTTCCAAGCCATGTTTTGCGCCACCGCCGCCACCATTGTTGCCGGTGCTGTCGCTGAGCGGATGGCGTTTCTTGGCTACCTTTGGGCGTCATTTTGGATAGCGCTACTTATCTATCCCCTTTTCGGTCACTGGGCTTGGGGTGGTTTATTAGGAGGAGCGCCCGGATGGCTCGAAGCACTTGGCTTTATGGACTTTGCCGGTGCAACCGTCGTTCACAGCGTAGGCGGCTGGGTGGCATTAGCCGCTGTCTTGATTATCGGCCCTCGCCGTGGCAGGTTCCAACCCAACCAACCACCCGCCATGTTTCCTGCTGGCAATCTACCATTCGCCATGCTTGGCGCGCTCTTTATGATTTTAGGCTGGATTGGGTTTAATGGGGGAAGCACTCTCGCGCTCAGCAGTGACGTTCCTGGGATTATCGCCAACACCATACTCGGCGCAGTAGGCGGTATTTTATCAGCCATGCTGATGGGCTGGCGGGTACGCCGCTATGCCGATGTCATGTATGCCATTAACGGTGCTATCGCTGGGCTTGTGGCGGTTACCGCCGGCGCCAACGTTATTTCACTGTCAGCGGCATTTTTAATGGGCAGTATTAGCGGCATATTAATGGTGTTATCGAGCGAGTGGTTATTAAAACGGCATATTGATGATGCCGTAGGGGCAATACCCGCGCACTTAGTGGCGGGCATATGGGGAACCCTCGCCCTTCCCTGGTTTGCCGACCCAAACACATTAGGATTATCGCTGAGCAGAGCAGATCAATTTGGCGTTCAGCTGATAGGTGTCCTTGTATGCGGTGCTTGGAGCTTTGGCATGGCGTGGCTGCTATTTAAAACCACGCAGCGTTTATTACCCAACGTTTTACCGCTACGCGTCTCTGCTGACGCTGAAAAAATGGGCCTGAACCTCGCCGAGCACGGTGCGAAAAACGAACTCAACCAGCTGTTGGAACATATGCGTCAGCATGAGCAACAAGGCGATATGCGACAACGCATAGATGCAGACCCGTTTACTGAGGTAGGCGAAATCGCCGCCGGTTACAACCGCGTGTCAGCGGCACTAGAACGAGCGGTAGGCCACACCCAGGTGATGCTGCGCAATTTACGTGACGGCGTCATTACCTGGCAGGCGGACGGCATCTTGACCGACCTTAACCCAGGGGCTGAGGCACTCTTTGGTGTCACTGCTGACCAACTGATTGGCAAACACGTCAGTGAACTATTGCCCGACCACCCACTCACCCCGGGAGCGCGCCATGAAGTCAAAAGGCGCACCGATGAGCAGCAAATACGCTATCTGGAGGTGCAGGTCAGTGAGGGTGCGCTTGGCTCTGCCTCGGAGTGTTCTGGCATGGTGCGCGATATTACCGAGCGCAAACAGCTCCAAGAGCAACTCAATCGCGAACGAGACCTTGCTCGCACAACGTTAGCCTCCATCGGCGATGGTGTCATTACCTGTGACGCCAGTGGCAACGTCACCTTTCTGAATGCAGAGGCCCAGCGGCTCACTGGATGGGACTTTAAAGAAGCTCTCAACAAACCGATTCAAATGATTTATCAATTGCGTGACGAACTCCACGACCAGCCTCTCAACAACCCTGCCCGTCAGGTACTCACCCAACACAAGGCCGTTCACTTTAGAGAACAATGCCAATTAGTCGATCAAAACAACAAACGCCACCCTATCCAGCACAGTGCAGCCCCCATTCGCTCACGCAATGGCTTAACGCTAGGGGCGGTGGTTGTTTTCCAAGATGTAAGCTTGACCCACAAACTATCTGAACAACTCAATTACCAAGCCACTCACGATAACTTGACCGGTTTAATTAATCGTCGGGCGTTTGAAACACTGCTAACCGAGCTGCTTGAGCAACCCCAAAGCTCTCATGTGCTCTGCTACTTGGACCTTGATCAATTCAAAATAGTGAACGACACCTGCGGCCACTTGGCGGGCGATGAGCTGTTAAGACAGGTCGCGGTGAAACTCAAATCCCACGTGCGCAACAGCGATACCGTTGCCCGACTTGGCGGTGATGAGTTTGCTCTTATCCTGCCAGATTGCCCGCTAGATAAAGCCAAGCTGATTTGCGAAGCAGTGCGACGCGACATCGAATGTTTCCGCTTTGCCTGGAAAGACCACACGTTCGGCATAGGGGTCAGCATTGGCATCGTCCCTATCGCATCAGAACAACCGATGCGCCTATCCGACACGCTGCATGCCGCCGATGCCGCCTGCTATAGTGCCAAAGAAGCGGGACGTAACCGTATTCACTGCCATCAACCAGACGACCACTTTTTGTTAGAGCGCCATGGGCAATTAGCGTGGTTTCAGCGGCTTCAAAACGCACTAGACAATGATAGCTTCAGACTTTTCTCACAACCTGTTCAAACGGTATGCGGCACAGGCCCTGGCTATCGAGAAATTCTGCTGCGCCTTGAAGAGAACGGCACGCTTATCTCCCCAGGCAGCTTTATGCCTGCGGCTGAGCGTTATCATTTTATGGTGCGCATCGACCGCTGGGTAGTTCGTAATACGCTTGCATGGCTCACCGATCGCTATCGCTGCTTAGTCAGCCAGGATGCGACACCTGATAGTGAGACGAGTAAGGTTGGTTATTGGGGAATCAATTTATCGGGCGATTCACTTTCAGACAGCGATTTTTGCCGCGACCTCATTCAACAGGTGCAACGCGCAGATTTACCCGCAGGAAGTTTGTGTTTTGAAATAACAGAAAGTGCGGCCATTGCTCAGCTCTCAAAAGTCAGCGAGCTGATTCACGCATTAAAAAAGTGTGGTTGCCGGTTCGCCTTAGATGATTTTGGCACCGGGCTGTCATCGTTTAGCTACCTAAAACATCTGCCAGTGGATTTTTTAAAAATAGATGGCAGTTTTATTCGCAACATCCACCAAGATCCCATCGATAGCGCAATGGTGGAAGCCATTCACTCTGTTAGCAAAGCACTAGCCTTGGACACCATCGCAGAGCATGTCGAAACAAAAGAAACGCTAGCTAAACTGCAGTCATTGGGAATTGATTTTGCACAAGGGTACTTACTGGGGGAGCCTGAACCGATTACTGATACCGTCGATACCAATATCAAATTAATGCCGAGGTGAAAACGCTGAGGGGTACATCGTGGAGAGAAGAACTATCGTCTTAAAGATATGTAATTTTAAAGCTATGAATATTAACGAAGATAAGAGTTGATAAGCGCTGGAAAGCAAAAAAAGCTTATTGGAATTAATGGGGAAGCATACAAGGAGGGGAAAGGTTAATGGGGTGGATGATGGGGATCGAACCCACGACCACCGGAGCCACAATCCGGGGCTCTACCACTGAGCTACATCCACCACAACCTAAAACTGGAAAGTACATATCATCAATGGGGTGGATGATGGGGATCGAACCCACGACCACCGGAGCCACAATCCGGGGCTCTACCACTGAGCTACATCCACCATAGATGAAGTACTTCAAGAACAACTTTTTGATCGCTGCATGTGAACGCTATTATCAATTTAGCCACTTGAAAGATAAAGTGATTAAATTAATGGCGCGCCCAGCAGGACTTGAACCCGCAACCTACGGCTTAGAAGGCCGTTGCTCTATCCGGTTGAGCTATAGGCGCACATGAGGCATTCCAATGTTCAGAATACTGATGAGCACTTGACAACAACCAAAGTCTGGAAAAGCAAGCTACCACCTTCCGCGCTAGGTATGTGGTCGGGATGGAGGGATTCGAACCCCCGACATCCTGCTCCCAAAGCAGGCGCGCTACCAGACTGCGCTACATCCCGATTTCTTACCTTAGACGCTGCTGCATATCCCGTCTCAAGCGAGGCTTATATTACTACTTTTAATTTTAAAGTCAACACTTAAAGTGATTGATTCGATAGACGCTTTGCCTTCCCGCCCTAGCATGCGAAAATTGCCCCTTATAGAAAGCACCTTGCTGCGCACGTTTAGCAGCCTGCTTCGCTCTTCCACTTCGTATAGGGATCTCTACATGGCCGCCCAACTCATCGATGGCAAAGCCATTGCCGCTAATGTCCGTCACGCCGTTGCCGAAAAAGTCAGCGCACGCCAACAAGCCGGCGTTCGAGCACCCGGACTAGCCGTTGTCGTGGTTGGCGAAGACCCAGCGTCTCACGTTTATGTCAGTAATAAGCATCGCGCCTGCGAGCAGGCGGGCATTCTCTCTTTCCAACATGCCCTGCCCGCCAATACGACGCAGGCAACACTAGAGGCTTTAGTCGATCGTTTAAACGATGACCCAGCGGTAGACGGTATTCTGGTTCAGCTACCGTTGCCAGAGCATATGGATGCTAGACCAATTTTAGAACGCATTCGCCCTGACAAGGACGTTGACGGCTTTCACCCCTATAACATTGGCCGCTTGGCACAGCGCATACCGTCACTCCGCCCTTGTACACCCAAAGGCATTATGACGATGCTGGCACAAACCGGCATTGCAGTGCGTGGGTTAGATGCCACCGTTGTCGGCGCCTCTAACATCGTGGGCCGCCCTATGGCACTGGAGCTGATGCTTGCAGGCTGCACCACAACGGTTTGTCATCGTTTTACCCAAAACCTTCAGGCGCATGTTAGCCGTGCTGATCTGCTGGTGGTTGCTGTCGGAAAACCGGGTATCGTCAATAGCGAATGGATCAAGCCTGGCGCGATTGTTATCGATGTAGGTATTAACCGACAAGAAGATGGTTCACTGGCGGGAGATGTCGACTTTGCCATCGCCGCTGAACGCGCCAGCTTTATAACGCCGGTACCCGGCGGCGTAGGACCGATGACCGTTGCCACTCTTCTTGAGAACACCCTAGAGGCCGCTGAACGCCACGACCAAACGCCGTAATAAGGCTAATTATTAACGCCACTTACCGATGGCACTAAATAACCAAGGAGCACCCTAACGTGCGACGGATTGGAATTATTGGCGCGATGGCGCAAGAAGTTAGCCTATTAGCAAGCCAGCTTGAAAATGCTGAGCGTTATGAACACGCTGGCTTTGTCTTTTATACCGGCACGCGTCATGGCCTCGAAATTGTGGTTTTGCAGTCAGGCATTGGCAAAGTCAACGCCGCGGTGGGCACTGCGATACTGCTTGAGCGCCATCAACCTGACGCTATCATTAACACCGGCTCAGCAGGCGGCTTCGCTACCGATCTGAGCATCGGCGATGTCATCATTTCTGATGAAGTTCGTCACCATGATGTGGACGCCGTCGTGTTCGGCTACGAGTTAGGTCAAGTGCCCGGCATGCCCGCCGCTTATCAGGCTGATAAGCAGCTACGCGACGTAGCACGCGGCGCCATTACAGCGCTGGGGGAAGTGAACGTTCGTGAAGGATTAATCGCCACAGGAGACGCCTTTATGGCCGATCCGGAACGCGTGGCCATTACCCGCGCACAGTTCCCTACGATGCTGGCAGTTGAAATGGAAGGCGCCGCAATTGCACAAACCTGCCACCTCTACGGGTGCCCATTTGTGGTTATCCGCGCGCTTTCGGATATTCCCGGCAGCGGCGACAACCACCTCTCTTTTGAACAGTTTCTCGATATCGCCGCAGATCACTCCGCCCGTATGGTTGATCAAATGCTAATCGCGCTCGGCAATGCTTAAGTTCACTTTATCGTGACGCAAAACGGAGCCATGCGGCTCCGTTTTGCGTAAAACGCTTGAGGTTATCCTATGCAAGCTGTTTAGGCACCTTTAAGCGCCCACGGCAGGGTTTCACCTGCCATGAGCGGAATAATGTCCTGCCCATCAGCGTAGGGGAAGCGTTCCGGCAGACGCCATTCACGGCGCTCAAGCGTCACGGTTTCTGCATTGGGGGAAAGCCCGTAAAAACGCGGCCCATTTAAGCTTGCAAAAGCTTCAAGCTTATCTAGCGCCTGCATCTCTTCAAAGGCAACGGCATAGAGTTCGATTGCCGCAGGTGCGGTATAAGCACCAGCGCAGCCACAGCTCGACTCTTTATCACCTTGAGCATGCGGCGCACTATCGGTACCCAGGAAAAATTTAGGGCTTCCACTGGTCGCTGCTTTGAGTAATGCCTGGCGGTGCTGTTCGCGTTTTAAAATTGGCAAACAGTAATAATGGGGACGAATGCCGCCCGCCAGCATTTTATTACGGTTAAACAGCAAATGGTGAGCCGTAATGGTCGCTGCAATGTTATCGGACGCGGCCGCAACAAATTCAGCCGCCTGCTGGGTGGTGATGTGTTCAAACACCACCTTGAGATTAGGGTGTCTCGCCAGCAGTGGCTTCATTACTCGCTCTATGAACGCTGCTTCGCGGTCGAAAATATCGATATCACTATCGGTGACTTCACCGTGTACCAGCAGTGGCATTCCCAGCTTGGCCATCATCGTAATGGCTTCATCACAGTGGGCAATATCCGTAACGCCAGAGGCTGAATTAGTTGTCGCCCCCGCTGGATAAAGCTTAACGGCTTTAACCACGCCGCTCTCAACCGCTTTTTCAATTTCACTGGCAGGGGTTGTATCAGTCAAGTAGAGCGTCATGAGCGGCTCAAACTGGCTACCACTGGGAAGTGCTGCCAAGATGCGTTCGCGGTAAGCAATGGCCTGCTCGGTGGTGGTCACGGGAGGCTTGAGGTTTGGCATAATAATAGCACGGCCCATTTGGGCGGCGGTGTGGCCTACCACCGCTTTTAGCGCCTCGTCATCGCGTAAATGGAGGTGCCAATCATCGGGGCGGGTTAACGTAATAGCGTCCACGGCTTGTCCTGTGCTTATCTGGTTGTAGAGTAAACGGGCAGAGAAATCGAGAGCGCACAGTATACCCAATACAGCGGGGTATAAATCTACCGATGTGCCCCACAGCCCTTATCAAGTGTCGTATCATGGCGGCACTTTGTAGGATCAAGGATCTCGTTGTTTATGCAGAACGTGCGACGCTATGCGGACATTATCGCCAGCATTGAAGGCTTAATGTGGCTTGGGCTTGCCTGGTCTATTTCCATTTCAATGTACAAAGGCAGCACAGAGCCTACCGTTGCAATGCTATTTGTGGTTGGTGCCTTAGTGCTCATTTGCTGGGCACACCGCCCTCTGCGCTATTTATTGCGGCGCTACCATATCCGCAAGCGGCGAACAGACATGTGGATTCATACGCTTGCCTTACCGCTCCTTTTGGCAATGTTTTTCCACATTATGCTTGAAGCCCTGGTGGGGAGCGCCTGGCTACCTCCCAAAATGCTGTTGTTCAACTTTTTAGCCTCAGCGGGGTGGTTAACCTTTGTTATGACTCTCTTTATCAAGTTTGTGATTCATAGTGTTAAATCATCAGGTAAATAAAACCGCCATGCCGACCGCACTCCCTCTGCCTCTATCAACGCCCAACCGCAATCTTGTCCGGTTAACCATTGTTCGCGGCATTACATGGACCGGCTTTTTACTAGCGATTATTGTCGGCATCGAATTCTTAGCCTTTGATCTGCCGGTGACAGCGGTCGTTGGTGTCGTTATTGCAATGGGCGTGCTTAATATTGCCACTTGGTGGCGCCTTGGCAGGCCCCGGGCGGTCAAGCATATTGAGTACCTTTCCCACCTACTGGCGGACGTGGCCGGTTTAACGTTGCTATTTTATTTTTCCGGCGGCTCCACCAACCCGTTTATCACGTACTACCTCGTACCGGTCACCATTGCCGCCGCTACGCTGCCTTGGCGCCATGCCTGGGCAGTGGCCGCCTGCTCCATGGCGGGCTACACCTTCTTAATGTTTTACTATTACCCCATTCCACAATTAGGCCATATCAATAGCGATGGCCCCCTCAGCCTTCATGTGCTGGGTATGTGGCTCAACTTTGGTCTTTCCGCAGGCCTGGTGACTTTTTTTATTTATAAAATGGCGCACGCGCTGCGTAATCGGGACAAAGCCTTATCGCTTACCCGAGAATCGGCCCTGCGCAACGAACAGGTTTTAGCGGTGGCGACCCAAGCGGCGGGCACAGCCCACGAACTAGGCACTCCCCTCTCTACCATGGCGGTATTACTTAAAGAGATGCAAGATGAAGCGCCTTCGGGAAGCGTGCTTCAGCAAGATATTTCGTTACTGCGCCAGCAAGTTGATGTATGCAAATCACGCTTACAACACCTGGTGACCAATGCGGACCGTCGGCGTATGGCAGAACCTGAAGTGCTCGATGCGGAAGTGTGGCTAGCAGGCGTCGTTCAGCGCTGGCTGGTCATCAGACCCGATGTTAGCCATCACTTTGATGTTACCGAGCGACGTGGACGCCCCTGGCTTGCCGTGGATGCAACCCTTGACCAAGCCCTCACCAATTTATTAAACAACGCCGCTGATGCCAATCCAGAGAAGATTGCCATCCGGCTAGACTGGCAGGAAGAGAGCGTTATTATCGATATCCGCGATCATGGCCCCGGCATTGCCATGTCTATTGCTGATCAACTGGGGGATACCTTCATCTCAACAAAGAGCAAGGGTATGGGCATTGGATTGTTTTTAACCCATGCCACGATTAACCGCCTGGGTGGAGGCGTTAGACTGTACAATCACCCTGAAGGCGGCACATTAACGGAAGTAACACTTCCGCGCTGCTCCGCCCCAGATAGGTAACAGCGGCATGGCAGCCGCAGCAACATCGAGGACATCATGCAGACCCACGAGCAACGCCTTCTAATCGTTGATGACGATGAAATGTTTTGCCATGTATTAAACCGAGCACTTACCCGCCGTGGCTTTGAAGTAATGGTGGCCCACGATGCCGATCAGGCACTCACAATAGCCGCACAATTTTTACCAACGATGGCAACGTTGGATCTAAAACTTGAACACAGTTCAGGACTCAAACTGCTCCCTGACCTGCTTACTACCGTTCCCCACTGCCGTGTTGTAGTGCTTACCGGGTACTCCAGTATTGCTACCGCTGTCGAAGCGATAAAACTGGGAGCCGTCAACTACCTCTGTAAACCTGCTGACGCCGATGACGTGATCCATGCGTTTGAACAGCAAGAAGGTGACCCCAATATCCAGCTGGCAGACAACCCACCTTCGATTAACCGTATTACCTGGGAGCACATCCAAAAAGTACTCCAAGAGCATGATGGCAACATTTCAGCTACGGCCCGCGCACTAGGCATGCACCGGCGCACTCTGCAGCGCAAATTACAAAAGCGCCCGGTTCGCCGCTAACGCTAGTACAAAATAAAATTAACAATGGGTTGATGAAAATTGTGTGGCGCAGAAAACCTTCCCCTGCTACCTACGCCCTTCACGCAACGTTTCAGGACGAGAACCATCAGCAGTAACAGGGGAAAACAGCGTTAGTGGGCTGTCCAACCCAAATCAATATTCCAGCTTGACCCGGTGACCGCTCCGGCAGCATCCGAAGCCAGATACGCCACCATCTGTGCCACTTCAGCCGGTTCGATTAAACGCTTGACCGCAGCATTCTTAAGCATGATGTTTTCAATCACCTCTTGCTCATCCATATTGTGCAGCTTGGCTTGATCGGCGATTTGATTATCGACCAACGGCGTTCTCACATAGGCAGGGCAAATCGCGTTAGCGGTAATCCCCTGCTCCCCGCCTTCCAGTGCAGCCGTTTTGGTTAGCCCCATCATGCCATGCTTAGCACTTACGTACGCAGACTTGCCCGGTGATGCCACGTGGGCATGGATGGAAGCAATATTGATAATCCGCCCCCAGCCTTTTTCACGCATAGAGGGCCAGGCTGCTTGAGTGAGAATAAAAGGCGCCGTGAGCATTAGATCGATGATTTGACGCCATTTCTCTTCGGGAAACGTTTCAATAGACGCAACGTGCTGAATGCCCGCGTTATTCACTAAAATATCGACACCACCAAAGCGCTTCACTGCTTCTGCAATGGCACCCCGACATGCTTCGGGGTCGGTCAGGTCAGCCTGATAAAACGCCGCGCCAGCCGCATCTGCCACCTCCTGACCTTTAGGGTTAAAATCTACCGCCAACACTTGGTGACCCAGCTCGCAAAAGTGCTTCACGACGGCTGCGCCAATACCTGTAGTAGTACCGGTCACCACGGCAACACGAGGGGTTGCGGCTGTTTGAGAACTCATTAGCATTTCCTTTTGTGAATAATTCGATGTTGAAAACGTAACGCTTAAAAACGCTTTTTTACACAAGCCATCTAAACATAGCGAATTTAAAACCTGACACCCTACTGCCGTGTCATGCCTACTCACACTCAACGTAACGATTACGCGTACTGGCGCCTATTACATCAACTGCGCCACCTGCCGCTTTTATGTCCGCGCCATCAAACGTGACATCATCTGCTGCGCTAGTCGAGCGGCATCTTGCATGCTTTCAAGATCGCTCAAGTCGTCTAAAATGCGTCGCTTATAGATGTCATAGCCGCCAGGCAGCCGTTCGAGGTCTAGACGATAGTGCCCTGAGGGCAGTTCAAGCGACAGCGTTTCGTCCAAAGGAGCCGTAAGCATAGCCTGCTCAGGAACTACCACTAGCCAAAGCTCACAGGGGGTAAACAGTGCCCCTACTAGCAGCGAAGCACCATTTGCCTTCGCGTTAAGCGGTTCAAAACACAACGCATCGACGCCTAAACGGGGGTTATAGTGGCTAGTGCCTTTGATGAGACGTAAGTGAACATCTCGATACGCCTGCGCCAATGCCGCTAAGTACTGATACTGCTGGGGAGTCAAACTTTGCATCCTCTCTCCTAGAGCAAACGACACCGATAACGCACCTCAATGGTCAACGTAGTGTGGCACTATTGGCGAAAACCTCTGAGCTACGCCACAATGGCGGTAATTTATTAACGAAACGCCGCAGTTTAGAGGAGTGATGCTCATGTTTGTGGTTATTTTTGGTCGTATGTCTTGCCCTTTTTGCGTACGCGCCAAGCAATTGGCGGATTACCTGGAAAACACAGGTAAGATACAAGGCTATCGCTATGTAGACATGCCTTCAGAGGGCGTCACTAAAGAAGATATTGCAAAAACAGCAGGTAAACCTATCCATACTGTTCCGCAAATATTTGTCGACCAGCAGCACATTGGTGGCTTCACCGAATTTGATCACTTCGTGCGTAATAAACAGCTTTTGGCTTCTTAATTGTTGAATTCTTAGTTCTTGAATTCCTAGCTTTTGAATTCTTAGCTTTTGGCTTCTCAGCCCCGGCGTTAAAAATGCCGTTAACAGCCGTTGAACGCTCTCTATCCTTGCTTGCCTATACTGAACGCTTGAAAAAGCTCACCCCACACGGGCCAGCGATAGGCGGCGAGGTTACCCCATGCAGCGAGAGGAGTTTGTTCAGCAGCTGTGGCTTGACTACATCCACACCCACCCCGACTTAGGGGCTCTGCGGCTGTGGCCATTAACGGTTCCAGCGGAATACTTAACCCTAGTTACCCTCAATCACGGCCCCTTTTCCGCAAATGCACTGGGGGCGAAGCTGGCACATATGGGTTACCGCTCTGTTGGGCATTACGCCATGGCAGATAAAGGGATGCTCATCCACCTGCTCGCTCCTAACGACAGCGGTAGCTGGCTAATATTGGCAGAGCTACAGTTGGGCACCCTTGCTAAAGCGCCGAGAGAGGCACTCACGCTTCTTGTAGCTCAAAGCCATCCTGAAGATTGCAAAGGCCATAATTTGCTTTGTCGCGGCCGCCCCTGGCCAATGCCCTCATGGGCACTGTACCAGCAACTTCAAGCTGCTCATCCACTTGCGGCATGGCTAGCTGTCATGGGTCCGCGCCTGCATCATGCAGGTTATGATTGCACTACCCTCGGCAATCCGCTTGAAATACTTGATGCACAGCTAGCCACGGCGGGTATGCCCAGTATCGACAGTCAGCAAAATGGCGTATTTCCTGTCTCTTCGATGTTGCTCCACCGCTTTTATCCCGCGATGCCTCAGAAAATAGCCTTTGGAGACGGTGATGAGCATAGGCTTTGCCTTGGCGGCCTCGCCTTAATACAAAAGCATCTGGATGATGACCATGAGCGAGTGGCGGAGATATTACTGCCTTTCCATACTCGCTGCGAAATGGCGTGAGCACGCAACATAGCCCACGCCTTCTCATCAGCCAACAAACGCAACGTTACTCGTCAAAGGTCATTTCTGGTACGTTATCGGGAACAATTAGCTTTCCGGCGGTTTTCTCTATGATCTCTTCAACGCTCACACCCGGTGCACGCTCTTTCAAGATAAAGGCGCCATCTTTAATCTCAAGATAAGCGAGATCGGTAAGAACGCGATTAATACAACCCGCGCCGGTTAACGGCAGTGTGCACTTCTCAAGGAGTTTTGATTCACCGTGTTTGGACGCATGCGTCATGGTACAGATTATATTTTCAGCGCCTGCCACCAAGTCCATGGCGCCTCCCATACCTTTTATCAATTTGCCAGGCACCATCCACGAGGCAATATTGCCTTCCTGATCGACCTCAAAAGCCCCTAGTACGGTTAGATCCACATGACCACCGCGAATCATGGCAAACGATTCTGCCGACGAAAAAATCGCTGCGCCGGGTCTTGCAGTAACCGTTTGCTTACCGGCATTAATCATATCCGGGTCGACCTCTTCCTCCGTCGGAAAGCGCCCCATGCCGAGCAAGCCATTCTCTGACTGCAGCATGACATCAATACCGTCAGGTACATAGTTGGCAACTAGCGTAGGGATACCTATACCTAGGTTGACGTAGAAACCATCTTCAAGTTCGCGAGCAACGCGCTGAGCCATCTGTTCACGTGTTAAAGCCATGGTGCTTACCTCGTAGTGAATAATGTGAGAATTATCGAATTGAGTCATTGCGTAAACATTGCATGCCCCTTAACCGGGATCGCACGCAATTAAAAAAGCAGCACGCGATTAACTGCGCACGGTTCGCTTCTCAATACGCTTCTCGAAAGAACCTTGAATGATGCGATCCACATAAATACCGGGTGTGTGGATTTGGCTTGGCTCCAACTCGCCTGGCTCAACAATTTCCTCAACTTCCACTACGGTGATTTTTCCTGCGGTGGCTGCCATTGGATTAAAGTTTTGCGCCGTATGGCGATACATGACATTGCCATAACGATCCGCTTTCCAACCTTTTACAATAGCGAAATCCCCAACGATAGCTTCTTCTAAAATGTAGTGACGACCGTTAAACTCGCGCACCTCTTTGCCTTCACCAATCGGCGTGCCGTAGCCCGTTGCGGTGTAAAAAGCGGGGATTCCCGCGCCGCCTGCGCGCATTTTTTCTGCCAGAGTGCCTTGAGGTGTTAGCACTACGTCAATTTCATCGTTGAGCATCTGCTGTTCAAACATCGCGTTTTCGCCAACATAAGAGGCAAAAATCTTACTTATCTGGCGATCCTCAAGCAGCAGCCCCAATCCAAAGCCATCCACTCCACAGTTATTGGACACAACGGAGAGGTCTTTGACACCTCGGCGTTTAATTTCAGCAATCAGGTTCTCAGGAATACCGCACAGGCCAAAACCGCCTGCAATTACGGTCATTCCATCCTGAATGCCTTCCATTGCCTCCTCGTAGGAAGCCACGCGCTTATCGAATCCTGCCATGGTTATGCCTCTCATTATTGTCGGTGGTACATCAAGCAGACTCTATGGATGCTGCTTACGCGATAGTGCCAGTGTTGTACTAGATGATATATTTGTTAAGTTTGTTTTTCTTATCAATTTATTTGAATAATTTATAAAAGAGCCCTTATGACCGTCAAACAGCTGCGCGCGTTTCTTACTGTCGCCCAAACCTTGAGCTTTACTCATGCCTGCGAGCACCTACACCTTTCCCAGCCCGCGTTAAGCCTTGCTATCAAAGGCTTAGAAGATTCACTTGGCGGTAAGCTGTTGATCCGCAGCACCCGAAGCGTAAGACTGACCCCCGAAGGAGAGACTTTGCTTCCCCTTGCAAAGCACCTGCTCGCGCAATGGGACAATACCGAAGAGCGCTTGCGCCAGCGCTTCACGCTTCAGCTAGGGCGTTTGAGTGTCGCCGCCATGCCATCGTTTGCCTGCAACCTGCTGCCCGGCGCTCTGGTCAAGTTTCGCCAGCAATACCCAAAAATCAACGTTACCGTTCACGATGTCATCAACGAAGAAGTTATCGACATGGTGCGCTCCCGCCAAGTCGAAATAGGTATCGCGTTCTCACCAGAGGGTGCCAATAGCCTGACATTTACGCCGCTATTTGAGGATGAGTTTGTCGCAGTCGTGCCGCCGCACTCCCCTTTACAGGCTAGCAGCCTTTCATGGGATACGCTGTTGCAGGACGACTTCATCACGCTTCAGCGCCCGTCGATGGTACGCCGCCTGCTAGAGCAAGAACTGGGAAAGCGCCACATTGATTTGCCTGTCGCCTTTGAAAGTCATCAGCTCTCCACCGTGGGTAAAATGGTCGCTGAAGGATTAGGCGTGAGCGCCGTACCCTCTATGTGCATTGAGCAAATGCAGGCGTTAGGTGCTTGCTGCGTTCCCCTCAATAGCCCAAGCATTGCCTGCCGCGTAGGGATACTTACTCAACAGGAACTATCCGCCGCCGCTTACGCCTTACGCAAAGTACTACTTGAGAGCGTTAAAGCCCCCTCCCTGGCTGCAGCGCTATGAACACGCATGGTATGAGTAAACCCCATAAAACACCTTACCCGTACAATAGTGAGCAGCTAAGCTGGGCAGTATGGCTTTGATCCTTTAGCATTCAGGCTAAAGGCGTACTCACAGACAGAACGCTGAACAAGAATTTGTATCGAGGATATGCGGTATGCCTATTTTGAAAGGAATAGTCAGCGTTTTATTGCTGGTCATCAGCACGCTTTTTTGGGGAGTTCCCCTCATTCTACTCACACTTGCTAAAGTCATAGCACCTGGTCGTCACCGCAAAGAGTGGCTGCTGAACCACCTTTGCGCTGTAGCGCAAAATTGGATAGGCCTTAATCTTTGGTGGATGCGGCGTTGGTTAAAGCCCAACCTAACCCTACATATACCGAACACCCTAAGCACAGAACAGTGGTGGCTAGTCGTTTCAAATCACCGAAGCTGGACCGATATTTTCATTCTGTTCATGGCGCTGCACCGACGGATTCCGCTGCCACGCTTTTTCTTAAAACATCAACTTATATGGATACCAATTGTAGGGCTCGCATTTTGGGCACTGGAATTTCCATTTATGCGTCGCTTTAGCCGTGAACAGATTGCCAAAAACCCTAAGCTTGCCACCATTGACCGTGAATCAACCGAGCGCATTTGCCGGCAGGCGCGTAACGCACCTATTACAATTTTGAATTTTGTCGAAGGGACGCGTTTCACCGTGGCGAAAAGGGAAGCGCAACAAAGTCCTTTCCAGCATTTATTAAGGCCGAAGGCCGGTGGCATTGCCCAGGTAATTAGCCTGCTAGGCGACCAATTGGATGGTATTCTTGACGTAACCATCAGCTATCAGAACCCGTCACCCACGTTTTGGGGATTTCTATGTGGTAAAGAGGCTCCCATTACCCTTGAAGCAAGGCAGCTGGCTGTTCCCGAATGGATGCTTAATGCCAACTATTACCAAGAACCGCAGCACAAGGAACGCTTCCACGCATGGATCAACTCACTCTGGCAGGAAAAAGATACCTTGCTTGGCACCCAAACCGATCACGACTAACCCTCACGTTAGGGGTCTGCTTGATAGTGAGTTGGCTGGCAGGTTGCGCCAGCCCTAGCACATCAACAGAGCGCGTTCCTGCAACAAGCAGTGCAAGTCACATCAATGGACGATGGCTTGAGGTACAGCGTGGTGACACGTTAGCAGGGCTGGCCGCGCGGGCAAATGTTCCCCTGGAGCGTCTTGAACGCTTTAACCCAGGCGTATCAGCACCACGATTGAACGTTGGCCACCGTCTGCTGATACCGACGCAACAAGAACGTGCTCCTTCCGGCGGCCCCTACCGCTACCAAATCCGAGCAGGCGATACCTACTCCAGCATTGCTCGTCATTTTGGCACTACTTCTGGTCGCCTACAAAGCGCGAACTCGAGCACCCCTGCAACGGGGTTGCGCATTGGTCAAATCATCAGTGTGCCACTCACCAGTAGCGGTGGAAGTAGCGGTGGTAGAAGCAGCCGCGCCAGTAGCAGCAGCACACCGGCCGCCGCTCCATCCTCACCCACACCAAGCACCAGCTTGCCCGCCTCGGCAAGGCGCTGGCCGTGGCCGTTAGAGGACTACCGTATTGTACGGCGCTTCGGTGCGGATAGCCGCGGCACGCTTCAACCCATGCTGCTAGCGACACAAGAAGGCGCAACGGCGAAAGCCGTCGCCCCAGGAGAAGTCCGCTTTGCTGATAGTATGCGCCAGCTCGGCGACGTGGTGATTGTCCACCACGCCGGTAATCTGCAAACGGTTTATGCACTCTGCGAGCGTATTATCGTTCAAGTAGGTCAGCAGGTAAGCACGGGAGACCCTCTATGCGAGGTTGGACAAAGCAGCTCAACTCAACGTTATGACCTGCTATTTGATCTGCGCCAGGGAGGCAAACCTATCGACCCGCGTCAGGTCTTACGATAACCAGTATATTCGTAGATGCCACGCAAAAGCCCCTGAATGGTCAGGGGCTTTTTACCGTTAACTTTTTATAAGAACTTATAAGCAATCATGGCCTTTTAGCCGCGATAGTACCCGGGCTTCACAAAAGGCGTTTTGGCGACGGTCATGGGCAACTGCTTACCGCGCACCAGCGCATACACAACGCTCTCTGGCGCCTCCCATTCCCGTTTCACATAGCCAAGTGCTACCGGTTTGCCTACGCTAGGCCCGAAACCACCCGATGTCACAACACCTATTTCGTTGCCCGCTTCATCAACTAACACACTGCCTTCTCGCACAGGCGCGCGTCCCTCTGCCACTAAGCCAACTCGCTTGCGCTGATGATCTTTAGCATCTACCTGATGCAGAATAACGTCAGCGCCTGGAAAGCCTGCAGGACGTTCGCCACCGTGACGACGTGGTTTTGCGATAGCCCAAATCAGACCTGCTTCGACCGGGGTCGTCTCAAGATCCATATCGTGGCCATAAAGGCATAGGCCCGCTTCTAAGCGCAGTGAATCGCGCGCGCCAAGGCCAATTGCTTCCACCTCTGGCTCAGCTAACAGCTGCTCAGCAAGGGCTTCACAACCTTCACGGGCCACGGAAATTTCAAAACCATCTTCACCCGTATAGCCACTACGGCTGATCCAGACTTCCTGGCCTGCTAACGTGAACCGGCCATGCTGCATAAATATCAGTTCGCAGGCTTTCGGACAGAGGCGCGCCATGACATCGCGAGCTTCTGGCCCTTGTAACGCCAACAGCCCCCGATCAACCACCTCAATTTTATGGGTCGCGCCTAGGTTGGTACGCAGGTGAGCGATATCCTGGTCTTTGCAAGCGGCATTGACCACGAGATAAAAATGATCGCCTGCATTGACCACCATCAGATCATCGATAATGCCGCCGTCGGTACTGGTGAAAAGCCCGTAGCGCTGCTCACCTTGCTTTAATGCTACTAAATCAGCCGGTATCAGGGTCTCTAATGCGCTTGCCACGTCCTGGCCAGAGACCAAAATTTGCCCCATGTGAGACACATCAAACAAACCGCACCGCTGGCGAGTATGCTCATGCTCTTTTTTTACGCCTAACGGATACTGTACCGGCATATCGTAGCCAGCAAAGGGCACCATTTTGGCACCCAACTTGGTGTGTAACGTATGAAGCGGCGTATGTTTAAGGTCTGTCATGGGATTTCCTCGGTCTTAAAAAGAAACGGGAAGCCAATCGCTGGCTTCCCGACTCTACAGATAGTGATAACAGAATAGCGCGTCATTGCATCTTAATGATGTGCTAAACGCTATTTATCATGATCCAGCGCTTCACCAGGCAGTACGTCTTTACCGGCAAAGTAATCCTTGGTTAATTTGAATACCACTGGCGACAGCAGGGCCAAAGCAATCAAGTTCGGAATAGCCATTAACGCATTAAACGTATCGGCCATCAGCCAGATAAAGCCCAACTGCGCAATAGCGCCCAGCGGAATGGCCAGCACAAAGAGCACACGATATAGCATAATTGAGCTCGTACCAAACAGGAACTGGCAGCATTTTTCTCCATAAAACGACCAGCCCAAAATGGTGGTAAACGCAAATACGGCCAGCGCCACGGCAACGATTTGGTTACCAAATCCAGGCAGCGCCGCATCAAATGAAAGCGCAGTCAGTGATGCACCGGCTTCACCTTCAGTCCATACGGTCGACGTCAAAATGACCAGGGCCGTAATCGTACATACCATAATGGTATCGATAAACGTACCCAGCATGGCAATCAGCCCTTGGCGTACCGGGTTCTTGGTTTTTGCAGCTGCGTGGGCAATAGGTGCGCTCCCCAGACCCGCTTCGTTGGAGAAAATACCCCGCGCCACACCAAAACGAATCGCGGCCATAACCGCAGCCCCTGCAAAACCACCTGCCGCCGCGATGGGGTTGAAGGCATAATAGAAAATCAGCCCAAACGCGTCACCAATTTGGCTAGCATTCACAACCAACACCAGCAAACCAGCGATCACGTAAGCAATACCCATAATCGGTACAAGCTTACCGGCTACTTTAGCAATTCGCTTAATGCCGCCCAGAATCACCGCACCCGCAAGCACCATGATGATGATGCCTGTCAGCCAGTGAGGCACACCGAACGTTGCATCCATGGCATCGGCCACTGAGTTTGACTGCACCGTGTTACCAATACCAAATGCCGCGATAGCACCAAAAAATGAGAACAATCCGCCAAGCCACAGCCACTTTTTGCCTAGGCCGTTTTTGATATAAAACATCGGCCCACCAACGTGGTAGCCGGTGCTATCGGTCTCACGATAACGAACCGCCAACACCGCCTCGGAAAACTTTGTTGCCATACCTACCAGCGCGGTAATCCACATCCAAAAAACCGCACCTGGACCACCAAGAGCAATAGCGGTAGCAACACCGGCAATGTTACCCGTTCCGATAGTGGCCGATAGGGCCGTCATCAGTGCGTTAAAGGGGGAGATTTCGCCGCTGTCGCTATCTTTTTCAGGGGCTTTTTCACCAGGCGCTGATTTAGGCTTGGCATCGCGCCCTTGCCACATTAGCTTGAATCCCATACCCAGCTTGCGAATAGGCATGAGTTTTAAGCCAATTTGTAGGTAGATCCCCACACCTAACAGCAAAATCAGCATTAACGGGCCCCAAACTACGCCGTTAATCGCCCCCAGGAGGCTAGTTAATGTTTCCACGCGTATCTCCTTACCCTTTTCGTTAGCTCACTTATTATGGGTGTTAGGCAGTGTTCTGCCTTCGTTGTTGGTTGGTTGCCATACTCAAGCGTCTTGCAAAAGCGCATGTTAACTCCGCAAAACGCAAGATTTGCATGTTTTACACCATTTCCCTAGTCAACATCTATGGTGATGTCGTTATTGGACAGAGAAAGTCACTACATTTAGAAATTATAACCAGCGCTTGAAAGGTGTAAAACGGTGTGCCGGATTTTGTCTTCCTGCCCCGCTGAAGAAATTTGTTTCCGATAAGAAACACGGTAACATAGGAAAAACTGTCTTCTGCTGGCTAGGGCTGCTGTCGCCAAGACGAACTACAAACGCTAGTATGCTCTCGTCCAGACAACCGTTTCGTATAGGGAATCACTATGAGCAATCTTCCTACTAATCTTCGTTACGCGAAAAGCCATGAATGGGTACTTGATCATCAAGACGGCACCGTAACAGTTGGCATCACCGACCACGCGCAAGAAGCGTTGGGTGACGTAGTATTTGTTGAGCTACCCGAAGTCGGCCAAGCGCTCAGCAAAGGCAAAGAGTTTGGTGTAATTGAGTCCGTTAAAGCGGCTTCCGATCTTTACTCACCGGTCGACGGTGAAGTGATTGAAGTCAATGACGCTCTAGAGGATGCGCCGGAAACTGTTAACGACGCGCCTTATGAAGGTGGTTGGATAATGAAAGTCCGCCTGAGCGAACAAGCGCTTGATGACTTGCTAGACGCCGACGCCTACCAAGCAACGATCAACGCAGAGAGTTAATGCATCGTAGGCCTGCCCTCTCAAGGTAGGCCTGTTATTGCCCTTGTCGAATACCCCTGCACGGTTTTCTCATAACGTCCGGAACTTACCCATGCCTATTGAAACACGCCGCTTGGCCGAACTGGCTGACCACGATGCTTTTATCAAACGTCATAACGGGCCGAGCCCCGACGATGTCGCGACCATGTTAAAAGCGCTCAATATGCAGCGCATGGAAGACCTGATTGAGCAAACTGTGCCCAGCGATATTCGTCTTGGCCGTGAACTCGCGCTCGATGACCCGCGCAGCGAAGCAGAAGCGCTTGATTACCTAGGCCAGCTCGCACGCCAAAACCGAGTTGCAAAAAGCTATATCGGTCAAGGGTATTACGGCACACACATGCCCGCCGTCATTCAGCGTAATGTGCTGGAAAATCCAGGCTGGTATACCGCTTATACCCCTTACCAACCAGAAATTTCTCAAGGCCGCTTAGAAGGTCTGCTTAATTTCCAGCAAGTCATCATGGATCTAACCGGCATGGAGCTGGCGAACGCCTCACTGCTGGATGAAGCAACCGCTGCGGCTGAGGCCATGGCGCTTTGCAAGCGTAGCAATAAAAAAAGCAAGTCCAATGCCTTTTTTGTCGCCGACGACCTCTTTCCGCAAACGCTAGACGTGGTAAAAACCCGCGCCGAATTTTTTGGCTTTGAGCTAATTAGCGGCCCCGCCGCCACGCTCGCACAACACGATGTTTTCGGTGCGTTAGTGCAGTACCCCTCTGCGAGTGGTGAAATTAGCGACCTTGGCCCCATGCTAGAAGAAGCCCGAGCACGTGGCATTATGACGTGCGTGGCCACCGACCTTTTAAGCTTGGTGCTACTGAAAGAGCCGGGCGCAATGGGCGCGGACATTGTGGTGGGTAGCTCCCAGCGCTTTGGCGTTCCCATGGGCTTTGGCGGCCCACATGCTGCGTTTTTTGCCACGTCCGACAAGCTGAAGCGCTCGATTCCTGGACGGATTATCGGCGTATCAAAAGATAGCCGAGGCAACACGGCGCTGCGCATGGCAATGCAAACCCGCGAGCAGCATATTCGTCGTGAAAAAGCGACGTCCAATATCTGTACCGCCCAGGCGCTGCTAGCCAATATTGCCGGCTTTTACGCGACGTATCACGGCGCTGAAGGGCTTCGTAAAATTGCTGGCCGCGTACATCGCTTGACCACTCTACTGGCCGTCGGCCTCAAGCAAGCAGGCATTACGCTTACTCACGACAGCTGGTTCGATACGCTGCGCTTAACCCAAGTAGATGCAGGTAAAATCCATGGGCGCGCGATGACCCACGACATCAACCTGCACTACTTCGCTAACGGCGATGTTGGCATCAGCCTGGATGAAACCACCACCGCCCACGACGTGGCAGCCCTGTTTGACGTGTTGCTCGGTGATGAACACGGACTTTCCGTGGCAGCGCTGGATGAAAAGGTAGTCAGCGAGGGCATCAGCGGCATCCCCTCAGCGTACCAGCGTGAAAGCACTTTCCTTGAGCACCCAACGTTCAAGCGTTATCGCAGTGAAACGGAAATGCTGCGCTATCTAAAGCGTCTTGAGAATAAAGACCTTTCGCTCGCGCATGCAATGATTCCGCTGGGCTCGTGCACCATGAAGCTCAATGCCACCAGCGAGATGATTCCTGTCTCCTGGCCTGCATTTGCACACTTACACCCGTTTGCCCCGCGCGACCAGGTTGCGGGCTATCATCAAATGATTGATGAGCTCGCCGCCTTCCTAGTCGAAGTCACTGGTTACGACCACATCTCTATGCAGCCTAACTCAGGCGCACAAGGCGAGTACGCAGGCCTGCTCGCGATTCGCCGCTACCAGGCTGCGCAAGGTGAAGCCCACCGTGACGTGTGTTTGATCCCAAGCTCTGCCCACGGCACCAACCCTGCTTCTGCCGCTATGCTCAGCATGGAAGTCGTGGTGGTCGAGTGTGACCAAAATGGCAACATCGACCTGGCTGACCTAACCCACAAGGCCGAACAGTACAGCGAGCGCCTCTCTGCGGTGATGATCACCTACCCGTCTACCCACGGGGTGTTTGAATCTCACGTACGCAAAGTATGCGAGGTCGTTCACCAGCACGGCGGCCAAGTGTATGTCGATGGCGCCAATATGAACGCACAGGTTGGTCTTACGCGCCCCGGCGATTTTGGTGGCGATGTTTCCCACCTCAATCTGCACAAAACGTTCTGTATTCCCCACGGCGGCGGTGGCCCCGGCATGGGCCCCATTGGCGTAAAAGCGCACTTAGCGCCTTATGTGTCTAACCATGTGGTGACACCTATTAATGGGGTTAACCCGGAAAGCGGTGCCGTCGCAGCGGCGGCATTTGGCAGCGCCTCGATTCTGCCGATCTCTTGGGCCTATATTAAGATGATGGGCGCCCGAGGCCTACGAGAAGCCACGGAGCTTGCCATTCTCAACGCTAACTATATTGCCAAGCGGTTAGAAGATGCGTATCCGATTCTCTATCGTGGGCAGAATGGCACCGTCGCGCACGAATGTATTATCGACATTCGCCCACTCAAAAGCGCCTCGGGCATTAGTGAAGAAGATATTGCTAAACGCTTGATGGATTACGGCTTCCACGCGCCCACCATGTCATTCCCGGTACCCGGCACGCTGATGATTGAGCCGACCGAGTCGGAGTCGCTGTATGAAATCGACCGCTTCTGCGATGCCATGATAGCGATTCGTGAAGAGATTGACGCTGTCGAGCGAGGCGAGTGGCCGCTGGATAACAACCCCCTCGTCAACGCCCCTCACACGCAAGCAGATGTGATGGATAGCGACTGGCAGCGGCCCTATGACCGTCAGCTAGGCGCCTTCCCTTCACCAGCCGTCGCCGCATCTAAATACTGGCCTTCAGTTAACCGTGTAGACAACGTGTTTGGTGATCGACAGCTTATTTGCTCATGCCCCAGCATTGACGAGTACCGCTCATAAATATGCTAGCGAGTAAAATCTAAGCCCACGCCCCTAGCCCCGTTATTCGGGCGCTAGGGGCGTAATTTCATGCATGCGCTGTTCATGAAAGCCACTAAGCAGCTTTTCATAGCGCTTGGGTAACACTGAATCTTGACGACGCAATAGGTAAAGCACTTCACTAATGGCGTGAGGTAGCGCTAACGCCTTCACCTGGCGCTGCCAGGGAGAGGTCTCCAGCACCAAACGGGAAACGACGGTAAACCCCAACCCTCGGGCCACAGCATCCAGCACCATGCTCACTTCGTTGGTAAACCCCTGGTGGCGAAAGTGTGTCATCGAGCGGAACTCATCGGGGTAATTCGCCTTCAGCAACGCATTGGCGTGATTAATGCCATCGTAGTAGTTGAGAAAACCAATCCCCATCAGGTCAGAGAGCGTACTGCCCGCAAAGTCAGCAGGCACTACTAAGCAAAGCGGCTCTTTATGCCAAAGAGTGCAGGTAAGTTCAGGATGCTTGACCTGCTCGGTTACAATGCCGATGTCATAGCGCCCTTCTAGCAAATCGTTAACAATTTCGTGATTAAACGCAAAACTATAGTTAACGGTCAGGTTCGGGTGCATCTGCTGCTGACCCAGAATGTAAGGGTAAAACATCAAACCTACACTGCCCGGAGATGCAATTCGGCATTCGCCGCTATCTAAGGAGTCGTCATCTAGGCCGTGGCGAAACTGCTCGTGGTCAGCAAACAGCTTTAGCGCGTAATCATAAGCGCGTCGACCCGATTCGGTAAGCGTGAAGCTCCTCCCCTTACGCTCCAGCAGCGTTTTATTTAAGTAGCTTTCCAGCTTGCGAATATGCTGGCTAACCCCTGGCTGAGTCATTTCCAAACGGCGCGCCGTTCGTGTGAAACTTCCGGTTTCCACTAACGTAATAAATGTCCGAAAATACACGGCATTAAACATAATAAAGCGCCATCTTATGAGTCATCATCTGCTTTTAACGTCCGCATAGAGTAGCACAACTCAGCTACCCGCTGGGCGCACCGTCAGCGCTACTGAATCGGCCGTAACAGCGTGATAGTATGCAGATTGTGATTTTTTTACCCCTAGGGAAAGCCATTCTAATGACGCAACTGCCTGAGCCACGCGCAACAATCTCCAGCATCATCTCCCCCGAAGGAAGCTTAGAAGTCCTTTCGCAACATGAAGTCAATCGTCTTAAAAGCACGTCTAAAAGTGGCTTACACGATTTACTCCGCCGTTGCGCGCTAGCGGTGCTGAATTGCGGCAGCCCCACCGATGATAGCTTAGCTATTTTAGAAGCCTACAAAGACTTCGATATAGAGGTATTGCAGCAAGACCGAGGCATTCGCCTGAAATTAACCAACGCGCCCGCTGAAGCGTTTGTGGATGGCCGTATGATTCGCGGTATTCGCGAACACCTCTCTGCGGTCATTCGCGACATTGTCTACGTTTACAATGAAATTCAGCACCACAACCGCTTTGACCTCAATACCGGTGAAGGCACGACCAACGCGGTGTTTCACATTTTACGCAAGGCGGGCACCTTAAAGCCTGGCCGCGACCCAAGCCTTGTGGTGTGTTGGGGCGGGCACTCTATCTCCCGGGAAGAGTACGAATATTCGAAAGATGTTGGCTACCATCTGGGCCTTCGCGATTTAGATATTTGTACTGGCTGTGGCCCTGGCGCCATGAAAGGCCCGATGAAGGGCGCCAACGTTGCCCACGCCAAACAGCGCCGTAAAGATGGCCGCTACCTGGGCATTTCAGAGCCAGGCATCATCGCCGCCGAAGCCCCTAACCCTATCGTTAATGAACTCGTTGTCATGCCGGATATCGAGAAGCGCCTTGAAGCGTTTGTGCGTCTTGGCCATGGCATTATTGTTTTTCCTGGCGGTGTCGGTACCGCCGAGGAAATTCTCTATTTACTCGGTATTTTGCTGCATCCCAGCAACAGCGATACCCCCTTTCCGCTTATCTTCACCGGCCCTGCGAATTCAGCAGCCTACTTCCAGAAAATTGACGAATTCTTGGTTTATACCCTGGGTGAAGAGATCCGCCGCTATTACACCATCATTACCGGCGACCCCACGGAAGTGGCCCGTAGAATGCGCGATGGCATCGATAAAATTACTGACTTCCGCCGCAAACATCAGGATGCCTTTTACTATAACTGGCGCTTAACCATCGCCAGGGAGTTTCAGGCACCGTTTACGCCCACCCACGACGCCATGCGCGGGCTGGCCCTACACCGCCAACAGCCCACTCATGAGCTGGCCGCCCATTTACGTCGGGCGTTTTCAGGTATTGTGGCAGGCAACGTAAAAGAGGATGGCATTCGTGCGATTGAAGCACACGGCCCCTTTGAGCTAACCGCTGAACCGGAACTCATGCAGCGCTTAGATGAGCTGCTCACCTCCTTTGTGGCTCAAGGCCGCATGAAACTGGATGGCCAGCCCTACACGCCCTGCTACGTGCTTAAGTAATCGCATACAGATACAGCACAACGTAACGGCAGGTTTAGCGCTAACGCTTTACCTGCCTTTTTTAGGAACACGCATGTGATTATTGCTCTGCTAACGCTGCTTGCCGCAGGGGTTATTAAGGGGGCTATTGGCTCTGGGGTACCTGTGATTGTGATCCCCGTGCTAACAATGCTCTATGATGTAAAGCTTGCCATTGCGGTACTTGTGGCACCCAACTTGTTAAGCAATGCGCTACAAGTTTGGCAATACCGCCGTCACCTCTTGCCGATGCAATTTTTAGCCGCTTTTTCAATCGCCGGTGGGCTGGGCATTATGCTGGGCACCTGGGGCTTGGTTGTGCTCTCGCCAACCCTGCTCTCGCTAGGGGTCGCAGGCGCCATAGTGATGTATTTAGTCATTAAACTTGCCAAACGCACCATGGTGCTGCCCTTTGCTCTCGCCAAGCGCATCGTTTTGCCTGTCGGGCTACTGGCGGGAGTGCTACAAGGTGCGGCAGGCATGTCAGCACCCGCCTCGGTTACCTTTCTCAACGCTATGCGGCTAGAGCGTCCGGTGTTTATCGGCTCTATCTCGGTGTTTTTTGTGGCAATCACTTGCGTGCAAATTCCCGCGCTCTTGAGTACCGGTATTTTAACCCTAGAGCGCAGCGCATATAGCGTGGCCGCACTGCTAGTAATATTAGCGGCAATGCCCTTGGGTGCTCAGCTGGGTAAACGCCTGCCTCATCAATGGTTCGATAATTTAATTATGCTGTTATTGGCAGGCATTGCGCTAAAAATCATCATTGACGCCACGCTGTAAGATACCGCAGCCTGCAGGTATAAGCGTCATCGCTGAGCAGAGTCACCGTTAACCCGCTACACTGGTTCAGGTGATTAATAGCACCGTATGCTTCACTATGGAAAAGGAGAACCAGCATGCAAATGATTGACCAATTAAGGGACGGCAAGACCAAAGCATTTGCCAAGCACTGCTTTGAGAGCAGCACCCCAGAAGAGCTTGATGCCGCCGTCGAAGGCTCCCCCGATCAAGCGCAAATGGAACACTGGGGCATTACCGAAGGCCAGTGGGAAGAAGCCGTGAGCACTGCACTAGCAGACCATAAAGCCAAAAGTACTGGATAAAGCGCACCCAAAGCCCTGCTATTTAGTTAGTAGCAGGCTTTTTTTATGATCCAAGCGCTATTATCCCTGCCTACCTTGCTGCCATCACCTGCAAAACGAAGTTTCTAAAGCTTTATCTCTGACCCGCTTAATAACGCACGTCCCAACTAGTTGACGGCTCCGTGCTGTGGAGTGAGTACGCATTCCTCGACCCAGAAAACTAATCTAAATTTACATTCTATCCTCTTAATCAGCTATTATCGGTTAATCTACCCAATACTGTAAGCGCTATAAGCCTACACTTGGTCTATGGCTCTACTCATTGAAAGGCTGCCCAATGTCATTTTTTATCAAACCTACGTGTGTTGGTATCGCCACGTTAAGTCTTCTGGTCGCTGGCCCAAGCTTTGCTACCCCCGAGCGTCTTGAGGCGGAACTCACCGCGCTCTTCGCCGATGGCGAACTGCGTATTGGCGATGTCTCCAAAGCAGTGCTTCGAGACCGCTTCACCGCCGAAGACATTGTTTATGAATCACCAGAGGGTGAACGTCTTAAAATTGAGCGTTATATTGTTAGTGGCAACTACGACAGCCCTGACGAAGTACGCGTGGAAGGCATCAGGGTCGAAGACAGCCTGACAGAGCTGTTGCTCATGAGTATCGACAGCGCGGTATTTGGCGAGCCAGGCATGGCGGTTTTCAATGATGAGTCGATGCAACAAACACCTTTAAACCTGGCAAATTTGAGCATTGACAATATTGCCTTGGATCTTAACTCTGAGTTAGCGGGCGACTTCCTGTATGAATTAGGCATAGGCCCGGCGCCTGGACGTCTAGAAATTGCCGAAGTGCGCGGAGAACAACTCTCCGCAGATACCATCGGTATGCTGGAGTTCAGCGGCGTAGCGATGCAGGGAGAAGATTTAGGTGACTTAGGAAGCGGCTCTCTACTACTAGATCGGTTACGTATTGAAGCGCTTCATGGCATGCAAGGTGAACAGGACGAGCACCTCGGCGCTATGATCGTAGAAAACATGGCGATCGAGAGCGATACGCTAGTTGCCTCACTAGAGCGTCTAAAATTTGATGGCGATTTCAATGATGGTGAAGGCGGTGCCTGGATCGAAACACTGGAGCTTGATCTTAATCGTATGATTGCGCTTGCCCCTCCCTCTGAACGCACCAACATGCGCATGGTCAGCAATGTGCTTACCGATGGCAGTGGCACGCTTGCAGTGGATGCCCACTTTGAAGGCCTCTGGAAAGAGCAAGAGAGCCAAAGCGTATTGGGTGGGGACAGCCGCATCATGCTCCACGATGCAATAGGCTTGAACGTTAATTACGACATCCCCGTTGTGCTGCCTAAAAACACCACTCCCGTAGAGGCTTTGCGCGATACCCGCCTGCTGGATGCTGCAACACTGCTGGGTGGCGATGTGACATTAACACTGGATGATGAAGGTCTTCTCGCAAGGCTTGTTACATTAGGCGCGACGATGGAGGGCGTCTCAGAGGCACAGATTATTGAACAAGCCCGAACTCAAGCAAAAGGCTTTGGCATGATGTTCGGCCCTGAGGTTCAGTCTGTTCTGCTGGGAATGGTCGAGCTACTGGAAGGTAACGCCAGCCAACTGGTGCTGAACATCACCCTCCCTGCCGAGAGTAACTTAAACACCTACGCGCAAGATCCCCTGGGGCTACCCTCCCAGCTCTCACTTCAAGTGGAAACGCGCTAAAGCACCCGTCAGCGCATACACCTCATCCAACAGGGTAAAGTGTATGCGCTGCCAGCAGCTAAGCGCTTCACTAAAGTATTCCACTGCTTTCTTCAGAAAAACGAAAACCGCCGCTCGGAATAATCCGTAGCGGCGGTTTTCGTTAGAAACTTTTGGTCGGAGTGACAGGATTCGAACCTGCGACCTTTGCAACCCCATTGCAACGCGCTACCAAGCTGCGCCACACTCCGATGTCTTAATAAGCAATGTTGGTGTAGCTAACGTTTGCCTCAAGACGGTGCGTATACTAGCGTTTTATACGCCAAATGAAAAGCACTTTTTGCGCTTTCTTTTCAATCGCTTGCCGTTACGCGTGGTCGGCTGCTTTTAATAAGGACGCCATGGCGTCGTAAACCTTGGGGGTAGTTACTAGCAACTGCTCCGGGTAGAGGTCTGCCGGTACACCGTCAGGCACTTCGCTTAAATGCCCCACCCGCGCGCCTGCTTCGCGAGCAATGACCCAACCCGCCACAAAATCCCAGGGCGATACGCTTTCGTAGTAGGCATCTAAACGACCGCAGGCCACATCACACAAGTCCAGTGCCGCTGAACCATTACGGCGGACATCCTGACAGCCAGTGAGTACCGCTTCTAAGCGTGGCAGAAGTTTTTTACGCTGCTCTTTTTGATAGGGAAAGCCGGTACCTACCAGCGTGCTTTCAAGCGTCTCAGCGCCGCTCGGCTTAATAGACTGCTGGTTGCAGAATGCACCTAGCCCCTCTGCCGCGCTAAAGGTTTCACCTAAAAACGGCGCATGTATCACGCCTACTTTACCCACCCCCTGCTCCATCCAGCCGATTGACACCGCCACATGGCGCAGGCCCTGGGCAAAATTAACCGTGCCATCAATCGGGTCCACAACCCAGAGCTGCTCGGCGGGGGTATGCAGCGCACGCTCCGGGCTTAGCTCCTCGCTCAACCGTGCCTCCCCTGGGAAGTGCTCCTCCAGGCGCTGGCTAATAAGCGTATCTACGGCAACGTCTACATCGGTAACTAGCTCGATTCCTCCTTTCAGCCGCTGGCTAAACCCTTGCTGTTCTCGGGCATTACGAATCATCTGCCCAGCCTCTTCAGCAATCTCTATGGCCAGCGCCATCCGCGCTTCCAGGGTATAAACCGCCATGTTCGCTCCTCAGTGGGGTGTTTGTTGTTTCTCAGCATAAGCGTTGATCCATGGCATTACCATGACGCCCCGACACATGGGAACGGGTTAGCGCAAAGCATCCACCAACACATCGACCACCACCCGAGTCGCGGCTTCAATTAACACCACATCAGCGCCAACACGCTCCCATTCGTATCCCGGGTAACGGGGCAGCTCACGGGCAATGGGGCCGTCAAAGCGCTTAGCAATGCCGGGCGGCAAGGGCTTGCCCCGCTCTAAATTGCGCTGAATACCAGGGGGTAACGGTTCCGCACGGGGGGCATCGTGGCGGCGCAGTAAGCGCAACAGCTCGCGCTCGTTAATGCGCGGCAAATCCACATAACCATCGCGATGGGAACGACGGGAACCGCTTTCACGATGGCCGCCCTCACCGCCTCGGTGGCGCTCTGCCTGGGAAGCGTTATCACGGGCGCCGTGGGCGGGCGCATGGGCGGGTTGAGCCAACGCGGCGCTGCTTAGCAACAACGCGCTAGCGCCAATTAGCATAGAGCGTAAAAAGTGGTTCATAAAAAAAGCTCCACTGTGGTCAGGGAGCTTTAGTTTAGGTAACAAATAAGCAGGCAGTATGGAAGGTGGCTAGCTCGTTACTTTCACCCACGTACCATCCTGCTGTCTCTCATATGTTCCTGCTCCACCATTATTAGCTCTATATGCATCGCTGAACCTATCGCCGCCTGGAAAAGCATTTCCTTCTATGGTTGTAACATTAGCGCCAATTGTCACGCGATTAAGGTTTGAGTTATTGCTAAATGCACCCCAATCAATTCGGGTCAAGCTATCCGGCAAGCGTACCTCTGTTAATTCATTACTTTGGAAAGCACGGGCGTGTATTCGCGTTAAGTTGGATGCAGAATCAAACGACACCGATGTTAAGCCAGCATTTGCGAACACATCTTGATGAATTTGCTCAAGTGCCTGGCCTGAAAACGTCGCTGGAATCGCAATCTCTTTACGCTCCCCGGTATAATTTCCCTGTAAGCCAAGATTTAAGTTGTCATAATTCAACCCATCCAATTCTGAAATTGTATAAGGCCCTACCGTCGCTCGGCACTCACTTGGCACATGGCGAGGCAGCCCTTGGGTGAGTGAACACACCCAACCTTGGCTATCAGGCGTGAAGCGCAATGCAGGATCAACCCGAGCACCCGTCATGCGCGTTGTTACATCAATAGTACCTTCATCATTTACCGATAACGATGCAACATACTGGGCATCAAGCGCCACTTGGCTTTCTGGCATCGCAGATAACCCAGCCAATGCTTCCGTTACATCCAACTGATAAGGCCGTACAAGGCTAAGCGCCTCAGTCACTTTGCTACGAACCATATAGTCCCGATACTGTGGCACGGCAATCGCCGCCAATACGCCTATCACCGCCACCACTACCATCAGCTCAATCAGCGTAAAGCCGCGCGCATTTTTGGCCACGACTGGTCTCTCCCATCAAAAAAGGGGCCATAAGGCCCCTTATACAATATCATTATGTTAATCAGCGACAAGCAGAAGGCAAAAATGTATCACCTATGTCCTCGCTTGCGCATTGCCACCCTGAAATCTGCCCATTAGCGGAAGCGCTCGCATCACCTGCTGTAGCGGCAACGCCACCAATTAAAGGTGTAAAAGTGATTGTTTTACCATCATGGACGCCTGCATCAAAAGTGACGTTATAAGCACCATTTTGAGTCCCATTGAGCGCAACTTCGCCGATATACTGACCATTAAGAGCACCAGCAGAACCTTGGTTGAAGTTAGCGTTTCCGCCAGAAGAGGTGTAGCCGAGAAAAGAGCCATTTTCAGCGTAATAAACAGCAATATCTGTTCTTACACCTGCTGTTGCGGTAAACGCTTCTGCGGCTTGAGCACGTCCCACATAGTTTTGATACTGCGGCACGGCGATAGATGCCAGTACACCGATGATTGCCACCACAATCATTAGCTCAATCAGCGTGAAACCGCCTTGTTTGAGGTTGCGAAACGCATTTTTTGCAGTTGTCTGCATCTAAAATTCTCCCTAAGGATATCGCTTGGTAGGTATTACCAAGCAAAATTAATGTATATTAGTTACACTAGCTTACTCACAGTGATTTTTCAACTACATTTGGCCTACTACTTCAATCGTTTGTATGATCGTTTGCGCTTAGAAAAGCGTGGTGCCGCCAGTACCCTTAGTATGGTACAAGTAAGCGCATTCTGACCACTTTGCTACCACAGGTCGTGCATGTCTAAACCCTCTTTTGAATCGACACTTAGCCACGCGGCAGCTCACGGCGGCCTGCGTGGCATTGCCCAGCGGTTGGTTAAACACGGTGTGTTAAGCGATGCACAAGCGGCCACCGCACAGTCGACGGCCTCTGATCTCGAAATTTCGCTGCTTCAACACGTTATTGAAAGCGGGCTGGCCGACCCTGTTGCAGCTACAGTAGCAGCGGGATGGGAGTACGGCCTTCCGGTTATCGACCTTGAGGCGCTGCGCCTTACTACGCTGCCACCCGCCGCCGATTACCCCGTTAAAGTATTGCAAAGCCTTAACGTACTGCCCCTGGCCCGCCATGGCCACCGCCTAACCGTCGCGGTGCCTTATCCAGCAACGCTTACCCAGCTAGATGAGCTCCAGTTTGCCACAGGATTAAGCATAGAAGGTGTGCTTGCCCCGGTGGATCAAATCACCGTTGCACTCAATAACTATCTCGCTCAGAACGAACGCGGCATGCTGGATGAGCTGGATGGCATTGACGACGCGGTGAGTTCGTTAAACATTGTACAAAACAGTGACGGCAACGAAGTTCCTCTTGAGGAATCGTCGCAGAGTAGCGAAGATGCGCCCATCGTTAAGTTTGTTAATAAGATTTTATTAGACGCCATTCGCCAAAGGGCCTCTGATATTCATTTCGAGCCTTATGAAACGCTCTACCGCGTCCGTTTTCGCGTTGATGGCATGCTGATTGAAGTTGCTAGACCGCCCTTTGCCATGCGCCACCGTATTGCGGCTCGCCTTAAAATTATGGCCCGGCTGGATATTTCGGAGCGCCGTCTACCCCAGGATGGCGCGATAAAACTCAAGCTCTCGCGAACGCGCTCTCTCGATTTCCGTGTTAACTCGCTACCTACGGTATACGGTGAAAAGCTGGTGCTGCGGATTTTAGACCCTACGGCGGCTCAGCTAGGCATTGAGCAGTTAGGTTTCACCGATGAGCAGCGCGCTCTGTATGAACATACGCTTAAACAGCCCCAGGGCATGATTTTGGTGACAGGGCCAACCGGCAGCGGTAAAACTGTTTCGCTTTATACGGGGATTAATATCCTTAATAAAGTAGAGCGCAATATTTGTACGGCTGAAGACCCCGTAGAAATTAAAGTAGATGGCATTAACCAGGTAAACGTTCTGCCCAAAATCGGCCTCGACTTTGCCAGCGCCCTACGCGCCTTTCTTCGCCAGGACCCAGATGTGGTTATGGTGGGGGAAATACGCGACCTGGAAACAGCGGACATTGCGGTAAAAGCTGCCCAAACCGGCCACTTGGTGCTCTCTACGGTGCATACTAACTCGGCAGCCGAAACACTCACACGATTAGCCAATATGGGCGTTTCGTCCTTCAACATTGCAAGTGCCGTTAGTTTAATTATTGCACAGCGCTTAGCGCGTAAACTTTGCCACCATTGCAAAGAGCCCATTGAAGTACCGCGTAAGGCGCTTCAAAAAGAGGGGCTAAACAATGAGGAGATTAACCAAGCCACTCTATATAAAGCCATGGGTTGTAAACACTGCACCCAAGGTTACAAAGGGCGGATTGGTATCTATGAAGTTGTTCCCATTACAGAGTCGATGCGTCAGCTCATCATGCGCGATGCTAATTCGCTAGAAATTGACCAGCAGGCCCGCAGGGAGGGCTATCCCAGTCTCCATCGCAGCGGCCTATTAAAAGTCATGCAAGGTATCACCAGCCTTGAAGAGATTAACCGCGTAAGTAAGGAATAAGGCATGGCTAAACGTGCTCGTAGGCGCCAAACTCCCGCCATCAAATTATCGCGCTGGAAGTGGATAGGCAAAGGCCCCCAAAACAGAACGTTAAGCGGCGAAATGATCGGCCGCAGCAAAGCGGAAGTCACCGCCGAACTCGCCAAACAAAATATTGATATTCGGCGTATCAGTAAAAAAGGCAGCATTGGCGGCAACAGCCGCATCAACCCTAACGACATCATGGTGTTTGCCCGTCAAATGGCCACCATGATTCGAGCAGGCATCCCACTTTTACAAGCGCTGCAAGTAGTGGCTGAAAGCCTAAAAAAACCGGCCATGGTGGCCCTGATACAGCAAATGATGAGCGATGTGTCTTCTGGTTCTAGCTTCTCGGATGCGCTTCGCCAACACCCAAAACATTTTGATCGCCTGTTTGTTAACTTGGTAGATGCTGGTGAACAAGCAGGCGCCCTAGATCAAATGCTGGATCGCGTTGCCACCTATAAAGAGAAAGTAGAATCCTTAAAAGCACGTGTTAAAAAGGCGCTGTGGTATCCCACTGCGGTAATGGCGATTGGTATTGCGGTTACCATGCTGCTTCTGGTGAAAGTGGTACCTGAATTTGAAAGCATGTTTCAAAGCTTCGGGGCGGAACTACCTGCGCTTACGCAAATGACGGTAAATCTATCGGAGCTAGCGCAGCAGTATTGGTTGGCAGCATTTGGTGCGCTGGTAGCGGCCATATTCTTGCTTAAACAAGGCATTGAGCGCTCACCTAATATCGCTTACCGCATGCATGCATTACTACTTCGATTACCGATTATCGGCGACATCATGCACAAATCTGCGGTTGCGCGTTTTTCTCGCACATTGGCCACCACATTTTCTTCTGGTGTACCTCTGGTGGAAGGGTTAGACACAGCCGCCGGAGCAACCGGCAATAAGGTTTACGAACGCGCCGTGGTGCAAACCCGCCAAGACGTGGCGACGGGGCAGCAATTACATTTTGCGATGCGCATGACAAATCGTTTTCCAGCCCTGGCGGTTCAAATGGTCAGTATCGGTGAAGAGGCAGGCTCTTTAGATGCCATGCTGAATCGAGTGGCAGATTATTACGAAGAGGAAGTTGATAACAAAGTGGATGCACTCACATCGTTAATGGAACCCGTTATTATCGTTGTATTGGGTTTATTAGTCGGCGGTGTTGTCGTGTCCATGTACTTACCAATTTTCAATTTAGGCTCTGCGTTATAGCCGTTTTCTATATGCGCTGCCCACGGTGGCCTCTCCTATTTTCAGGCAGTTAAAAGGACATTTATGTATCTCCCTTCACCGCTCGAGTGGGCGCCTGCTCTTCTACTCGGGCTTTGTTTTGGCAGCTTTTTAAATGTGGTGATTACTCGTCTACCGGTCATGCTGATGAGGCGCTGGCGCAATGAAGCCCTAGCTTCGCTGGAGTTTCCGGCAGAAACAGCGCCCCGCTTTAATCTCGCAACGCCTGGTTCGATGTGCCCGCGCTGCGAGCATCCGATTGCGTGGCATGACAACTTGCCACTGCTTGGCTGGTTAAAACGGCGCGGCAAGTGCGCAAACTGCCAATCTCCCATTAGTGCACAGTACCCACTGGTTGAACTGATGGGCGGATTATTAGCGGTGGCCGTTGTGGCGCTTTATGGCACAACAGCAAGCGCCCTGTTTATTTATGCGGCCTGCTTAACGCTTTTGGCGCTGGCGGTTATCGATTTTCGTACGTATTTGCTGCCGGATATGTTGACCCTGCCCTTGCTCTGGGCGGGCTTGCTCTATCAGCTGCTCTTGCAACCTATTATGTTGCCCAGCGCGGTGATTGGCGCCATGGCCGGCTACTTAATCCTCTGGAGCTTTTACTGGCTATTTAAGCTATTAACGGGCAAAGAGGGCATGGGGTTTGGCGACTTTAAGCTGCTAGCGGCGTTAGGCGCCTGGGTCGGTTGGCCCATGCTGCCATTACTGTTGATCGTATCGGCAGGTATTGGCGCTCTTGTTGGCTTGGCGATGCAAGCCCGCTCTCCTCATTTGCGCGGCCAGCCGCTGCCTTTTGGCCCTTTCCTAGCACTGGCAGGGTGGGTTTGCTTACTAGCGGGCGATGAGCTGATGGCGCTCTATACATCGCTGATATATTAGCGTTGGTTATTTCGTCCACCTTACTGTGGCCAGCTATTATCTATGCTCATGACGATGAGCAGAGGCACTACTTAGGGAGCAGCCATGATTGTTGGGTTAACAGGCGGTATCGGTTCCGGTAAGTCTACCGTTGCTCGGGCGTTTGGTTCGCTGGGAATTGGCTGGGTAGACGCCGACGATGTGGCCAGGGAAGTCGTCATGCCTGGCGAACCAGCGCTAGCGGCTATCAGTAAACACTTCGGGGACGATGTACTACACGCTGACGGCACGCTAAACCGGTCAGCTCTGCGCAGCATTGTGTTTGATAACCCTGCCGAGCGCCAATGGCTGGAGTCGGTGACCCATCCTCGCGTGCGCGAACGCATTCTCGTACATCTAGAGCGCTTGCAGCGCCAATCACCGTATGTGCTGCTGGTATCGCCGTTGTTATTTGAGTCAGGCCAAGACAAGTTGGTGGACCGCACCGTTGTGGTCGATGTGCCCGTTGAGCTACAGCTTTCACGTACACGTGCGCGAGACGACGTGAGTGAGGCTCAAGTGCATGCTATTCTCGCCGCCCAGCTTCCCCGTAAAGAGCGCCTTATTAAGGCCAATGATGTTATTGATAACAGCGGGGACCATGCTTCGATGATGCAACAGGTAACGCAGCTTGATCAGCACTACCGAAGTAAACACTTCTAGCTCAAGGAGAGTTTTATGCCAACGCCCGCTAACGATGCACCGCTAGAGGTCGCTTGCCCTCAATGCAGCAAGCCAGTCGTCTGGAGCACAGAGAGCGCCTACCGCCCTTTTTGCAGCAAACGATGCCAGCTGCTTGATCTAGGCGCTTGGGCGGAAGAGTCTCACCGTATTTCGGGCGAATCCGCGATGGATGAAGCCGATTTGGAAACGCTGCTTGCCCAAGCGGATAGAGACGCCCCGCTCTCTTAGCCCATGAGTGTTCTGCCATGAACGATAATGCCCTGCCCGTTTACCACTTGCTGCATGAGCTGGATGCCCGTTTCGATGACTTGATGGCAGCTATAGATCATGCAGCCACTTATTATGAGCAGCAGCAATCAGCCACATGGCACTTTCAGCCCTACCCTGGGGGTAGGTCTTGGCTACGACAAGCCCTGCTCGATATGTGGCATCAGCAGGGCCAAGATGGGCGCGAGACGCGTAACTACATTGCGCTTATCGCAGCAGATGATGAATTACTTGAAAAGTTTACGGCGGTTAACCGCGCTAAAGCACACATTAGCGACCTGCTTCAGCATATTAAACAGGCACAGCCAAATACACTCAGCCAAGCCAAACACCGCTTGCCTCAACGCCACCCAGACGTGGATAACGTGCTGCGTCAGAGTGGCTTGGCGCGCTTGCACCTTAAGCAGTGTTGGCGGCACCTTCCTATTGCCCCAGCACCGGTATCGCGCGTTCGCTTTGCTTGGTATAGCAGTGGCCGCTCAATAAAAAAAATTACCGTACAAGAAGCAGAGCAAAAACTCTTGCAGCTAGATACCGACGCCGCTCATGTCCGCATTCAGCTAAACAAGTTAGCGGGCATTCCAAGCAGCGAGCCTCTCGCCCAGGTGCAATCGCAGGCGCCTTTGATGCGAGCCAACTTATTTTTCACTGAGCCTTTAGAAGATGGCCACACCCGACGCGCGATGAATGTCGCCCTACCGCTTATTGTGCCTAGCCAAGGTCAGCAGCTTCCTCATATTAAAATGCCGCCGCTTGAACCGCCTGCCCAACGAACCAGGGCTAAGCGACGCGATGAAAAATTAGAGCATGAAGCCTTTCTACCCAGCTTGCGTATTTACCGATACCGCTAGCCTGACAGCGGCGGTACTGTTTGCAACTCCCACCGCTCATAGGTGAGTAGCGTTTGAATCAGTTCGCTTAACTCACTTTCCGATAGATCATATTCGCTGATCAACGCCTTAACGCGTTCGTTGAACACTTGGTCGCGCTTTTCAGTCAGCGCTGCCTGGTCGTCAGCCTCTAGATCCGCCAGCGATCTGACAGGTGGCCCGGTGGGGATATCCATACTGTTATTGGGGTCATCCAGCTGACGCAGTGCTTGCGCAAAGGCGTCATCCAGCTCGCGGAATTTACGCAGCTTTTCACGCTCGTCCAGCTGTTTTTCAACCTTTTGATATTTCATTGGTATGTCATTTACACCTTATATAAAAGGGTCGATACGCCTGCTCAACAGATCTTTTGCCAAAAACTGTGCACAAACGCGTAAATCAACAGAGCAAACTTGCCTTTGCCACTCCTTAGCCGCATAAAGAGAGGGTTACCGCATTAGCATTACCTTAAGGTTCCCCATAGACTCGCAATTCTATTACGCAGGAAAGGTTGCTCTATTGATTGCTTGTCTACTTGTCACTGTCACGTAGCACCGAGAAGGTGCGTTACAGGTGAACAAAACCCCACCTGTAAATTACACGCAAAGGAGGCCAGATAATGTTCAACGAAATGACACGAGCTGAGATCTGGCTGCAGGACACACTCGATAAAACGCTGGGCATCGAAGACCTAGCCAACCACCTGGGTTACTCGTCATCTCAAATACGGCGCCAATTCCGTCAATGCTTTAATATATCGCCTAACGCCTATAGGGAAAAAAGACGTCTTGAGCACGCGGCTGTTTTGCTTTCGCTCACTTCTCAAAATATAGCGCATATTGCACTACGCTGCGGTTATCTTAACCACTCGTCTTTTTCACGCGCCTTTCAGCGGCGCTACGAGCTTACGCCGCGTAGCTATCGTTATGCGCTCAGCAGCATTCACGCTCTGCCACTTCCTAAGCAACAGTTTAAGACCACTATAGCGAGAAGCCAACCCAGACAAATTGTTCTCATGCGCCGGTACAATGCGCCAGAGCGCATTGATGGCTTAGGGCTAACCAAGTACCACACGAGCCAGCTGGAGTGCTTTCAAGCCCACTTGGAGCACGTTACCCCCGCTATTTCGCTACCAGACTTATTACCCGAGAAAGTAGAAGCACTTGAAGAGCCTTCCACTCACCAGATACGAACCGATGTAGGGCTTTACCTGGAGAGTAATGCGCAAACCAATCATCTGGCCTTACCCGCCGCTTATCGTCGCGTAGCCATCCCATCTCACTACTATGCCAAAACATGCTTTAAGGACTTTGCAGAGTTATCGCAAGCAATGACAGCAACGTTGATACAGCTACTGAGGGATCAGAAGCAGTTTCATATCAGTGGGGAAGCACCCAGGGTGCTTTGGCACCCAGATCATTTAGAGCTGCAAACACCGCTATTATCCTAACCAGCGATCGTCTAGCTCATAAAAAACAACGCGAGAATTAACCATCGTCGAAAACAAAACCGGCACTTCTGTTAAGAAATGCCGGTTTAAACTACTTAATCTTCCATGCGCACCAACCAAGACTCGACGGCCTCATCGCCATACTCATCTTTCCAATTACGCAGACCTTTATGGTTACCACCACGGGTTTCAATCACTTCGCCGTTGTGTGGGTTCTTATAAATTTTCAAACGACGCTTACGGCGTGAAGACGCTGCAGGCGCTTTAGCACTACGCTGATCTGAAGCAGGGTCTAACAGAGCAATTACATCCGCCGGGCGCTTTCCAAACTCATTCATCAATGCTTCTAGCTTCGCCTTAAACTCCAGCTCGCTTTTTAACCGCTGGTCACCTTCCAGGCGTTGAAGATCTTCCTGCAGTTGTTTCAGCTGCTGCTCTTTCTGGATATATTCATTTAAAAGTGACATAGGAGTTCCTTTTTTGCCAGGGTTTAACGTAGCGTAATTTTAACCGCATAAGGCATAGAGTGGGCAAGCTCAATACCCGTTAATTCAGGATGCGGACACATTATTGCCGTAAAAGTGTTAATTGACAACTAGTCTAGATGATTTTGTGGTATTTACTAATCAATTTTACAGACTTGCGTAAAACTTAAAAGTTCAGTGTTTTAAAATTAACAAGCAACAAACAGTTACTGAAAGCATGATGAATTACCGCTACTGAACCTAGCACAAGCCAAAAAAAACGCCGCCCTGTCGGGCGGCGCTTTTATAGGTAAGAGCTAATAAATTAGTCTTGACCCATCTGCTGCTTGATAAGATCACCGATAGTGGTCGGGCCACCTGCGGACTCGGGCTCTTGATCACGCAATTTCTTCAGGTTCTGACGAGTATCGTCTTGCTCTTTCGCCTTAACCGACAGGTTGATCTGACGGCTCTTACGATCGACGCTAACAATACGCGCTTCAACGCTATCGCCTTCGTTCAGAACGTTACGCGCGTCTTCTACGCGATCCGCACTGATTTCAGAGGCTTTCAAGATAGCGATAACATCGGTCGCCAGTTCAACGTGAGCTTCTTTAGCATCAACTTCAACGATACGGCCAGTTACGATGCTGCCTTTATCGTTAACAGACAGATATTCAGCAACCGGATCAGAATCCATTTGCTTGATACCTAAAGAGATGCGCTCGCGCTCTGGGTCGATAGAAAGGATGACGGCTTCAGCTTCGTCGCCTTTCTTGAAGTTACGTACCGCTTCTTCGCCCGTTTCTGTCCAAGAGATATCAGACAGATGAACCAGACCATCGATGCCGCCTTCAAGGCCGATAAAGATACCGAAGTCAGTGATTGACTTGATGGTACCTGAAACGCGGTCGCCCTTGTTGTATTCAGCGTTGAAGGTTTCCCATGGGTTAGCAGTGCACTGCTTGATACCCAGAGAAATACGACGACGCTCTTCATCGATATCCAGAACCATGACGTCAACATCGTCGCCCACTTGGACAACTTTAGACGGATGGATGTTTTTGTTGGTCCAGTCCATTTCAGAAACGTGAACCAGGCCTTCAACGCCTTCTTCCAGCTCAGCAAAGCAGCCGTAATCGGTCAGATTAGTGACCACAGCGTGAACTTTGGTGTTTTCCGGATAACGCTCTTTGATGTTGACCCACGGATCTTCGCCAAGCTGCTTCAGACCTAGTGAAACGCGGTTACGCTCACGGTCAAATTTCAGCACTTTAACGTTGATCTCGTCGCCAACAGCAACGATTTCAGACGGATGCTTGATACGCTTCCACGCCATATCGGTGATGTGCAACAGGCCATCAACACCGCCTAGGTCAACGAAGGCACCGTAGTCAGTCAGGTTCTTAACGATACCTTTAATCTGCTGACCTTCCTGCAGCGTTGCCAGCAGCGCTTCGCGCTCGGCACTGTTCTCAGCCTCAAGCACGGCACGACGCGATACAACAACGTTGTTACGCTTCGGATCAAGCTTGATGACTTTAAAGTCGAGCTCTTTGTTTTCCAGGTGCGCAGTGTCGCGAACCGGGCGAACATCAACTAGAGAACCTGGTAAGAAGGCACGAATAGAATCAACTTCGACGGTGAAGCCGCCTTTGACTTTACCGTTGATCACGCCTTTGATGACTTCGTCTTTCTCGAAGGCTGCTTCTAGAACCTTCCAAGCTTCTGCGCGCTTGGCTTTCTCACGGGACAGACGCGTTTCACCGAAGCCATCTTCAACGGCTTCTAGTGCAACGTGAACGTCGTCACCGATAGCGATGTTTAGTTCACCGTTTTCATCGCGGAATTGTGACGCCGGAATCTGACCTTCAGATTTCAGACCAGCGTTGACGGTAACCCAGTCACCATCAATGTCGACAACTTGAGCCGCGACGATGGCGCCTGGCTCCATGTTAATGTCGTTAAGAGACTGTTCAAACAGTTCAGCAAAGCTTTCGCTCATGGTTTTCCTACGTGATCAACGTTGTTGAGGCATAAATGCCTTCTCCGCACCACCAGCGAGTACGGGCCTAATGTCATTCAGCTTCTGGAGGTGTTAGCGCTGGTTAGACCTGACCGGGCTCACTGATATGAACGATCATATGAACTGCCGCCCTGCCACGTCGTGACACCTTTCCAAAAACGCCGCAAGGGAGAATCAAATGCCGCTTGCCATGCCACGCTGGGCCAGCAGATCGGTCAACCGTTCAACCACTTCCGGTATGCTCAGGCGTGTGGTATCAAGCGTTATGGCATCATCTGCCGGCTTGAGAGGGGCCACACTGCGCTGCGTATCGCGTGCATCGCGTGCCTGAATCTCCTTCAAAAGACTCGAAAGACTAGCATCCACCCCAGCTTCCTGCAACTGTTGATGCCGCCGATGAGCCCTCTCTTCCGCACTAGCGGTTAAAAAAATCTTCAGCGTGGCGTCTGGAAACACCACAGTTCCCATATCACGTCCGTCTGCCACAAGGCCCGGCGCTTGGCAAAAATCCCGCTGACGCTGAAGTAGCGCAGCCCGCACCTGTGGCAATGCCGCTACTTGTGAGGCGCGCTCCCCCGCCTGCTCGGTGCGGATGACTTTCCCAACCTCTTCACCCTCCAATAGCGTGCGCGGTTGGCCAGACTCTACCGGGAAAGCAACATCAAGCGTCGCTGCGATGCTTGAAAGCGCGGCTTCATCATCCAAGGCGACGTGATGCTTAACGGCCGCCTGCGCTGTCAATCGATAAAGCGCGCCACTGTCTAACAGGTGCCACCCCAAGCGCTCGGCCATCAGGCTACTAATCGTGCCTTTGCCTGCCCCACCGGGGCCATCAATGGTCAGCACGGGCACATTACGCGTCATTACAGCCCTCCACGCTAATGTTGACACCGATTCGCTGGGCGAGCTCGACAAAATCAGGAAACGAAGTCGCTACATTGGCGCAGTCATCAATAATGATCTCACTGCTTGCCCGAAGCGATGCCATCGCAAACGACATCGCAATACGGTGATCACCCAAGCTATCAATCCGCCCGCCGCCGTAGCTGGGCACCTGATCATTACCATTACCGACGATATCGATTCCATCCTCTACAACACGGTGCTCAACACCCAGAACAGCCAGACCATCGGCCATCGCCTGAATGCGGTCGGACTCTTTCACCCGCAGCTCTTCGGCTCCGCGCAGGCGCGTCGTGCCCTGGGCGTTGGCAGCTGCGACGAACAGCGCAGGAAACTCATCAATCGCCAGGGGCACTTGATCTACTGGGATATCAATCCCCGTTAGAGGGCGGTAGCGAATCCGAATATCGGCCACTGGCTCACCGCCCACTTCACGCTCGTTTTCAAGCGTTAAATCGGCCCCCATCAAGGTGAGGATATTAATCACGCCTATACGCGTTGGATTGATACCCACATGCGCTAGCGTAGTGTCAGAACCCGGCGTAATCGCTGCCGCGACGAGAAAGAAGGTCGCGGACGATATATCAGAAGGCACGTCGATAGGACCAGCGGTAAGTTTGCCACCGCCTTTCAACCAGCAAGTATCGCCTTCCCTACTCACTTCGTAGCCAAAGCCGTTTAACATGCGCTCGGTGTGATCGCGCGTTGGGGCTGGCTCACGTACTTTGGTCTCCCCCTCAGCGTATAAACCTGCCAACAGCAGGCAAGATTTTACCTGCGCGCTCGCCATGGGCATATCGTAATAAATGCCTTTAAGCGGAGCGCCACCTTTGATATTGAGCGGCGGGCGCCCGCCCTCTGCGGTATCAATAGTGGCGCCCATCAGACGCAGCGGATCTGCTACACGCCCCATGGGACGCTTGGTGAGAGACTCGTCGCCTGTTAGTTCGCTATCGAACGCCTGACCCGCCAGCAAGCCTGCAAATAAACGCATAGCGGTGCCGGAGTTTCCTACATAAATAGGGCCAGAGGGGGCTTTAAGCCCGTGCATGCCTACTCCGTGAATAGTGACGCGACCTTGGTGCGGCCCTTCGATCGCCACCCCCATCTCACGGAACGCCTGTAGCGTTGCCAAGCTATCCTCGCCCTCTAAAAAGCCCTTAACCTCTGTCACGCCCTCTGCAAGAGCGCCCAGCATGATAGAGCGGTGCGATATGGACTTGTCGCCCGGCACGCGTAATTGGCCTTGCGCCTGACCACCGGGACTCACCCGGTAGGTGATCTTACCCTCTGGTTGCATGTGATATTCCGCCTGATAACTAGTTTTATTTAGCAAGGTGTCAAAATAGTGGCGTGCATGGCTGGCACGGTCAAAGGTGGCAATCAGCGCATCGCTGTCGCCACGCTCAACGGCATCCCTTAAACGCGCAAGTCCAGCTTCAAAATCATCTAATGACGATAAAACGGCATCACGATTGGCAATAAAGATATCCCGCCACATAACCGGATCACTACCCGCAATGCGGGTAAAGTCACGAAACCCGCCAGCGGCATAACGAAAAATATCCAGCCGTTCATCTTGACGCGCCAGCGTGTCGACTAACGAGAATGCCAGCAAATGCGGCAGATGGCTGGTACGCGCCAGCACTTGATCATGACGCTCTACGCTCATCTGCAGCACTTGCGCGCCGCAGGCCTGCCATAGCGCCTCTACCCGGGCCAGCGCGTCTGCATTGACGTTTGGCTCCGGGGTAAGAATCACCTTATGGTTGGCATAAAGCACTGGATTTGCTGCTGCCACACCGCTCTTCTCAGAACCCGCAATAGGGTGCCCCAGCACCATATTGGACGGCACACAGCCAAAGACGCGTTCCGCACATTCACGAATGGTGGCTTTAGTGCTGCCGACATCGGTTATCGCTACATTACTTGCCGCAGTGGAGAGTTCTGCTGCAAGCGTTTGCATCACGCTCTCCGTGGCAAGCACTGGAACGGCAAGCACCACCATGGAAACATCCGACAACAGCCCAGAAAGCTGGGTGTCACCCGCGTCAATCAGCCCCATCTCTATGCCAAGGGCCACTTCGCTCGCATTAGGATCGCAAGCGATGATTTCTCCCTTGAAGCCTGAAGCTCGAAGCCCCGCCGCCAATGACCCCCCGATAAGACCCAGCCCAACGATCAGTAATCGTGGCTCCCGGCATACTGCCTGTGTACTCATATTGGGCAGCCGCGCTGTCACAGAACGCCCTGGGGGTAAGAGCCTAATACACGTAACTCTGAGGCGCGCAGTTTAACTTCTTCAAGCACGGCCGCCACTTGGGGCTCATCACGGTGGCCTTTAAAGTCAATAAAGAACACGTAGTTCCATGCCCCTGTCCGCGAAGGGCGCGTTTCAATACGCGTCAAATCGATTTTGTGACGATGAAATGGTTCTAATAGGTCATGCAGCGCGCCGGGCTGGTTGCGCATCGCCACGACAATGGATGTTTTATCTTCACCCGACAGCGGTACATCTTGGTTGCCGATGATCAAAAAGCGCGTTGAGTTATCAGGGCGGTCTTCAATCTTGTCGGCAATACGCTCAAGTCCGTAGAGCTTAGCAGCCATATCACCGGCGATCGCGGCGCTATGCCATTCAGTTTTCACCAACTTAGCGGCTTCCGCATTGGAGGACACCGGCACTCGTTCAGCATGAGGATAGTGAGCATCCAGCCATTTGCGGCATTGGCCAAATGATTGGGGGTGAGAGTAAATTCTTGAGACCTTATCTTTACGGGTCGTCTCACTAATCAGCAGATGGTGATGAATACGCAGCACCACTTCACCGCAAATTTTGATGGAAGAGTCCATAAACGTATCGAGGGTATGGTTAACCACGCCCTCGGTTGAGTTCTCAACCGGTACCACGCCGTAGTTAACCGCGCCTGCTTCTACTTCACGGAACACTTCATCGATCGCCGCCATGGGCAGGCTAACCGCACTCTCACCAAAGTGCTTGAGCGCTGCCTGCTGGGTAAACGTTCCCTCTGGGCCGAGGTAGGCGACTTTGACAGGCTGTTCAAGCGCCAGACACGCCGACATGATTTCACGAAATAGCCGCGCCATCTCCTCAGCGTCCAGCGGGCCTGAGTTAAGTGCCATAATCCGGCGCAATACCTGCGCTTCGCGCTCAGGGCGATAAAATACGGCATCTTTATCTTCAGCTAGCTTAACGTGGGCGACCTGCTGCGCACAGCTTGCCCGCTCACTTATCAAGCGCAATATATCGCCATCTAACTGGTCGATACGTTGACGTAATTCGTCCAAAACAATCGGCGTATCGGACATGATGGTTAGCCCCTTCGTTGTTCAAAGTCCGCCATAAAGGCGATTAACGCATCCACAGCCTCTTCAGGCACCGCGTTATACAAACTGGCACGCATACCCCCTACGCTACGGTGCCCCTTCAGATTCAGCAGCCCCGCTTCATCCGCTTCTTGTAAAAACACGTTATCTAACGCGGCATCTGCTAATACAAACGGTACGTTCATGCGCGAGCGATTAGCACGAGCGATGGGGTTGCTGTAAAAAGCGCTAGCATCAATCGCGGCATAAAGCTTATCGGCTTTACGCTGATTGAGGGCGTCCATGGCACTGAGGCCACCCATATCATTTTGAAGCCATTGGAAAACTAGACCTGCCAAATACCACGCATAGGTTGGCGGCGTATTGACCATCGAGCCCGCCTCCGCCAGCAGCTGATAATCAAATAACGAAGGCGCACCAGGCACGGTCTTGCCAAGCAAGTCATCACGCACGATCACCAGCGTTAACCCCGCAGGGCCTATATTCTTTTGGGCGCCCGCATAAATAACGCCGAAATCAGAGACGTTAATCGGGCCAGAAAGAATATTGGACGACATATCACAGACAAGCGGAACATCAGAACCATCGTCACGTTTTACAACCGGCGTATAGTCAAACTTTAACCCACCAATGGTTTCGTTAGAGGTGTAGTGCAGATAGGCGGCATCGTTGCTTATTGCCAACGCATCCAGTGCAGGTACTGCCGTGTTGCCACTCGCTTCACTGCTGGCCGCTAAATGGCAGCGGTAACCTAAATGCTTGGCTTCGCTTAATGCTTTCTTACCCCAAATACCCGTTTGGATAAAATTGGCGCTACCGCCTCCACCTAATAGGTTCATAGGCAGCATAGCGAACTGCATACTAGCTCCGCCTTGCAGAAACAGTACTTTGTAGTTACTAGGAATATTCAGCAGCGTTCGCAGATCAGTTTCTGCGCGCTCAGCAATAGCAACGAACTCATCGCTACGATGACTCATTTCCATTACCGACAGGCCACGCCCTTGATAATCCAGCAGTTCGCTACGCGCGCGCTCAAGTACGGCAGCAGGCAGGGCCGCAGGCCCTGCACAAAAATTATAATGACGTGTCATCGGTTCCCGGTTCCTGTGCGCCACCTTCAACTATGTTTGACTCACCCTCTTCAAGCGCCTCAAAGTCGCTTTCCGCTGGCTCATCAACACGGACAGTTTTCACCAGTTTTTCTTCTTTACCTAAACGAATCAGCATCACGCCCTGGGTATTGCGCGAGGTAGTGGAGACTTCATCGACGCGGGTACGCACCAGGGTGCCACGGTCGGTAATCAGCATCATTTCATCGCTGTCATACACTTGCATCGCCGCCACTAGCGAACCATTACGCTCGCTGGTTTGCATAGCGATAACGCCCTGCCCCCCACGGCCACGCAGCGGGAACTCTTCAAGGCGTGTACGCTTTCCGTAGCCGTTCTCACTGGCGGTCATAATGTAGATCTGGCCTTCCGACTGAACCAGCTCTTGCGACGCTGCTTGCAACTCCACGTCGGCCTCTACATCTGCCTCGGCGTCAATCTGCTGGCTCTTTGGAATAATCAGACTGATGACTTCCGCACCCTTCGCCAAACGCATACCACGGACACCCCGTGCCGTGCGGCCCATGGCGCGCACATTACCCTCTTCAAAGCGAATGGCTTTTCCGTTCGAGGAGAGCAGCATGGCGTGATCACTGCCAGAAGTAATGGCAGCACCGACCAAGCGGTCGCTCTCTTCAAGATCAATGGCGATTAAGCCGACGCTACGCGGACGAGAGAATTGCTCAAGACTGGTACGTTTAACGGTGCCATTGGCCGTGGCAAAGAAAATGTAGTGCTCGGGGTCGTAATCGCGCACCGGCAGAATCGCGTTAACCGCCTCACCCTCTTCCAGCGGCAGCATGTTGACCAGTGGTTTGCCTCGCGAGCCACGGCTAGCATTAGGCATTTCGTACACTTTTAGCCAGTACACTTTGCCACGGTTTGAGAATAGCAACACGGTGTCATGAGTAGACGCCACCAGCAGATGCTCAATGACATCTTCATCTTTCATGGAAGTGGCTGACTTACCGCGACCACCCCGGCGCTGCGCTTGATAGTCTGACAACGGCTGAGTCTTGGCGTAGCCCGAGCGAGAGACGGTCACCACCATGTCTTCTTCGGCGATCAGGTCTTCGATAGAAAGATCTAAATGGCTGGCCTGAATTTCCGTGCGGCGGTCATCACCAAACTGGTCACGCACGGCGTGCAGCTCTTCACGGATTACTTCCATTAGCCGATCAGGTGACGCCAAAATTGCCGTGAACTCAGCAATTTTTTCAAGAATCGTCAGGTATTCGCTGAGCAGCTTCTCTGTTTCAAGGCCGGTTAAGCGATGTAAGCGAAGCTCAAGGATGGCCTGAGCCTGGGCAGGCGACAGGCGGTACTCGGTTGCCGAGGGGTTAAGACCAAACCCTTCATCAAGGTCTTCCGGCTTGCAAGAGGTAGCGCCAGCGCGCTCCAGCATGGCGGTCACCTGGCCCGGCTGCCAGATTTTAGCGAGCAGCTTTTCGCGCGCTTCGGCGGCGTTGGGCGATGCCTTAATCAGCTCGATGACTTCGTCGATGTTAGAAATGGCGACAGCCAAACCTTCCAACAAATGACCACGCTCACGGGCTTTCTTCAGCTCATACAGCGTGCGGCGAGTAACCACTTCACGGCGATGGCGAATAAACGCTTCGAGCATCTCTTTAAGATTGAGCGTACGTGGCTGGCCATTTTCAAGCGCCACCATATTAATACCAAACACGTTTTGCAGCTGTGTTTGGGCAAACAGGTTATTCACCACAACGTCGCCAGACTCGCCGCGTTTTACTTCAATCACCACGCGCAAGCCGTCTTTATCGGACTCGTCACGCAGCTCGGCGATGCCTTCAATCTTTTTCTCTTTCACCAGCTCAGCGATTTTCTCAATCAGCCGCGCTTTATTCACCTGATAGGGCAGCTCAGAGATAATGATGTGATCACGACCACTCTTATCGTGATGCTCAATGGTGTGGCAGGCACGCACGTAAATGCGCCCACGCCCCGTGCGGTAAGCATCTAAAATGCCAGCACGGCCATTAATAATGCCACCGGTGGGAAAATCCGGGCCGGGGATGTACTGCATCAGGTCATCAACGGTGAGCGTATAGTCATCGATTAATGCCAAACAGCCATCAATGACCTCCCGCATATTATGCGGCGGAATATTGGTGGCCATACCCACCGCAATGCCCGACGAGCCGTTAATTAGCAAATTGGGGACTTTCGTCGGCATGACCTCAGGAATGCGTTCAGTGCCGTCGTAGTTATCAACCCAGTCAACCGTATCTTTTTCAAGATCGGCCAAAAGCTCGTGAGCGAGGCGCGCCATGCGCACCTCGGTGTAACGCATAGCGGCGGCACTGTCACCGTCGATAGAACCAAAGTTACCTTGGCCATCGACCAGTACGTGACGCATGGAGAAGTGCTGGGCCATACGTACGATGGTGTCATATACCGCACTGTCACCGTGCGGGTGGTATTTACCGATGACATCGCCGACAACACGCGCCGATTTCTTGTACGGTTTATTCCAGTCATTACCCAGTTCATGCATGGCAAACAGCACACGCCGGTGAACAGGCTTGAGGCCATCGCGCACGTCGGGAAGCGCGCGACCGATAATGACACTCATCGCATAGTCGAGGTACGACTGCTTGAGCTCGTCTTCAATATTGACGGGCAAGATTTCTCTGGCGATGTCACCCATGAAAGTCAGATCCTTTGCACTGCATTGGCACTGCGAGAGTTGAAAGCGCTTAAAAATGCCGCCCCCAATTGTACAAACGAAAACAGTACAATAGGACGGCGCGCAGATACTCTGCCATCATACCACTGCATAAGCACCAAGGGCAGTCAGGGGGTCGCCTTCGCTTATTACGCGGTAAATGCTTCTTTTGTGACAACAAGCCCCTTAAGTACGTCACGCACATCACCGTCGATCGCCGCCGCCTTGTTGGCTTTCATATCCAATAGCACAAACGTAAGGTCGGCCTGAGCGACTAAAGTGTCATCTTTGCGCAGAATGCGGTGATGACAAAGCGCGCTGCGCTCGCCTACCTCAACAATCCCCGTCAATACACGAAGATCATCGTTTTGTACCGCCGCTGCGCGATAGTCAATATTCAAATTAACCACTACAAACGCATAGCCCGCCTGATGCAGTTGCTTAATCAAGCTCGGATGTTCATCGAAAAAAGCCCAACGACCCTCCTCCATAAATTCAAGATATCGCGCATTATTCACGTGGCCATAGCCATCCAGGTGATAGCCGCGAACCCGCATACCTACGTGTGTAATTGCCCCAGACATCGTGCCTCCTTTTCAATCACTGTTTTTAATAACTGCTCTTCAATAACTGTGTGTGGTTGAGCGAGTTGGTAAAACAGCCCCCAATCAAACACAAGTTTAAAACGTACGCAACAGTACGACATTCCCCGGGGTGCTAGCAGGAAAGGTCTGCTTTCGACATAATGTGCCACCTTTTAAATAGGATTGGTGACATGTGGTTTAAGCACCTGCATTTATATCGCCTGCATGGCGCCCCTGAACTAGACAGTTCAGCGTTAGAAAGCGCACTTGATACCCATGCAGCCAAGCCTCTGGGTAATGCCGATGCACGCCGGCTTGGCTGGACAGCCCCCGCAGGCCGCCTAGGCGCAGGGCAATTGCTGCACGAAATCCAAGGGCATCGGCTGATTTCAGCGTTGCGCCAGGAGCGCCTGCTACCCGCCTCCGTCGTGAAGGAAGAGGTCGACGAGAAAGTCGCGGATATTGAAGCCAGCGAAGGCCGCAAAGTTACCCGCAAAGAAAGAACCGCTTTAAAAGAGCAGGTTACGGAGGAGCTGTTGCCCCGTGCGTTTGTGCGTAGCCAAAAAATTGACCTATGGTGGGATACACGCCGCCACTTGATTGGCATTAATGCTAGCTCACGCACTCGTGCCGAAGATATTCTGGACCTGCTGCGTGAAACCCTTGGCAGCTTAAAAGCCACGCCAATCTCATCCCAAACGCTGCCTATTCGCGCCATGACCACATGGCTTGGTGACCCTGCCAGCCGCCCTTCCGACCTGCAACTGGGCGATCAGGTGGAGCTAAAAGCCAAAGGCGACGACGGCGTTTTACGGGCGCGCCAAGTCGATTTAGATAGTGATGAAATACAGCAATTACTTGAAAGTGGCCGCCAAGCCAGCAAACTCGCCATCAGCCTGGAAGGCCGCTTAAGCTTTGTGCTCCACGATGATTTAGCGCTGAAATCGCTGCGTTTTGGCGACGCACTGATTGAAGAGGCAGACCACGCTGATGATGGTGACGACGCCTTGGCAAGGCTGGAAACCGATTTTATTTTGATGGCACAGGCACTCTCCGACGATGTCATCCGCTTGTTAGAGTGGCTTGGCGGTGAAACACAGCGGGAACCTGCCGCGCATCAAGAAGCCTAATGGCTACTTTTGGCTAGCACTGAATACTGAATCTTGACTTACTTTTGCTTAACACCCAACGGATCGCATGACTCAACACAACAACGCACCCAATGCTGACCCCGCCAATGACCCTTGGGCCGATATTCGTCCCTACATGGATCATGAGGTCAAAGACGTTCTTGCGCGCCTTACCCATGACAGCGAACTCCTGGATGCGCTGACGCAGTTTCGTCTACCGCGCTTAGCCAAATGGGCGCCTCCTCTAGCGCGCAGCTTGGCAAGCTACGCCGTGCGCCGAGAGGTAAAAGGTGTCACCACCGTACGTGATTTTCAAATGCGTATTGCCCATTATATGGAGCGTATGATTCGCACGACCACGGATGAATTCGACGTGGCCGGGCTTGATAAACTCGACAATCACAGCGCCTATTTATTTATCGGGAACCATCGTGATATTTCGTTGGATCCAGCGTTTGTTAATTACGCGCTCTACCAGGCCAATCGCGATACCGTGCGTATCGCGATTGGTGACAATTTGCTGAAAAAGCCATACGTTACCGATCTTATGCGCCTCAATAAGAGCTTTATTGTGCCGCGCAGCGCCCGGGGTAAGCGCGCTATGCTAGCGGCCTATCAACAGCTTTCCGCTTATATACGTCACTCTATTACCGTCGACCAGCACTCTATCTGGATGGCCCAACGTGAAGGGCGTGCCAAAAACGGTATTGATCATACCGACCCCGCGATTATCAAAATGCTCATAATGGCCAGGCGCAATGCAGAGCGTGATATGGAGTTTGGCGACGCCATTGCCGAATTGAAGCTAGTACCGGTTTCCATTAGCTACGAGTACGACCCCTGCGACCTGCAAAAAGCCCAAGAGCTTCACGATGTGGCCACTCAAGGCAGTTACGCTAAGAGCGAATTTGAAGATATTCGCTCGATCGTGGCGGGCATTACAGGCTCCAAGGGGCGCGTACAGCTTAAGTTCGGCACCCCAGTCAGTGCCGATGTGGCCACGCCCGGCGAAGTAGCAGCAGAAATTGATCGGCAAGTTATTGGCGGCTATCGCTTATTTCCAAGCCATTATCTTGCGTTGGAAGCCCTGGGTGACGCGCCAGAGCTGGTGGCCCGCAAGACAATTACCCGACAGGACAGAGAGCGGTTCAAAGCCCGCTTAGCCAGTGTACCCGAAGCCCTGCGCCCCTACTGGCTTGAACAGTACGCGAACCCCGTCAAACACAAAGCAGGGCGCCTAACCCTGTAAATTACTGTTCAATATATCCACCGTATACGGCCGAGCAAGGCATGCTTGGTCGTTGAAAAAGTGCTATGGTCAAAGCAATAATTATTCCGCTTGGTGCCGCCAAGCGCGGCTTTAAGGAGAGCCCTAATGTCCGCATCAGAAATTCAAAAAACGCGTATCATCAATGAGCTTCATGGCTTTATCCGTAAATTGCTGCAAGATCCAAAAATTCTTGAGCAGTCGCTTGCCATTGCTCGTCAGCATCTTTCTGAGGGCAATAGCGCGTCGGCGATGGCTCGCATTGCCAACGAAATATCAGATACCACCAGCGTGCATATCCCTGAAGACCCAGCTGAGCACTCGGACGCTGACAAGCTATTTTTAAACGTCCTACGCGAAGTGGTACAAGAAGAGCAAGCGCTCTACTAGTGTTAAACAACGTTGCCAGCATCAAAACGGCAGCGTGTGGCAATAAAGCGTTGTCCATTTACCGCTTTATTGTGCGAGTTCACGGAGCCTCTGATTAACGTTACGAATGCAATAGTTAATCCGAGGTTCCTTACGTTACCGGCGAAGCGTACTTACCCTTCGCCGTCTTTATTTGTTATGGCCTAACCGGAAGTATCCTTCACCATGTCTAACACTGCCCCGCGCAACATTCTGGTGACCAGCGCGCTCCCTTACGCTAACGGAGCGATTCACCTCGGTCACTTACTTGAGTACATTCAAACGGATATTTGGGTACGTTTTCAAAAAAGTCGTGGTCAGCAGTGCTACTACGTTTGCGCCGACGATGCCCATGGCACGGCCATTATGCTGCGCGCTGAGCAGGAAGGCATTACGCCAGAAGCGTTAATCGCGCGGGTCTCACAAGACCACCAGGAAGACTTTGCACGTTTTGGGGTTGGGTTTGATAACTATCACTCCACCCATTCCGATGAAAACCGCTACTTCAGCGAGCTGATTTATACACGCTTGCGCGATAAAAGCCATATTGCCACGCGCGATATCGAGCAGATGTTTGACCCACAAAAAGGGTTGTTCCTGGCAGACCGCTTTATTAAAGGCACCTGCCCTAAATGCGGCGCCGACGACCAGTATGGTGATAACTGCGAAAAGTGTGGCGCCACCTACACGCCGGCAGATTTGATCAATCCGGTTTCAGCGATTTCAGGCGCAACCCCCGAAGTACGCAGCTCTACGCACTACTTCTTTAAGCTGCCTGACTTTGCCGAGTTTCTTCAACAGTGGATTAATAACGGTCACGTTCAGCCGCAAATTCGCAACAAGCTAATGGAGTGGTTTGAGTCCGGGTTTAACGAGTGGGATATCTCCCGTGACGCACCATACTTTGGCTTTGAAATTCCCGACGCGCCGGGTAAGTACTTCTATGTATGGCTAGACGCTCCCATTGGTTATTTGGCGAGCTTTAAAAACCTATGCGAGCGTGACGGTATTGATTTCGATAGCTTCTGGAAAAAGGACTCAGACGCCGAGATCTACCACTTTATCGGCAAAGATATTGTTTACTTCCATGCGCTGTTTTGGCCTGCCATGCTCCACGGCGCCGACCTTCGTACCCCCACAGCGGTTAATTGCCACGGCTTCTTAACCGTCGATGGCGCTAAGATGTCCAAGTCCCGCGGCACTTTCATAAAGGCCGCTACCTATGCCGAGCATCTTAACCCGGAATACTTGCGCTACTATTTTGCCGCTAAGCTCACCTCGAAAGTGGACGATCTGGACCTCAATCTCGATGACTTCTCTGCTCGGGTGAATTCTGACCTCGTCGGCAAGGTCGTGAACATCGCCAGCCGCTGTGCGGGCTTCGTCAAAAAGCTCGGCAACGGCACGCTCTCCGAGCATTGCGCTGAACCCCAAATGGTCGCGCGTTTTATCAGCGCAGGGGATGACATAGCCGCTGATTTTGAAACACGTGAATTCAGCCGCGCCATGCGCAAAATCATGGAGCTGGCGGATGAAGCGAATACCTATATTGCGGAAAAAGAGCCATGGGCGCTGGCTAAACAGGATGGCCGTGATAACGAAGTGTTAGAGATTTGTTCGGTAGGTATTAACCTATTCCGTCAATTAATGGTCTACCTTGCCCCCGTGGTTCCTGTTATGGCCGAGCACGCTAGGGAATTTCTAAAGCTTGACTCGTTAGACTGGGAAAGCCGCGGAGATGTACTGGTTAATCACCCTATCGATAAGTTTAAACCGCTCATGACGCGGGTTGAGCGTGAAAAAATCGACGCTATGATTGAAGCCTCCAAGGAAGATTTAGTGGAAGAGCAAAAGCTGAAAAACACGCCTAAAGGCCCCTTGGCAGATGACCCAGTTGCCGCAGAAATCAGCTTTGAAGACTTCGCCAAGGTCGACCTGCGCATTGTGCGCATCGCAAAAGCACAATACGTTGAAGGCGCTGATAAACTTCTGCAGCTAACCCTGGATTTGGGCGGCGAAACCCGCAACGTTTTTTCAGGCATTCGATCAGCTTACTCGCCAGAAGCGCTAGAGGGCCGCTTAACGGTGATGGTGGCTAACTTGGCGCCGCGTAAAATGCGTTTTGGCGTTTCAGAAGGCATGGTGCTGGCGTCCGCTGATAGCGAGGGCATTTACCTGCTCTCCCCCGACTCCGGCGCAGAGCCAGGTCAGCGCGTCACGTAACTTCACTATGTTAACCGCAAAGGGCAGAGGTTTTACGCCTCTGCCCTTTTATTATCCAAAATAAAAATAATAGCCCAATCTGACGTTCACCCGAGATGCTCTATGGCTCATCACTGTACCGCCTCGCTGCGCTTGCGCTTTTTGATTGCCCTTGCGGGCGTGTTTTTATTGGCAGTGATCACACTGGGCCTGTTAACCAAGCTTGTTTTTTTCCCGGCTCTATATAGAGAAGAGCAGTCGATAATTGTTAATGAAATGGATCGGCTTGAACGCAGTGTTATCGTCAACAAGCAGCAGCTACTTGCCCAGGCACGCGACTGGGCCACTTGGGATGACACCTACGAATTTGTTCAAGGCAACTACCCGCGCTACGCCGAGGTGAACTTTAGCCAGAGCATGTTTGAAGAGATGCGCTATAAATTGATGGCTTTTTTTAACGCCGATGGTGAGGTGCACTTTCTTGGCGGCTTGAACCCTACTACAGGGCAGTATCAAACCTGTGAAACGGCTACCCAAGCGTGCAGCTGGATGATGCCTTATGTAGTCTCAATGCAGCGCTTCATCCAAGAAGATAGCGACAAAGAGCACAATGTACTTTATACCCACCCCTCGCCGACCATGGTCGCGTCCAGCCCAATTCTGCGCACTGACTCTAGCGGTCCGCCCACTGGCTGGCTATTTAAAGTCCGCGCCATGAACAGTGACTGGCTGAGCGTGCTAAGTGAACTCACCGGTATGCCGCTATCGTTGACGGTACGCACAGTGTCATCACTGCCTGAATCTCGGACCACCTCGACGATTATGGGTAACACCGTGCTTGCCGAGCGTTATCTGGCTGCTTACCAGCCTGGCGCTACTATTGCTATCAGCAGCCGCCTTCAACGCGACCGCTACTTAGCAGGCCTACGTTCATTACGCTATGTGCTGATCTGGACTGGCGTCATGATGTTCCTGGTGATTGTGGCCGTCCTAGTATTATTGCAACACATGATTTTAACTCCGCTGCGCAAACTCACCCGACTCACTCAACAGCTCGACACGCAACCTGCTTTTCAACATGAACTTTCTTCACGCAATGACGAGATTGGCCTTCTCGCTAGAACGTTTGAGCATCAGTTTACTCACCAGCGTCAGCTCAATGAAAAACTGAGCGTTCTTTCCACGCACGATACCTTGACCGGCTTGCCTAATCGCCGTCTTTTTGATCAAGAGCTACAGCGCGCCGTAGAACAAGCAATAGCCAATAACACGTCGGTCGCTGTGATGATGCTCGATATTGACCATTTCAAGCTCTTTAATGACAATTATGGCCACCCTAAGGGAGACCACTGTCTGACAACGGTCGGCAAAAAACTTCAGGAGTTAGCTGAACGTCATGACGTTGTGATTGCACGCACAGGCGGCGAAGAGTTCTCTGTTCTTGCAGAGATGCCTGTCGGCGAAGCTCACCGTTTAGCCAACACCATTACAATGGCCATTGATGCGCTTAACTATCCCCATGCGTTTTCACCGGTCTCCCCACACGTTACCTTTAGCATTGGTATCAGCTCCCTGAATGTGAATGACGGCCTAACTGCGTCTGCATTAATGAGCACCGCCGACCAAGCCCTTTATGAGGCGAAAAAAGCGGGCCGACATCAGGTGCGACTTTATGCACCACCGCTAGCCAAAGAGACTATTTCTACGCACAATACCCCGCCATGAGTGAACTCTTTATCATTTTGATCAGCACTGCACTGGTTAATAACTTCGTCCTGGTACAGTTTTTAGGGCTATGCCCCTTTATGGGCGTTTCCAACAAGCTGGAATCAGCAATGGGCATGTCGCTGGCCACCACCTTTGTGTTAACGCTGGCCTCCGCTGCCAGCTACGTGGTGTATCACGGTCTTCTGGTGCCGTTTGATATTACCTACCTGCGTACCATTAGCTTTATTGTGGTGATTGCTGCCGTCGTACAGTTCACTGAAATCATGGTGCGCCAGCTCAGTCCGCTGCTGCATCAGGTGCTGGGTATTTTTTTGCCGCTGATCACCACTAACTGTGCCGTTCTCGGGGTAGCGCTGCTGTCACTAAACCGTGAGCTGAGCTTTTTCCACACGACGCTTTATGGCCTAGGCGCCGCACTAGGCTTCTCGTTGATTTTGGTGCTGTTCGCCGCTATGCGCGAGCGTCTCGCCAGTGCTGATATTCCCGTGCCGTTTAAGGGAGCAGCCATCGCAATGATTACTGCAAGCCTTATGTCGCTGGCATTTCTTGGTTTTTCTGGCTTGGTGCAGGGGTAACCCATGGGCGAAACTTTTTCCTGGTGGGGCATTATTAGCGCCATTGGCGTGCTTACGGGCTTAGGGATTCTGTTTGGAGCACTGCTAGGTATGGCCAGCGAGCGTTTCAAGAGTGAAGAGAACCCGCTGGTAGAGCAAATTAATACGCTGCTCCCGCAAACCCAATGCGGTCAATGCGGCTACCCCGGCTGTCGCCCTTATGCTGAAGCCATTAACCAAGGCGATGCCATCAACAAATGCCCGCCTGGCGGCGACGCGACCATTCATGCATTAGCCGACTTGTTAGGCCGGGAACCAGAACCGTTAGATGGTGAAGCAGCGACGGAAGATACCGTCGCTTTTATTCGCGAAGCAGAGTGTATTGGATGCACCAAGTGCATTCAGGCGTGCCCCGTCGATGCCATCATTGGGGCTGCTAAACAGATGCATACCGTCATTGAAGATGAGTGCACCGGCTGCGACTTATGCGTTGCCCCTTGCCCGGTGGATTGCATTGATATGCTGCCGAGAAGCAAGCCGCTTAGCCAGTGGCAGCCGTTAATCGGCGCCTCTGCGATAATTGCAAGCGACCGCCCCCAAGACAGGAGTGAACATGCCCGCCTATGAGTTTCCAGGCGGCATTTACCCGCCCGAGCGCAAAGCTCGCTCCAATCAATCACCTTTGCAGGCCGCGCCACTGCCATCACAGGTAACGCTTCCTTTAAAGCAACATGCTGGCAACCCCGCAACACCCTGCGTTGTCGTCGGCGAAAACGTCAACGTAGGCAGCTTAATTGCCCAGCGCAACGGCATGATTTCCGCCCACCTACACGCCAGTATAAGCGGTACCGTTACCCACGTTGACGACACAGCGATTACCATTGAAGCCGATGGGCTGGACCGCTGGGAAACGCTCCCACCGCTGGACTGGCGAACCGCGGCCCCTGCCGCGCTGCTCGAAAGGCTAGAGAGCAGCGGGCTCGCCGGCTTAGGAGGAGCGGGGTTTCCCACTCACATTAAAGCTAAAGTCGCTGAGCATAATGTCATAGACACGCTAGTGATTAACGCCGCCGAGTGCGAGCCATATATCACGGCCGACGACCTTACCCTGCGCCACTACGCCGCCGATGTATTGGAAGGTGCCCAGCTCATCGCCAGGCTCTGCGGTGCGCAAACCATCGTTATTGGGATTGAAGACAACAAGCCTGAAGCCATTAGCGCCTTAACGCAGGCGCTTTCCCAGATGCAGCACCCGGCGACCATCGCGCTCAAGGTTATCGAGACCCGCTACCCCAGCGGTGGCGAGCGCCAGCTCATCAAAAAGGTGCTTAACCGTGACGTGCCCAGCGGTGGGTTGCCTGCCGATGTAGGCACGCTGTGCCATAACCCTGGCACGCTCTTGGCGGCGTTTCACGCCGTGCGCGATGGCAAGCCGCTGGTTGAGCGGATTGTGACGCTAACCGGCGATGCTATCAGCCGTCCAGGAAACGTCTGGGTGCGCCTGGGAACGCCGGTTGCCAGCCTGTTAAAGGGAGCTGGTTTAGATCCTCACCAGCTTCACCAAGTCATTGTAGGCGGCCCTATGATGGGTACACCGCTGACGACGTTAGATACACCGGTGACGAAAACCACGAACTGTTTGATCGCCGCCACGCTTGCCGAGCTGCCGCCAGCGCCCGTTGAATCGCCCTGCATTCGCTGCGGCGCCTGCGAACTCGTATGCCCCGCTCAGCTGCTCCCTCAGCAGCTGCACTGGTATGCACGGGCCGAGAGCGACAGTACGCTTGAAACATTAAATCTGTTCGACTGTATTGAGTGCGGTGCCTGCAGCTTTGTGTGCCCAAGCTTTATTCCACTGGTGGAGGATTATCGCTCAGCAAAACAGCGCATCCGCTTAAAGCAGATTGAAAGCGCAAAAGCCGAGCACGCCAAGCACCGCTTTGAGTTCCGCCAGGCGCGCATAGCGCGGGAAGATGCAGAAAAAAAGGCCCGCCGCCAGGCACGCCTTGCCCACACTCAAAAATCGGCGCCGAGTAGCGCTGGCGATGACGCCGCTCCAGAAGCCGACCTACGCAGCCTGCGTATTGCCCAAACGGCCGCCAAGGCGGCCGTTAAAAAAGCCGAAAAAGTCTTGGCCAGGGCCGCCGAACAGGCGCCCAAGCAGCGTTTTGAAGATTTAGAAACCCAGCTTGCCACTGCCCAAGAGAACCTCAAAGCGGCAGAGGCACGTCTTGCAGAAGCACGCGCCAACGCAACGCAAAAGGACAGCACCATATGAGTATGATGCACGCCTCTCAGGTAGGCGCTGCCCCATCCACTGCCCATCTCATGCGCTGGGTTATTGTAGCGACCCTGCCGGGCATAGCGGCCATGACGTACTATTTCGGGCTGGGTGTGATCAGTAACGTGCTGCTGGCCGGGTTATTGGCTGTTGGCGCTGAAGCGCTGATAATGACGCTACGTCAGCGCCCGGTTAGGCCAGCACTGCAGGATTCCAGTGCGCTACTTACCGGCGTACTGTTGGGCATCTCTCTACCGCCCGCCAGCCCCTGGTGGCTCATCGCAGTAGGCGTGTTAGCGGCGGTAGTGGTCGCTAAGCAGCTTTATGGCGGCTTAGGCCACAACCCGTTCAACCCTGCTATGGTGGGCTACGCCCTACTGTTGGTGTCATTTCCAACGTATATGACGCTTTGGGCGCCCCCCCAGCCCCTTTCGATCGAAACGCTATTCAGCCCGACGCTCTGGGCGCAGATTATCGGCATGCTGCCTCCCACAGCACTGGATGCCCTCAGCGGTGCCACGCCGCTCGATACCTTCAAGCACAAAGGTGAGGCGGTGCTGGCCAGCGAATTCTGGGCTAGCCAGCCGCTTCCCGAAGGCACGCTCAGCGCTTGGCGCAACGTGGCACTGGCTTGGCTGGCAGGCGGGCTAGCGCTAATCGCCAAGCGCATTATCAGCTGGCATATCCCCGTCGCCATGCTAAGCAGCATGACACTGCTGGCGGCACTGTTTTATGCCAGCGACCCCAGTCACTTTGCCTCGCCGCTGTTTCACTTGCTGACAGGTGCCACCCTATTCGGCGCATTTTTTATCGCCACTGACCCCGTTTCCGCCGCGACTAGCCAACGTGGAAAGCTGATTTATGGGGTCGGTATTGGCGTATTGGTGATCATCATCCGTACGCTAGGTGGCTACCCAGACGCGGTGGCGTTTGCGGTATTACTGATGAACGTATGTGTCCCGCTCTTGGATCTTTACACCGTGCCGCGACCAAATAGTCATTACAACGCGGCAG